>SHZY01000009.1 GCA_009692065.1 Gemmataceae bacterium
GTGATCGCCGCCTCGATTGGGAATGGCTATCCCCACACATGGTTGCTCAATTGAATGCGGCTATTGAGATCACGCCACCGACGCCGCAAACGCCATCAACGTCAGCTGCTTACGCCGCAGCTGCATGACCCCAAAATGGGAATGGACCCTCCCCTAGTAGCCCAATTCCTGTCCATTGATCGACGAATCGACAGCGATGCCCTCGACGATCCCAAGCAAAGTGTTAATTGCTTTGTCAAGGCGGGACCGCCCGTTGAATTTCAAATATCCGCTGTGATCACCGTGCATGAATTGCGCCTCCGTCAAGAACGGCTCGTGTAAGCAGGTGAATGGTAACTGGGCTCGATGGCATTTTCAACCAAAATCGCGCGAGGATGCCGGCTCCCAGGCCGCCGCGCGCGCCGCCGATTTCGACAACCAGGAACCTGGCACCCTTTTCAATCGATTAACTCCACCGCCGCGGGCGCTCACACCCCCTCACCCCCGGCCCCTCTCCCCCGGAGTACCAGGGGAGAGGGGAGGAAGATCGGTTCAATCACCAACAGGATAATACACGCTCGGCGGCCGCACCGACACCAGCCGATCGATCTCGTCCAGCGCTGCCCGGAAGCTCCCCGTCGGAACCGTATGCGTCATGATGATGAGCGGCACGATCTCGGACTCCCCGTCGGCGTGTTCGAGCGCCTCGTGCTGGATCACCGACGCGATGCTGATCTGGTGATTGGCGAGAATGCGCGTGATGTCGGCCATCACGCCGGGGCGGTCTTCGACCATCATGCGCAGGTAGAATCTGCTGCGCATCGTGCTCGGATCGCGGACTACGATGTTGCGGTGGTTGCCCGACCACAGCTTCAGACTGCGGAAGGTCTGCTGGGCGCGGCCGACCGCCATGTCGATGAGGTCGGCGACGACGGCGCTGGCGGTGGGCATCTGCCCTGCCCCGCGGCCATAGTAGAGCGTGCTACCGACGGCGTCGCCGACGACGAACAGCGCGTTGTAAGCGTCGCGCACCAAGGCCAGCGGCGCGTTCTGCCGCAGCATCACGGGCGAGACATGCATGGCGAGTTGGTCACATTTTGCCGATTGCGGCTTAGCATGCGGTGCTAAGCCGCAAGCGGCTGGCTCCAACCAGGCCTCAGCCAACAACTTGATGGTGTAACCCAGTTCCTTGGCGAAGCGGATATCCAACAAGTCGATGCCCGCGATGCCGCGGCGCTGGATTGCCGACAGCGGCAGGGCGACGCCGAAGGCAATCTGCACGAGGATCGCGAGCTTGTGAGCGGAGTCGGTCCCGTCCACGTCCATCGTCGGATCGGCCTCGGCGTAGCCTTTGCGCTGGGCGTCGGCCAGCATGTCGGCATAGCTGCAACCGTTTTCGGTCATGCAGGTGAGGATGTAGTTGCAGGTGCCGTTGAGAATGCCTTGAAGCGACAGGATTTGATTGGCCGCCAGCCCCTGGCAAAGCGCGCCGATGATCGGAATGCCGCCGCCGACCGAGGCTTCAAAGGCGATGGCCTGGCCATGGCGCCTGCCCGCGTCGAAAATTTCGCCGCCGTGGGTCGCCAGCAATGCCTTGTTGGCGGTGACGATGTGTTTGCCCGCGGCCAGGAGATCGAGGACGGCTTGCTTGGCCCAGTCGATGCCGCCCACGACTTCGACGACCACCTGAACCGCCGGATCGTCGATCACCGCACGGAGATTCGTCGTGAAAAGCGATGATGGAATACCCGACGGGCGCGGCTTCTTGGCATCGTCCACCACAATGCGGCGCAGCTCCAGCTTGCGGCCAGCGCGGGCGGTAAGTCGATCGGGATGTTCGAGCAGCATCTTGGCGACGCCGGTGCCGACGGTGCCGCAGCCAAGCAACGCAATGCCGAAGGGTTCCATGCAAAGTATTCTCCTGGAGAGGACATGGTCATGATAGCGGAACTCGCCACTACGGGCTTTTTCGCTTGTCCGCGAGATGGCTCTCGATAAGATCGGATTGGAACAGGAAAAAGGGTTCAGCGGAGCGGAGGCGATGGATGATTTCGGCCCAAACGCCTGAAGGCGAGCTGCGCCGTTGCCCGGTCTGTGGGCAACCTGGCCAGGTTGACTCGCCGGCGGACTCTCTATGTGACCATTGCGGGAATGTCACGCGATTTGAAAACCAAGCATCGATCACGATCACGCTGGCGTCGTTTCCGGTCTTCGATCAGAAAAACATCGAGGTATTCACCCGGGTTCGCGACATTGTGAACGATGTCAAGCCGACCGAACTGCTGCTTGATTTTCAGAACGTGAAGTACCTTTCCAGCAGCGCCTTTGGCCGGCTCCTGTCCGTCCTGAAGGAGCTGAACAAATCGAGCTGCCAAGTAGTGGTGTGCAACCTGGAGCCCGCGATCAAAGGGATTTTTCAGATCACCAGGGCCGATCAACTGGTGAAGATGCAAGAAGCCGAGTGACGGCCAATGCGTGAGTTTGCCTGGAGCCCGGCGCGCCAGCAAGGGACGCCTTCCCTTGCTGGCGCGTCGGGCTCTGAGTGCTCAATCCGCCTTGGCACGGCTTGACCCGTTGCGGTACAATCGACTCACTTCCATGAGTTGCCTCGTTGACCTTCGATTCTGCAAAAAGAGGTCAATCCCATGTATCGATACACTCGCTGGCTGCTCACGGCAGTGCTGCTTTTCGCCGTCGGCGCCGCCTGGGGCCAGAACCTGCGCCTCGACGATCCGCCGAAGTTCTACGTTCCCAAGAAGCCGCCGACCCGCCAGGAATTGAACCAGCGCGATTCGCTGCATCAATACGTTAACGGGCTAATCCTGCAATATGAGGAGCGCTACGCCGACGCGCTGAAGGCGTTCGAGGAAGCCGCCCGCCTCGATCCCGATGCGCCGGCGCTCTACAAGGCGCAGATCCCGCTCCTGGTCGGCATGGATCGGCTGCCCGATGCGCTTGTGTTGGCCAAGAAGGTCGTCGCTCTCGATCCGGGTGATTATTCAACCTGGTACGTCCTGGCCAAGCTGCACAAATCGTCTGCCAGGCCCACGGACGCCATCGCGGCCCTGGAACGCGGGCTCCAGGCCGCCGCGATCAAGGATCACCCCGGGGCGGCACAGCAACTCTGGCTGGACCTGGGCGGGCTCCATGAAGGCCTCGGCAAGTTCGGCCCCGCCGCCGACGCCTATGCCAAGGCGGCCGCCATCCTGGAGCATCCCGATCAGATTCAAGCGAAAGCGCATGTGCCGCGTGAGGCGATCCTCGCCCGGGCCTCCGAGACGTACGAGAAGATCGGCGAGCTGCACGGCAAGGCCAAGCAATACGATCAGGCCATCGCTGCCCTCGAGAAGTCCCAGGCCCTTGCGCCGGAGCGAGCAGGCCGACTCAATTACGTGATCGCCAAGGTATGCGACGAGCAAGGCAATCTGCCCGGCGCGCTCAAATTCATGGACGCTTACTTGCAGACGCAGCCGCTGAGCATCGAACCGTACGAGCTGAAAATCAACCTGCTCCGTCGACTGAAAAAGACCGAGGCCATTGTCCCCTGGCTCGAAGAGGCCGCCACGCGCGATCGCTTCAACACCGGCATGCAGCTACTGCTCGCCAAAGAGTACGCCCAGGCCAAGCTCCCCGCGAAGGCAGAGGCGATCTACACCAAGCTGGCGGAGGACTCGCCAAGCGCCGATCTCTATCGCGGGCTCTTCCAGCTCTACAAGGACGAAGGCCCCGCCGGCATGGCCCGCACGCTGGCGCTGCTCGACAAGACCATCGAGAAGGCTTCGCGCACCGATGGCCCGCCGCCGGTGAGCGCTGTCAATCACGCCAAGGCGATGGTCGCCGCCCTGCGCGAGGACGGTGAACTGGCACGCAAACTGGTCGAGACCGCCTTTCGGCGCAAGGTGAACGAGCCGGAATTGAAGCACGACACCGTCTACTTTCTCGCCATCCTGGCTGACCAGCACCGCAAGGGAGTGGAAGCGGAGCGATTTTACACGCTATCGTTGAAGGGCGCGCAACCCACCAACGAGCCGATCATCTACAGCGGTCTCCTGCGCGCCCTGGCGCAACAGCGCAAGCACGAGGCCACGGTCAAGCTCTGCCAGGACGGCCTGGCGAAATCGAAAACCACCAACCCGCTCCTCTTCTTCAGGGAAGCAGCCCGCGCCCTCGCCGCCCTGCATCGCTACGACGACGCCCTGCGCCAGGCCGACCTTGCCGCCAAACAAGCCGACGACGACAATCGCTTGCTGTTCCAGCTCCTGCGCGTGCGCATCCTGACGATGGCCCAGCGTTTTGACGATGCCGAGACCGAGTGCAAGGCCCTGCTCAAAACCCATGAAAAGCCGGCGGACGCGGTCGAGCTGCGCTATGTCCTGTCGAACATCTACTCGGCTTCGAAGCAGCAAGCCAAGTCCGAAGAGCAGTTGCATCTGATTCTGAAGATCGACCCGGACAACGCGACCGCCAACAACGACCTCGGCTACCTGTGGGCCGACCAAGCCAAGAACCTCGCCGCCGCGGAAGCCATGATCCGCAAGGCTCTCGACCTGGATCGCGTGCAGCGCCGCCGCAATCCCAACTTCAGCCTGGCCGAGGACAAGGACAACGCCGCCTACGTCGACAGCCTGGGCTGGGTGCTGTTCCGCCGCGGCCAGGTCGAGGAAGCGAAGAAGGAACTGGAACGCGCCGCCGCGCTCGACGGCGGCGAGGACCCGACCATCTACGACCACCTCGGCGACGTCTACAACCGCCTCAAGATGCGCCCCGAGGCTAGCCGAGTCTGGCAACGCGCGCTCAAACTCTATCAGCAAGGCGCCCGCGGCAAAGATGAAGAACGAATACGCGACCTGCGGCGCAAGATCGAGCGCGTGAAGGAAGAGATTGGCGGGCGCTAGACCATATAGCCCGCCGTTTACGGCGAGTTCGCTGCCCAGCCGCCGTAAACGGCGGGCAATGTGAAGGAGAATCCATGCCCGTCGATACCGCCAAAGTCGAAGGCCGACGTCAACTCAAGTTCAGCACGCTCGACGATATCCTGGCCGAGCTGGAACGTTTGAATCAGAGCAAGCTGCGCACGCTTGGAAACTGGTCGCCCGGGCAGATCCTTCGGCACCTATCCGTCCCTATGGACTGGTGCCTAGACGGCGCGAAAGTCCAGGCGCCCTGGTATGTGCGGCTATTCGGCTGGTTCATGAAGAATCGCTTCCTGCGCAACCCGATGCCTGCGGGCTTTGCGTTGCCCGAGGCCACCGCCAAGTACCTGGTGCCGGAGGAGACGAGCTGGGAAGAGGGTTTGCGGATCTTGCGTACTTCGATCCAACGTCTCAAGACGGAAAGCCAACGTCATCGCAGCCCGTTCCTCGGCGAATTGACGCGCGAGCAATGGGACCAGCTTCATTGCCGGCACGCGGAGCTGCACTTAAGTTTTCTGATTCCCGAAGCGGTCTAGCGCCCAGTTGTGGCCCAGTCTCCTGACCGTGCCACCCGCTTCGACCGCAGGTCTCCCGGCGATTCAGGAGACCTTCGGTCAAGCCGCGAGTGGCATGGTCGGAAGACCATGCCACAACGAGAACCCGCTTGCATCCATTTCACGCGCATCTACAATATCACCACATCAAAACTGATTTCTGGAGAGGCAGCATGGCAGGGCATTCCCACTGGAAGAACATGGCGCACCACAAGGGCATCGTCGATGCCAAGCGTGGCCGCCTGTGGAGCAAGTTGAGCCGGGCGATCATGGTGGCGGCCCGTGTCGGCGGCAGCGATCCGGTCATGAACGTCCGCCTCCGCTTTGCCATTGATAAAGCCCGCAGCGTGTCGATGCCCAAGGAAAACATCGAACGGGCCATGAAGAAGGGGGCCGGCGAGCTCGAAGGGCAAGCCTTCGACGAGATCGTCTACGAAGGCTTCGGCCCCGGCGGCGTCGCCATCATCTGCGACATTCTCACCGATAACCGCAACCGCACCAATGGCGAGGTGCGCAAGATCTTCGAGCGTGCGGGGGGCAACATGGGCGGGCCGGGCTGCGTCGCCTATATGTTCGACCGCAAGGGGCTCTTCGAGATCCCGGCCAGCGCCACCGATGAGGACACGCTGCTCACGCTCGCCCTCGACGCCGGCGCCGACGACATCAAGAACTTCGGCGACACCTTCGAGATCACCTGCGACCCGACCGCCTTCCTCCAGGTCAAGGCCTCGCTCGAAAAGAACAACCTCACGCCATTCGTCACCAGTGCGTCGATCAACCAGATCGGCAAGCTCCAGGTCGATTGCGACACCGAGACGGGCCAAAAAGTGATGGCCCTCCTGGAAGCCCTCGACGATCATGACGACGTGCAGAACGTCTACTCCAATCTCAACGTGACGGATGCGATGATGGCCTGACCGCCCGCAGGGAGCCTGCGGAATAGCGCGAGGACTTTCCCATGAAATGGTCTCGCATCCTCCTCGTCGGTTTCGCTCTCGTGTTTGGCCATGCCGTTGCCGCGCAAGCCCTGCACCGCTTCGGCACCTCGCGATTTTGCACCCAAGCCGAAGTCGTGTCGCTCGTGTTGTCGCACGATGGCAAGCTCCTCGCCGCCGTCGATCGCGATGGCCGGGTCTATTTGTGGGACGCCGACACCGGCAAGGAACGCATGGTCACAGTGGGGGAGAGCGGCAAGCGCGTCGCCATCTCGCCCGATGGCCATTGGCTAGCGTTCGGCGAGGACGCTCCCTTTGAAGTCCACAACCTTCGCAAGAAAGAATCGCCGCGCCTGCCGATCGGCAACGCGCCGCGAGTGTTCGCCTTTTCACCCGACAGCAAATCGATCGCCATCGCCATGACCGAGGAGGCCGACATCGTCCTCTACGAAATCGAGGGAGGCAAGGAGCTGCGCCGTTACGCCGGCCTGGTGGGAACCGCCAGCGCGCTCGCCTTCAGCCCCGACGGCAAGCTGCTCGCCTCCGGAAAGGTCCCGATAGATGTCAAGAAAAAACTGACCATCGTCGTCGTCGTCTGGGACGCTCTCAAGGGGGACAAGCTCAAGGAGTTCGACCAGGCGGGCAAGCAAGTCCGCAACTTCACGTTCTTGCCGGACAACAAGACGCTCCTCGGCCAGGTCGGCGCCCGCATGATTGCCTGGGACGCGAAAGCCGGGGTGCGCCTCCCCAAACTCGACCAATCGGTCGGCTCGTCCTACGCCATTGATTCAGCGGGCAAGACCCTGGCAACCACCGATGGCCCCAAAGTGATGGAGTTCGGCAGCGACAAAGTGTTGCACGAATTCGACACCTCGACGCTGATTCGGCATCTCGCCATGTCGGGCGACGGCAAGCTGCTGGCGGCCTGCCCGAGCCGATTCGAGTCGGCGTCGCCGCGCCTCCTACTGTGGGACCTGACGACGGGCAAGGAACAGACCACGCCCGAGGCGCATCGCCACTACGTCGATGCTGTCGCC
This sequence comes from Gemmataceae bacterium, assembly GCA_009692065.1. Classification (GTDB taxonomy): domain Bacteria; phylum Planctomycetota; class Planctomycetia; order Gemmatales; family Gemmataceae; genus SIAQ01. The sequence goes on from SHZY01000009.1 coordinate 7,419, forward strand.
TTCTCCCACGACGGCAAGACGATCGCGACGGCGGCCAACGTCGAAGGCGTCGCCCGCGTCTGGGACGCCAGGAGCGCCAAGCTGCTGCACACGCTCAACCTCGAAACGCTGAAAGCCCGCAGCAGCGGCGGACCGCGCAGCCGCCGCACCCTCACTGACGGCTTGGCCTTCTCCGTCGATCGCCCGGAGATCTTCATCGGCGGCCAGCGCTGGGACCTGACCACGGGCAAGCCGATCGAATTGAAGGCCGATGACGACTTCCGCTTCGAGCAGACCAACAGCTACCGCGCCGTGCTGACTGCCGACGGACGCCGCGCCGCCAGCTTCCTCAATGGCCATGCACTGCTCTTCTGGAATCCCGCCACCGCCAAGACGATCCAGCGCCTGGAACCCGCGGGCAAGACCTCCTACGGCGAATGGTCTTCGGTCGTCTTCAGCGGCAAGCTCGCCATCACCGGCAAGTGGTTCTTGCCTCGCAAACAGGATGGCGAGGACCCGCTTGCGGACACGCTGCACGTCTGGGACATCGCCGCAGGCAAAAGCGTCAAGAGCTTTCGACCCAGCCCGACGCCGATCGTGCGCCTGATGCTCTCGCCTGACGCGGAAACGCTCGCCGTCATCGGCTTCCCCAATCGGCTCGAACTCTGGCACTTACCGAGCGGCCGATTGCTGCGCGAGATGTACCTCGCCGACATCGAGAATTTGCCGCGCACGGTGTCCTTGCCAACGCTCGCCTTCGCGCCGCACGGGCAGTGGTTCGCCTTCGCGCATCTGGAAGGGGAAACCGTGCTGCTTGAGACAATGACGGGCAAGGAAATCAACGTGCTCAAGGGGCATCGCGGCTACGTCAGCGGCCTGGCATTTTCGCCCGATAGCCGGCGCTTGCTCTCCGGCGGGCGCGATACGACAGCGCTCGTCTGGTCCCTGATGCCGGCAAGCCCGGCCCTTCCCGCCAACTGGAAGGATGCCGAGAAGCTCTGGCTCGATCTCGGCGGTTCGCCCGAGCATGCCTATCGGGTGGTGTGGCCGCTGCTCGCCGATCCCAAGCGTGCCATCGAAGTACTGGCGAAACGCCTGGAGGCGGATGGCGGCGCGACCGACAAGGAAATCACACTTCTGGTGGCCAACCTCGCCGCCCCCAAATTCGCTCAGCGCGACGTCGCCATCCGCCGGCTCAAGCAGATCGGCCCACGCTCGTTTCCCGCCCTCGAACAGGCGCTCAAGAAAGCACCCGACCTCGAAACCGCACGCCGCATCCAGGAATTGCTCAAGACCGTCGAGACATCGCTCACGCCGGAAACTCTGCGCGATCTACGCGGCTTGCAAATCCTGGAACTGCTCGCCACGCCGGAGTCGCGCCAGGTGCTCGCTCAGGTCGCAGCCGGTGACGCGAGTGCCGCCAAAACACGGCTCGCGCAGTCGGCCCTTGAACGCCTGAAGGCGACCACACCGAAATAACTGCCATGTCCGATCAACTATCCGGCACCATTGAGCGAGTCACCTTCCACAACGCGGAGAGCGGCTTTGTGGTGCTGCGCGTCGAGGTGAAGGGCATTCGCGGATCTGTCACCGTCGTTGGGCAGACGCCGCGTGCGATTGCCGGCGAGTTCATCGAGGCGACCGGGAAGTGGGCCGACGATCCGGAGTTCGGCAAGCAGTTCAAGGCCGACACGCTGCGCCTGTTGCCGCCGAGCACGATCGAAGGCATCGAAAAATACCTCGGCTCCGGGCTGGTGAAGGGGATCGGACCGGTGTACGCCAAGAAAATCGTCGCGGCCTTCGGCGCTCGCACCCTGGACGTGATCGGCGAAAGTCCCACCTACCTCAAGGAAATCAAGGGCATCGGCGCCAAACGCATTCAGCAAATCCGCGAAAGCTGGCGGCAGCAAAAAGCGGTGCGCGACATCATGGTCTTCTTGCAATCGCACGACGTCGGCACGGGCCAGGCGGTGCGCATCTACAAGACCTACGGCGACAGTGCGATGGACATCGTCAAGACCAACCCCTATCGCCTCGCGGACGACGTCTGGGGCATCGGCTTTCAAACCGCGGACCAGCTCGCCCTCAAGCTCGGCTTCGATCGCCAGGCGGTCCCGCGCGCGCAGGCCGCCCTGCGCTACATTCTCCAGGAAGCCTCCAGCGACGGGCATTGCGCCCTGCCCGAGGAGGCCGTCTGGCAGGCCGCGGCGGATCAGACCGGCATCGATCCGCCGATCCTCAAGGAAGCCACGCGCTTGCTTCTTGAGCAACAGGAGTTGATCCGCGAGACAACCCTGACGCCGGCGCCGTGGCTTTACCTGCGCCGGCTTCACCACGCAGAGGTCGGCGTTGGCCAGCGCCTGCGCGATCTCACTCAAGGAGCCCATGTATTGCCGGCGATCGATCTGGATGCTGCTGTTGCCTGGGTAGAAAAGAAGATGAGCCTCACGCTGGCGGCATCACAGCGCGAGGCGATCCGGCAAGCGGCCACGCAGAAAGTGCTCGTCCTCACCGGCGGGCCCGGCGTCGGCAAGACCACGCTCGTACGCGGTATCCTCGAAATCTTCCTGGCCAAGAAGCTGCGCGTCAGCTTGTGCGCCCCCACCGGCCGGGCCGCCAAGCGCTTGACTGAATCGACCGGCCAGGAGGCGAAAACCATCCATCGCCTGCTCGAATTCGACCAGCGCGGCCCCCAGCGCAACGCCGACCATCCGCTCGAACTCGATTTGCTGATCGTCGATGAAATGTCGATGGTCGATATCGTGCTAATGAATCAACTCCTACGTGCCCTGCCAGCGGCCGCCTCGTTGCTCGTCGTCGGCGATGCCGATCAGCTGCCGTCGGTCGGGCCAGGCTCGGTGTTGGCCAACATCATCGCCTCGAAAGCCGTGCCCGTCGTGCGGCTGACAGAGATCTTTCGGCAAGCGCAAGAGAGCGGCATTGTCCGGGCGGCGTATCGCATCCACGACGGCGCGATGCCGGAGTCGGCGCCGGAGGGCAAGCTCGGCGATTTCTACTTCATCGAGGCCGACGCGCCGGCGGTGATCCTCGAGCGCATCATCACCATGATTCGCGACCGGATTCCTGCGCGTTTCAAGCTCGATCCGTTCCAGGACGTGCAGGTCCTGACGCCGATGAATCGCTCGGAGCTTGGCGTCAAGAATCTGAACCTGCAGCTTCAGGCCATCCTCAATCCGCCCGAGGCGCAGGAAGGCCCGGAGGTCGCTCGCTTCGGCTGGTCGTTCCGCGTGGGCGACAAGGTGATGCAAACACGCAACGACTACCAGAAGGAAGTCTTCAACGGCGACGTCGGCCGGATCGCCAAGATCGACGAGAACGATCAAGAGCTGACGGTCGATTACGACGGCCGGGCGGTGACCTACGAATTCGACGAGCTCGACGAGGTGACGCTGGCCTATGCCCTGACGATTCACAAGTCGCAAGGGAGCGAGTACCCGGCAATCATTGTGCCGCTGCACACGCAACACTATCTTTTGCTGCAGCGTAATCTGCTTTACACGGCGGTGACGCGCGGCCGCAAGCTGGTCGTCTTGATCGGCAGCCGCAAGGCGCTGGCGCTGGCAGTGCAGAGGCAGAACGCCGCGGAACGATATTCGGCGCTGCGTCAGCGGTTGGCTTCTCGGTAGGATCATGCCACCCGCTGGGAGGGCGAGGCTCCCGCCGAGCCGGGGTAGCCAATAACGCATGATGATTGCAGGCTTCGGCTCGGCAGGAGCCTCGCCCTCGCTACCGGAGGTCAAGTAACAATTACAATCTTGAAATGCGCAATCCATTTGATCCGCGCCTGGTTGGTGGTTCGATCGTGCGGATTGTGCGGCCCGCGCGGCCGGTCGGCGCCCCATCAAGGCAACTCGTTCTGGAAATGCGCTCAAGTCCGCCCTTCAACCTTGCCAGCTGGGTCGGCTTGGCGCGTTAGACGCAAGCTGCGTTTTGGCATCAAGGCGCGACTTTAACCAAAAATCGCAAAAATGCCTGATGCGACGTTCGGATGCGCCATACTTTTGCTCAAGATTTTGATTTGCCGCTGGCTTGACGCGTGCTTGTGGGCAATGCTTACGCGTCCGAACAAAAGACAATCTCAAGGCGAGACTGACTTCGGACAAGCATGTCTGTCCCATATCACGAAGCGAGAACACCATGAAGAAGCTCCTTTCTCTCGGTCTGCTCACAGTCTGCGCGCTGGTGGTCAGCGAGCGCCAGGCAGATGCCTGGCTCAACTCGAAGTTCAGCGTTGGTCTGAACTGGCACCTCCAAAGCGGCAACAACAACGTCCTGTGGGGCCTGTGGAAGAACGGGCAAGTCCCCGGTCCCGAAGCGTTCGGCGGCATGCCGCACGGCCACATCCCGTTTGGGGCCAATCCCCCGGCCGGTAACTTCCCGTATTTCGGCGCCAACCCGCAACAGATGCCGCAGGCGTATCCGACGCAAACGGCGCCCCCGCCCGTACAAACCTCGCAACAGGCGGCCTATTACTACGGCATGCCGTACAACTACGGCTACAATCCCTATCAGACGGCAAGCTATCAGCCTGGTGGATATTCCTATCCGAGTTATTACTACCCAGGTACTGCGCCGAGCAGCAACTATCAGGCCCCCTACTACTGGTACCTGAACCGCTAACCCGCCAGACGACCGCCTCTCTTTGGAAAGTTCGGGAACGTCGAAGAGGAACAGCCCGCGAAGCAATTCGCGGGCTGTTTTTTGTTGCGTCCGTTCCTCTTGCCGACCCGCAAACTTTATGCGATAGTGGAGATTCGCGCGACTTGGAGAAAATGCGAATGCCGGCCCTGTCCTGTCACATCGAATTGATCGCTAGCAAGCCTCTGCAGGAAGACGTGCACAAGGGTCTCTCTGCGGCGAGCCACACTCTTAGCGTGCGCTCGTTCCAGGAGCCGCACGCACAGGCGCATCTTTACGTCGTCGATGGCGGCCGGCAGACGGAGCTGGCCCTTGTGCAATGCCAGCGGCTGCGGGCCGATCAGAATGGCGGGTACACTCCGATCCTCTTCGTGGCGCCTGCCGACGACGGCCGAGCGCGCCAGGCAGGCCTCGAATGCGGGGCGGATACCACCATCGCCCGGCCCTTCGAAACCGCCGAGCTCTTGGCCCAGGTGCAATCGCTCCTGCGCGTCAAGGAACGCCACGACCGCCTGGCCGACCAGGCCGCCGAAGCGCACGGCATCTCCAAACGCTTGCAAGAAGCCCATCAACGCATGGACAACGAGCTGGAATTGGCCCAGCGCTTGCAGGAGAGCTTCTTGCCGCACACGCTGCCGCAACTTCCGCAGGTGCGCTTTGCCGTCAAGTACAAGCCGCAAGCGCGCGTCGGCGGCGACTTTTACGATATCTCCCGGCTCGATGAGAAGCACCTCGGCTTTTATGTCGCCGACGCGATGGGGCACGGCGTGGCGGCGAGCTTGCTAACCATGTTTGTCAAGAAGGGGGTGCGCGGCAAGGAGATCTTTGGCCAAAACTATCGCCTGGTCCCGCCGCCGGAAGTGCTGCATCGGCTCAATCGCGACCTGATCGCGCAGCAGATCGCGGACCTCCCCTTCATCACCATGATCTACGTGCTTTTCAACTGTGAGACCGGCGTCTTGCACTTTTCCCGCGCGGGCCATCCTTATCCGCTCTATGTCCCAAAAGAGGGGAAGCCGAGTCTCTGGCAAATCGAAGGCGGCCTCTTGGGCGTTTTTGAAACTCAGTATCGTCTGCAAACCCAGCAACTAAAAGCCGGCGACAAGGTACTGCTCTACACCGACGGGATGGACAGCGCATCGTTCGAGCAGCACGCCGTCGGCCTGAGCAGCTTGCTCGCCGCCGTGGAGGAATTCCGTGCGTTGCCGATCGAGGAAATGGTGGAACGGCTCGCGTCCGATCTATTCACGCAAACGCGGCTCAAGGATGATCTGACGGTGTTTGGGATGGAGATGGTGGAGTGAGCCGCTTGCGGCGCAGCGCTCGCGCGAACGCAACCCCCTCACCCCCGGCCCCTCTCCCCCGGAGGGGCGAGGGGAGGAATTAGAATCACTGCTGATCCAGCGTATCGAGCCAGCGCACGGCCTCGGCAATATCTTTTGCCGTCAGGTAGTCCTTGCCGCGCTCGGGCATCTCGCGGTAGAACGCGGCATAGCGACGATCGGCCAACAGCACACGGCTTTCACTGACGTACTTGGCCAGCGGGTCAAGACTGCCGGCGGCGAGGTAGAACGACAGCCGCTGGGTCGCAACGTTGTCCTTGATCTGCCCCGTCGTGGTGGCCCCGACGGCGCAGGCGCCCTTGAAGAGATCGCGGTGATTGAACGCCAGGTGCAGCGCCATCTGGCCGCCGACACCCATGCCGTGCGCGACCACGCGCTGGTTGTCGATCGAGTAGGTCTTCACCGTTTCGCGGGCGGCGGCAACGACGCCGTCGGCATCGCGCGGCAGCCAGTTGCCTTGCTTCTCGACGGGCATCACCAGGATGATGTGGTTCTTGCGGCAATATTCGTCCCACAGGTCGGCCCAGCCGTCGAGCTCTTCCTTCGAGTTCTTGTCCGGCGGATGCAGCCAAACGATCATCGAGTGGGCGATGTTCGGATCGTATTCCGGATAAACCCAGAGCCAATACTTGTGCTGGCCGTCTGCCGTGGTCTTTTCGATGAGCCCGGTCTCGGGTTCCGGCGGCGCCTGTTCGACGATCTTCGGGTTCTTGATGTTCGGATCGTTGATCTCAAGCTGCGCGAGCGCCTTCTTGAACGACGCTTCCAGGGGCAGCTTGTCGAGCACCGTCGCCGGCGCGCCGGGCATGGAGCCTGGCAGATCCGCGAGCGTGAGGGTCAGCGTTTCGAGCTTGTCGGCGCCTTTGCGCTTGACGGCGAGCTTGATCTCGGCGCCGGGGTAGAGGGTGTTCAGCCAATCGAGGAACTGCGAGCGGCCGCGCTTGGCGCCGGTGAATTCGGTCAGCTTGTCGTCGCTGCCGAACTTCATGATGCGATCGCCGGCTTTCAGGCCAGCCTTTTCGGCGGGGCTCTTGTCGAAGACGTGGCGGATCTCGACGCCAAGCTTCGGGTCGTCACGCATCGGCAGAATGCCGAGGAACGGCTGGGCGACGATGATCGTCTTGGCGCTCAGCTCCAGGCTCTTGATTTCCTTCACCTCGGCGCCGCGCTTGTACTTGACGGAAATCTTGTCGCCTTCGTACTTGACGCCGAGGATGTGCTGCACCTGGGCCATGTTGACGACCGGCTTGCCTTCGATTTCGATCAGGAGATCGCCCACCTTCAGGCCCGCCTTCTCGGCAGCGCTCGCCTTCAGAATCGCGCCGATCTCCGGGGCGACGCTGTAAATATCCTGGCTCTTCATGTTGACGCCGAGGAGGCCGCGCTGGAGGTCCTTGCCTTCCTTCAGGCGCGGCAAAATGGCCATGATGTCTTCCATCGGGATGGCGAAGCCGATGCCGGAGTCGTACCATTCCAGGCCGGCGGTGTCGTCGTCCCCCTTGGGCGAGGCCGGGATAAGAATGCCCTGGATGCGGCCCTGGATATCGATGATCGGGCCGCCGTAGTTGATCGGCGAGATCTTGGCATCGGTCTGAATCGCCTTGCCCCAGATGCGGCCCAGGGCGCTGATGACGCCGACCGAGATCGCGGGGGCTTTATCCATCTTGAAGTCGAGCGCCCGGCCCAGCGCGATCGCCCACTGGCCTTCCGCCAGCTCTTTCTTCGGCACGACGGGCGCGACCGGCAGCCCCTTGGCATCGACTTTGATCAACGTCAGCATGCGCGACTTGTCGGTCGCCACGCGCGTGGCAACCAGCGGCTCGCCTTGCTGGCCGGCGACGCGCACGAGAATCGTCGGCGGATTATTGAGGAAGTTGAACGCGCTGGTGATGACATAGCCATCGGCGGAAACGATGACGCCGGTGGTCGGCCCGAGCGCCTTGCGGAAGACCTGCCCCTTAGGTCCCGCCACGACCATGTCGGCGCCGCCGCGCGTTTCGATCTGTACGACGCTGGCGCCGGTCTTCCTGGCAGAGTCCTTGGTCATCTTCTCGAGCAGGTCGTTCAAATCTTCCTGAGCGCGCGCAGAAGAAATCATGACGCTCAAAGACAGGATAGTTAGGAAGCAATACCGATACATGGAGGATTCCTCTTTTTAGCCCTGGAAGGGCGGCAGTCATTAGCCAGGGGCGCAAGCCCCTGGAAACGGATCGGCATTCATTGACAAGCCCTGGAAGGGCGAAAGCCACTTTCGCCCCTCCGGGGCTTTTACACCCGCGGGCTTTGGTCCAGGGGCTTGCGCCCCTGGCTATTGGCTTTCGCCCCTACGGGGCTAAGAATTACACCCTAGTTCGGCACCGGCACCTTCGGCTGATTTCCCAGTTTCAGCTTGACGCTTTCCAGCTTGCTGCCGCGCTGCAGTTGCACGCGAATCTCCTCGCCGGGGCCGTACTGTTTCAGCGTCTCGCGGAAGATCTTGATGGTCGGAACCGAGTAGCCTTCGACGTAAAGGATCAGATCGTCCGGCCGCAACCCGGTCTTCTCCGCAGGGGAACCGGTCGCGACTTCCTCGACATAGGGCGGCGTCGAGCTGACGGCGTTGACCACCAGGACAATGCCGTGATAGCCGCCCAGGTCCTTGCGTACGATCTTGGTGCTTTGCTTGTAGGTGCCCTTCATCGCATCCTTGACGAACATCGCCATGCTGACTTTTGCCGTCTTGTCGTCGCGCTGCACGTCGACCGCGGCCTGGATCGGCACGGCGTAGTTGACCCACGTGTCGGTGCTGGTGCTCTTGAGCTCGCGGCCCAGGATTCCCAAAAGCTCCCCCTTGCGATTGGTGACGACACCGCCGGCGGCGCCGGGGTTGCACGCGATCACGTCGAGGAAATAGACATCGCCGTTATAGGGCGCGTCGAACACGCCGCGCCGGCCGCGCAGGTCGGCGACCGCCATGATCACGCCGCGCTGCACCGACATCGGCTCGTCGCGCAGGGCAATCTGGAATTGGTTGGAGAACGCGAGAATCCAGTCGCCGTTCTCGGCCATCGGACGGGCGGCTTCCTTGTCGAACTCGAAGTGCGGCAACGCGTTCACTTCCTCGTCGATCTTCAACAGGGCAATGTCGAGTTCCGGTTCGCGAAAGAGGACCTTGGCCTGATACTGCCGGCCATCGTACAGATGCACCTTGAGCCCCGTGGTGTTGACGAGAATGTGATTGTTGACGGTGAGAATATGGCCATTCTCGGAAACCAGAATGCCGGACCCGTAAGAAGCCAGCCCCTTGAGGCCGCCGATGCCGAACAGCTTCACCATCTTGTCGTTGACCTTGGCGGCCGCCGCGGTCATGGACCCCTGGGCGTTGACGGTGCTGACCCCGGCCAGCAGCAGCAAGCAGCCGGCGAGGCGGTATTTCCAGGACGGAAGGACGTTGCGGATCATGGTGCGGTTTCCAATCCTCGTTTAGCGCCCGCGCCAAAACGCCGATTACTTGACGCTGCCGCGCGGGCGCTAAACGGGGAGGGGTTTGAAGTTTAGTTGCCAGCCAGCTTGTAACTTGTCACGGTGAAGGTCCCGTAATGCACGTCCTTGTAATAGACCTGCATGCGGTGCGGCAACTGCCGGCCGTCCACGGCGCGGTAATCGGAGAAGTACACCTCGCAGGGGTCCTCGTTATACTCCTGCATGCGCAGCTCCATGCCGAGCAGCTTCTGGTCGCTGCGGGCGAAGAACCACTTGACGCGATAAAGGCCCTGCTGCGTCGTCAGGACGTCGGCATCGACGCGCTGGTCGCTCCAGGTTCGCGGCGCGGCGTTGTCGAGGCGGGGCGGATAGAACGGCTCCATGCCGGCGTGCAGACATTCGGACAGATTCGCCTCGCCCTTGGTCATCAGGTGCTTCCACACGTACAAGGCCGGCATCAGGCCGCCGGAGCCATTCGGCCTGCGGCGATCCTTGGCAGCGATGTTGTCTTTCGGGAAGATTTCGAGCGTGTCAGGAAACGCGCCGATCTTGACGAGCACCGTCGGCGTTTCGTTGCCGTCGGCTTTCACGTCCTTGATGTCGATGGTGAACGAGCTGTCGTTGTTCGACTTGAGGAGGCGGACACCGCCATCGATGGTCCAGGCGCCACCGAGCGCGCCGAAATCGCCGTTCTTCTTGAGCCCTGCCAGCACGCGCGCCTTTTCCTGCTTGTTGAAGTAATAATTTGCGAAGCCTGCCTTGGGCTCGTAGTACTTGGCCGCGGGGCCTTGCGGGCCGCCCTTGCCCTTGATGGGCGGCGGCTGTTTCGGATCGACCTTCGGCGGCGGCTGCATCGGGTCATTCACTTCCTTGCGCTGCTGGCCCATCAGACGCACCAGGATCTCTTTCTTGGTGTCGCCGCGGCGGTATTCCAGCGGCACGCGCCAGCCGCGCGGGAAGATGCCGACCACGTTCTTGTAGTGGTTGTCGCTCGTGATCGCCCGGCCGGCGAAGGAAGAAAGCTCGTCTTCCAGGTCGAGACCGCGGCGGGCGGCGTCGGCCTCGTCGAGGATGGCCGTGATGCGCGTCTTGCCGATGCCGAAGCCTTCCGCTTCCGTCCGCACCAGGGCGCCCAGGCTGGCGTGGTCGGAGTCCAGGCCCGCTTGCAGATGGCCCATGAAGTTCTTGATCTGGTTGATCGAGATCGCGTAGCCGACGCCCGAATTGATGCGCCCGCGCTTGTCAAACGACCCGCGGCCGTTGATGCCGATGACCTCACCCTTGAGGTTGAAGAGCGGCCCGCCCGAGTTGCCCGGATTGATCGACGTATCGATCTGGATGCAATCGGTGTATTCGAGGAACCCGCCCCCCGCGGGCGGCTGATAGCGGTGTACGCCGGAGACGAGGCCGAACGTCACCGTCGGCGTGAAGTCGGTCGCAAGCAAAAACGGATTGCCCATGGCGATCGACCAGTCGCCTTCGCGCACCAGGTCGGAGTTCCCCATCGCGGAGAAGGGGAACTTAGCGCCATCCTTCTTCGGCAGCAGCTTGATGAGCGCGACATCGCCGACCTTGTCCCAGCCGACCAGCACGCCGTCGTAGAGAATGCCGTCGGCCAGCCCGCACTGCATGGTCGGGCCGGTCGGCTGCACGACGTGGAAGTTGGTGAGCGCGTAGCCTTCATCGTTGATGAGGACCCCCGTGCCGCCTCCCTGGCCGCCGCGCGCGAAGACCGCCACGACGCTCGGCTTGACCCTGGCGATCACCGCGACCCGGTCGGCCTCCTGCTTCAGGACCATCGGGTGCTGCGCCGACGCGATCGACGCGACGAACAGCGCTGCCAGCAGACTGTAAAGTGCGATCCTCATGGTGCATTTCCAAAAGGGTGTAATCGATTCATCGTATTTCTCGCAAAGGCGCAAAGAACGCAAAGAGAAAACAACGAAAGCAATCTGATATTGCTAATTCCCTGCCTTCTCTTGGCTTTTCTTTTCTTCCTTTGCGACCTTTGCGCCTTTGTGAGAAACTCTTCTCGCAGTTACTGGCTCACATGGGCATTCGCTAGCGTGGCATGGCCGGAGAAGTTCGTGAAGTTCGTGCCCGACACCACAATCCGCAGCGTGCCGGCGTCCTTCACGTTGATGGTGATCGGGATCGACCCCTTGGCTGAAACCACATAATCGCCGCGCTTCTCGCGGTCGCAATAGATCGTCACCCTGACCTTGCCCTGCCCTTCCTCGGCAATGCGGGCATCGACGCCGAGCACCGCCTTCAAGTCCTTGTACTTGCCGCCGAGGTTGTATTCCAGCTCCGTGCCCGCGTACATCGACAGGCCCTTCTCGTATTTCTTGCCTTCCACAATGAGCGCGTCGCCGTCCAGGTTCGCGTCCTTGCGATACGAGCTGAAACCGCCCAGGAGGATCGCCTCGGAGGCTTTCGCGTCGAGGTCGGAGAGATACGTCAGCCGGCCGAAGTTGAAATCGATCCGCGCAACCACTTTATGGTCGAGCGCGACCTTGTGGGCAAACGGCGTGGTGATCTGGAACTTGCCGGCGTCAAAGCTCAGCTTGGCGGCCACCAGGCGGTTGCCGTCTACGTCGATGATCTTGCACAGGCTGGCTTCATTGGGCACATCGGTCCGCAGGAACTGCAAACCATGGAGCTTATCAAGCTGCACATCGATCTCCGGCCCCACCTCCGGCTTGAACTTGATCGATTGCTTGGCCTCGTCGATGGCGCCCAGCCTGCCCGTGATCGGATTCAAATCGCCGTCCTTCAGAACGAAGATGCGGTCGGAGTTCTTGCGATTTTTCAAGAGCTTGTCGAACTGGTCCTTGAGCTTGGCCTCCTGGGCGCCGCGCAAGACCGACGCCAGCGCGAAGATCGGCACCTTGACGCTGGCGCCCGAGGTCAACTCCAACGCCGCTTCCTTGGGGCCGAAGGTCGCCTTGGTGCAGCGCAGGATCGAATCGTCGATGAGCTGGATTTCGAGGTAGACCGCCGCATCGGGCAGAGACTTGCCGGGCCGCACGGTAAGATCGAGCACTTGCGCCAGCGGGGTGGACATCGATTTGCCGCCCACGCCAAGAACGATTTCGCTCTCGCTGATCTTCTCCAGCGTACCGGATGCGCCCTTGCCGTTCAAGGTCTTGAGATCATCGGCCCAGCACGGCACGCAAACAAGCAAAGTGAACGCGATGGCAAGGAAGCGAAAGCGAGTCATGGCGGCCTCAGCGAAGGTGCAAATTCAAAGGACAACGTCGTAGGGGACGATTGACCTAACGGAAAAAAAGGGCTGTGACCACGAAAACTGCGTAGCCACAGCCCTGGTCGGTCTTGTCGTGGGACAGGATTTCAATCCTGTCTTTGCTTACTTCCGGTTAAGAGCCGGGTTGGTCAGGTTGCGGAAGTAATTCTCGATCGATTCACGATAGCGTGGGGCCATGCCGCGGGTGAGTTCTTGCAGGGCCTGGCGCTGTTCGCCTGGGGGCAAACGGCCCCAGTCGGCGACGAGCTTCTTGAACTTGGCCTGATCCACTGCGCCGGTGCTTTGTCCGGTCGGGTTGCCCATGTCGGGCGCGGGACCGTTGGTCTTCGTTCCGTTCGGTGATCCCGGCGAACTGCCGGGTTGACTGCCGCCGTCGGGTCAGTCGCCACCGTTCGGTCAGTCGCCGCCTGGGCTGGGGTTGGGCGGCTTCTTGCTATTCTCAAGTTTCTTGATCAGCTCATCGAGCCGATTGAGGACCTCACGCTGCTGGCGATGGGTCTCCGGGCCGCCGCGGGCGATGTCGAGCCGGCGTTCGATGTTGTCCATCTTGCGGGAAATGTCGCCCAGGTCCTTTTCCTTCCAGGTGTGCATGTCGAGCAGCATCAGCGTCGCGACCGTCTTGTAGCGGTCCGGGGAAATCTGCAGGGCTTCTCCAAGCAGACGCCCGATTGTCTTCGACGCATCGGCCTTGCGCTGCATGGCATGCTCGCATACCGAACGATGGAAGAGATACGCCGACGGATCGACGCATTGCTCGGCGCCGAACAGCTTGAGCGTATCGAGGGCTTCCTCATACACCCGGCGGTTGACGAGCGCCCGGGCATACATGAGCCCCAGGTTGGCCCGGTAAAAGACCGAGGCCTTCTCGTTCTGGAACACCGTGGGAACAACGATTGGCGCCGGCGCCTGCGGGTCGCGAGCCTCCTGCATCATCTTTGCCGCCACGGCATCGCCCAGGGCGAAGGAGTCGGCCGTGCGGTCGAGCATGGTACGCTGGTTGTCTTGCCAGATCGCGTCGAGCTTTTGCAAGGTCGCCGCATCGGACTTGCCGACTTCCTTGAGCCAGGCGGCAAGCTTGGTTTTGGCCGCGTCGGCGCTCATGGTTTCCAGCGCGCCGAACGTTGCCTTCTTGTCATTGCCAAATGCCATGCCCCCCACGCAAAGGAGGAGGGCGCAAGCGGCAATGGAGACCCAACTACGTTTCACGGATTGGTCCTCCTCAAGAAAGGTGAAAAGGCCGAACCCTGGCGCGATCGAAGATCGAGCCAGGGCGTTGAACTCTACTTGCCCAGGGTAGTCCTCACGCAGGGCGGGAGGACTACAATCCCACTTTACTTCCGATTCAAAGCAGGGTTGGTCAGGTTGCGGAAGTAATTCTCGATCGATTCACGATAGCGCGGGGCCATGCCGCGGGTAAGCTCTTGCAGGGCCTGGCGCTGTTCGCCTGGGGGCAGACGGCCCCAGTCGGCGACCAGCTTCTTGAACTTCTGCGGATCGACGGCACCGGTTTTCCCCGCGCCACCCGGATTGCCGATATCGTTGGCCGGAGATGAGGGCGGGTTGACGCCGTCGGGCGGTCCGGAAGAGCCGGGGCCTGGCTTGCCGCCGCCATCGGGGCATTCATCGCCCTGGCCATCCTTGGGCGGGCCGTCCTTCGGGTCGCCGTCCTTCGGATCGCCGGGCTTCTTCTTGTTCTGGTTCTCGAGCTTCTTGATCAGCTCGTCGAGCCGATTGAGGACTTCACGCTGCTGGCGATGGGTCTCCGGGCCGCCGCGAGCGATGTCGAGCCGGCGTTCGATGTTGTCCATCTTGCGCGCGATGTCGCCCAGGTCCTTGTCCTTCCAGGTGTGCATGTCGAGCAGCATCAGCGTCGCGACCGTCTTGTAGCGGTCCGGCGAGATCTGCAGGGCTTCTTCGAGCAGCCGGCCAATCGTCTTGCCGGCGTCGACCTTGCGCTGCATGGCGTGCTCGCACACCGCGCGATGGAAGAGATACGCCGACGGATCGACGCACTGATCGGCGCCGAACAGCTTGAGCGTATCGAGAGCTTCTTCATACACCCGGCGATTGATGAGCGCCCTGGCATACATCAGGCCAAGATTGGCGCGATAGAAAGCCGAGGCCTTTTCGTTCTTGAATACCGTGGGGACCACGATCGGGGCGGGCGCCTGCGGGTCGCGGGCTTCTTGCATCAGCTTGGCCGCCACGGCATCGCCCAGGGCGAAGGAATCGGCCGCACGGTCGAGGATGGTGCGCTGGTTGTCTTTCCAGATCGCGTCGAGTTTTTGCAAGGTCGCCTGGTCGGACTTGCCGACTTCGGTGAGCCAGGCAGCCAGCTTGGCCTTGGCGGCCTCAGCGCTCATGGCTTCCAGGGCGCCGAACGTTGCCTTCTTGTCGTTAGCCGAAGACACGCCTCCTAGTACGAGAAGGAACGCCAGAGACAAGGCGGTGAGAATGATGCGTTTCACTTGTTATCTCCCTTCGCAATTCGTTCGACGATCTGTTGGATCCGTTGTTGACGCTCGGCCAGGATACGCAGGTCGCGAACGATCTGCGGGTCGGCCGTTTGTTCTTGGTTCGGGAAACGCTTGGCATAATCGACGGTCCGGTCATTGACGCGCTTCTGCAGCGCCCGCACCATCTTGAGCTCCTGGATCAATTCAAGCAGTTTCTGATCCTTCGGCTGTCCGGGTTTGCCGGCCTTGCCTGGCTTACCCGGGTCGCTCTTGTTGTCTTTTTGAGCCTCCGTGAGGGCATCAATCATTTCCTTCAAGGTGACGATGATGTCCTTTTCGATGTTCTGCGTCAAGTCATGCACATCGGTCTGTTCGAGCCGTTTCTGGACATGGATCATGTCCTGGCGAAGCTGCTGGAAGACTTCGGGGAATGCGACCGCGGAGCCTTCCGATTCGAGGATGTCAATGCACTTGTTGACCTCCTGGACAATGTCCTTCTCGTTGTCCGCGAGCTTGAGGGATGCCCGCTTGTCGGTGAAACTGGCCTTCTTGTCGACGTTCTTCTTGATGGCCAGATCGGTGTCGATGGTGCCGGCGAGGACCTGCGTCTGCATGACCAGCATCTTCTCGCAGCGAGCTTTCAGCGCGGCCAGGACGCGTTCGATTTCCTCTTCGCGCAATTGTTTGAGCAGTTTTTCGAGTTTCTTCTTGGCTGATTCGAGATCCTCGATGGCCTTGGCCTGATCCTTGGCGGCGCCGGGGTTATCTTTCTTCTGGATCTTGTCAGCCGCGTCGCCCTGAGGATAGCCGGCTTCTTCGATTTTCTTCTTGGCCGCGGCGATGTCGGCGTCTTCCTTGCTGCCGCCGGGCTTGGCATTTTGCGGAGGGCCGTCTTTCGCCTGCCCCTGGCCGCCTGGCTTGGGTTCTCCGGCCGGGCCGGGCTCGCCACCGGCTTTGGCCTGACCGGACTTGGCATCGCCGGACTTGGCTTCACCTTGCTTGGCGTCGCCGGCCTTCGGGTCGCCGCCGGCCTTGGCGTCGCCGCCGGCCTTGGCGTCGCCCTTGGAATCTTTGGCGCCGGCTTGCTTGTCGCCGCCCGGCTGGGCGGGCTTGGCGGAGCTATCGGGCTTGCCCTTTTCGCCGCCGGCCTTCTTGTCGTCGCCGCCCTTGGCAGCGCCTTGCTGGCCATCGCCCTTCATCGGGTCTTTGCCGCCGGAGTCCTTGGCGCCGCCTTCTTTGCCCTTGGCGCCTTCGCCGCTCTTGGCATCGCCTTCTTTGCCCTTGGCGCCTTCGCTGCCTTTTTCACCGGCCTTGGCGCCTTCTTTGCCCTTGTCGCCGGCCTTGGCTCCGCCCTTGGGCTCGCCTTCGCCGGACTTATCGTTTTTTTCGCCAGTCTTCGCTTCGCCCTTGGCGCCTTGATTTTCTTTGCCGCCGTCCTTGGATTCACCCTTCTGGCCTTCCTTGCCTTGCTGGCCCGCGTCCTTGGCTTCGCCCTTCTTGCCGTCGTCCTTGCCGCCGGTCTTGTTGTCGCCTTCGCTCGGCTTGCCTTCCTTGCCCTTGCCGTCCTTGTCGAGGAACTTGCCGATCTCTTTGGCGATGTTTGCGGTTTCCTTCGCCGTCTTTTCCTGGAGCTTGGCCAGCTCATCGCGCTTGGTCCTGTCAAACTCGGTCAAGCCGCGGACGTCTTGTTGCTTGTCAATGTTCTTTTGCAGCGCCTTGATGAAGTCTTCAAGAGCCTTGCGTTGCTCGGAGAGGCGGTCCTCGCTCGAGTTGCGCAGCATGTCGAGGATCTTCGCCAGACTGGTGGTGAGTATCTCGCTCTGCCGATAGGCGTCTTCGAGGCCGGGCGTCGTGTTGAGGTTCGACTTCTTGATCAGCTCGATCATCTTGGCGAATTCTTGATTGATGGCGAGATTACGGCATTCTTCGAGGACCTTGCCCAGCACCTCGGCGCGGCGGCGTTCTTCGGGAGTGCCACGAGCCAGCTTCTGCTTCAAGCGCAGGAGTAAATCCTGGAAGTCCGAAAACTGCCGAAGGAGCTGCTGCTCGCTGGTGACGATGTCGTCCTTGTCCTGCGCGGTTTTGGCTTGCTCTTGGGCCGAGATGCCGATCGCGATGAACGACAGCATCGCCAGGCCGAGCGAAACCAGAATAAGACGAGGCTTCATGAACGTGGTCCTCCCAGAACTTGGGTGACGAATCCTCTGGCGGAATCGGGTTTTCGGTGCAAGTGCGCGGTCTGCCGACCATCGGGTTTGCAGGCGTTATTATGACGAGTGAATGCCGATCTCCCAACAAAATTCATGAAAAATCGCAAGGTTGCCGGATAACCTTTTGTACAGTAATCGTGCTCTGTTAATGCCGAGTGTGCTGCCTGCAAGGGATTTTACCATAATGTACGTCAAAATCCTAGATTGGTGCGGTCTCGCGTCCGATCGCCGGTTTATTCGCAGGAGCCGATGCGCAATCCTAACCCCAGTGACCCTTGCCACTCGCCAACCCAGCTGCACTCGGCCGGCTGTCTTCGTCCCGTAAGGACGGCTGATATACTCCACGCGGTGAGCTTTGACACACCTTTGCGAGCCACGAGGCCCTTCCCCGTGGAAGAGCGCCTTTTGCATGGGACCCTGTTCCGTGGGGATAAACCCCACGGCTCGCTGTGTCAATCGTCCCTGCGGGACTCGAATTCGACGGGCCTCGCTAGCGCCAGACCCACCCTACAAACTCGGCGTGGGTGGGCCATCACGGCGACGATCTCTCGGCGTGGCGCTCCACACCAGTTCGCTGTACGGATGCGCCAGGTTTGCGAACGGGGCACGCCGCCTCAACTCATCCGACGGGGCTAGCGCCCCGGCCGGCCGCGGGCTGCCTAGCTGGCCGGTTTTCTTTTCCTCTTTTTTCTCCTCCGGCGGCTGCTTCTTGTCGTCCTTGAGCAGCTCTTCAATGATTTTCCGCTCGATGTCCAGCTTCCGCTGGTAGAACCAATCGCGCTTCTCGCGCTGCATCCGTTCGACGGTGACGAGCATGGCAATGGCCTGGGCCTCCAGCTTGCCTTCGTCGAGGTAGTCGAGCAGCTTCTTGATCTCGTCGGAGAGCCTGGTCATCTGCCGATGGGCGTCGGTCATGTTCAGGCGATGCCCCTCGACATCGGACAGACGCTGGGCGCCCGCATCCCGTTCGACGAGGTCGTAGGCCTTCTGGAACGCATCCTCGGCGCGCGGGAAGCTGCCGGTGTTGGCGAGGTCGATCGGGCTTTGCTGGACGATGTTGTCGAGCCGATCGATGATCTGGTACTGGATTTTTTCCATGCGTTCCTTGCGCACGCGGTTGACTTCCATCTCGCGAATGATGTTGCGATAGGCGTGCTGGACGTCGCGCAGGTTGTTGCCTGAGGTCTGCAGGGCGGTGCGGATTTCGGTCATGCGCAGGAAGATTGAATCGATGTCGGGCTTCTCGTCGCGGGTCTTGCTCTGCTGTTCGAGTAAGCTGGTGAGGCCGGCATCGACTTTTTCCTTGGCGGCTTCGAGCTTCTCCAGCAACGCGCCTTCCTCGAGGGCGATCTGGGCGAGCAGCTCGTTCTCGGTGATGACGAGGAAGTTGACGTAGCCGTTGGGGTTCTTGCGCGTGTTGCCCTGGAGCCGCTTGCCCTTTTCAAAGTAAACCGCGCCGGTCTCGACGTTGTTGTCGGTGGCCTGGACGGCGATCTGCAGGTGGAAGTGCATCTGGCCGATCTTGTCGGGATCGACGGAACGCAATTCGAGCACGACGTCTCTGACGTCGAAGCCGCCGGGTTGAGGCTCAGGGACGATATCGTCCTTGAAGTCGAACTCCCAGATGCGCGGGCTCCGGCGTGCGTTCAGGTTCTTCTGGACGTCATCGAGCCGATGCATGTCGCCGTAGCGCCCCTCATCGACGAATTTCTGAAATTGGTGCGCAGGCGAATAGCCTTCCGTGAAGCCTTGCGATAGCCGCAGGTCCTCATAGAGCGCGTCGGAGGTCACCCAAACATGGTACGGGGCGAACCAGCTCGCCGGGTTGCCGGGCCAAAACTGGTGGAAATTGGTCATGGCCAGGTTGGCGCGGCGGCGGTGCGTGGAAACTTCGATCTGCAAGTTGGGGAGCTTCTTGGCGCCGCCGGCGGCAATCAGCTCAAAGTCCACAAAGCGGTACCGATACTGGTAGCCGACCTTCACCAGCCCGTAATCGTCCTTAACGGAGCACTCGAACGGCAGCTTCGCGATCGGCGTGATGAGGTACGCGCCCGTCAACTCGGCTTGCTCGCGCGGGTCGCGGTCCTTGTCGCTTGCCGAGGGTTGCTTGAACCTCGGCTTGCGCAACAGGACGCTGTAGATGCTCAGGTTGCCCACCTGCGGCTCCGTGTCGAGCGTCGAGAGGACCTTGAAACGGCGTTTGCCGCGGATGTTGTCCTCGTCGATGAACTCGACCGTGAAGTCGTGTTTGCGCGTGACGTTGTCGAGGGTCAGCGAGAAGCCTTTCTGGTCGGCCTCCCCCTTGACTTCGCCGCGGAAGCCGACGAAGCCGTCGGCCAGCGCAGCCGGATCGCGGGTGAAGACGGCCCGTTCCGCGCGGAGCTTGCGGTCGATCGCGACGTGGATGACGAGCTTGCCGCCGAAGTGAACCTCGACCGTGTTGGTATCGCCGGTCGTGGAGAGGGGGAAGGCGGTGGTCAGGTGTTTCTTGCCTTTCAGATCCATCTGATCGGGGCCGTAGAGCCGATGGTAGATGTACGCGGGCTCTTCCTTGTCGATGGTGATGCCGGACGGCGAAGGGGCGGGGACGAGGCTGATGGTCTTGGGCGGCGTGTAGAAATCCTCGCCGCGGGCGCGAAACTTGAACTTGAGCGATTCCTTGAGGTCGGCCAGCGACACGGGGTACTTGTTGCCGTCGCGTTTTTCGATTGACTCTTTGCGCCCCGATTCCTCGCCGCGGAAGTTCATTTCCACGCTTGCAGGCACCACGAGCTTGCGCAGCGTCCGCTCCATGCTGGGGGACTCGGCCAGCACGTTCAATTCCTTGAAGATCGTTTCCAGGGTCGGATAGACCTCAATGCCGCGCAACGGCTCGCGCGCCTTGGTGTCCTCAAGTTGGGCGGCGATCTTATCGACGGTCCAGGTGGTCCAGTCGAGCCATTTATCGAGATCGGCCTGGGCGCCGCGCTGTTCGATCTTGGCCTGCATGGCCGGCTTGGCCAGGTGGGCACGAATCTCGCCCGACTTCTTGGCTGCCTGATCGGTTTCCCAGAGGGCCGCGACGAGGTTGGGCTCCAATTCGTCGGTGTCGATCAGCCAGTCGGGGAAATCGACGGGGATGTTGACCCTGGCCAAGAGCGCCGCGTCGATCAGCTTATGCTCGGCGAGATCCTTCCACTTCAAGGGCCGCCAGCCATTGAGGGCCGAGCGGTCGGCGATGGCCCACTGGATGGCGCGGACTTGCAGATCGGGGCGCACGTCGTCGCGGGCCACGCGCATGTCGTTCTTGTCGCCGTGCGACGGCTGGAAGCGTTCGATCTCCAGGTGCGAGCGCTTGGGCCAATAGATGTTCATCATCAGCACATTGCGCTCGGTCCAGATCGACGCGGTGTGATAGAACTTCCAGCAAAAGCGATAGGGATCAGTCCACTTGCCGTCCTCGCCGGCCAGCGCGTAAGAGGTGCTGCACACGACCGTCATCGTGCCAAGCCAGATGCCGACGGTTGAAACGACGACGAGGGACCACAACTTGTAGAGGCGACTCCAGTTGAACACGCTGGCAACGGGGAGCTTGTCCAGTGTGTTGATTGCCTCCAGGATGGTCTTCTCGACCATCGCCTGCGAGTAGCCATACTTGACGGCGAGCTTCGGGTCGGCCAGCTCGACCGCGGTGATGAGCCGATCGCCGAGTTCCTTGTGGAATCGCCGCTCCAGGACGAGCGCAAGTGCGTCGTCGTTGAAGTCGCGCAGCCAGCGCAGCACCACCTTGGTGAAGCCGAGATAGGCCAAGCACACGACAACAACCGCGATCATGGTGAGCCGGCACGCCAGGCTGGCCATGCCGGTCGCATCCACTTCGTTCAATTCGAGAATCCAGTCGATACCGTGGATGCCCAGGAGGTCGAAATCGACCTTGTAAAGCCCGAAGTCAAACGCCAGGCCAAGCCAGAAGAGGACGGCGCCTGCCAGCAGCGTGAGCGCGAGCCCTTCGAGAATGACATAGGCGCGAATGTATTTGCGCAAGGTCTCGAGCGGATGCCGAACGCGCCGCTGCGATTCCTCGTGGTTGAACTTCTTGGTTTGGATCACCGTCGCCATGAGAGGCCTCGTGTTCGCCGTCGAACGGATCCTGACTCCGTCCGGCTTAGTTCGTAGGGTGGGTCGAGCGCAGCGAGACCCACCATGCATTTGCAACCGCGTGGTGGGTCTCGCTGCGCTCGACCCACCCTACTGAAAAACCAACTACGCCAGCCGCAGCAGTTTGCGGGCCAGCCATTCGATGCCGAGCAGACTGACGACCGTCACCAACAGGTACGAAAAATCGACATCCAGCACATCGGTCAGCAATTTCGTGAAGACGACATCGGTGACCGCAACGCCGATCGTCATCAAGACGCAGATGCCGAAGAAGATGAGGGCGCTGACCCACTGCCGCAAGAGCAGAAGGATGATCACGCCGATGACGCCAATGACCAGAGGCGCCAGGAGCGCCGCCAAGTAGGCAGTCACGGCGCGATTGGTCTTGAGGCCGCGGGCCCAGAGATCCTCCGGGGGGCCCTGCCGGATGATGTCGGTCTTGGGCGGCACGGACACGAGACACTTGGCGACGGTGTCAGCGGAACTCAACGGGAAGAACAGCCGCTTTGCCGCGGCGCCGCCATCCACCGGCGCCTGGTCGCCAGGCACTTGGACGGCCGCTTCGATCTCCTTGCGCACCTCGGGCGAAATGGTGGACGGCAGCATCTTCGACTCGCTCGCCATTTGATACAGGTAGCCGAAGTTCGTGCGCACATTGTCCAGCTCCGGGTTCGGCTTACGCACGATCAGCGTGTGCCTGAGGGCTTCGGTCGGCAGATTCTTGATCGGGATGGTGAACTCATATTCGCCGGCCTCCTTGATGGGGATGCTGCCAACGAAATCGCCGCGCCAGGGGCCTTCGGTCGGCTTGGCCTGCAGGATGATTGTTTTTAGATTCGACGCCGGCTCCTTGCCGTCCTTGTCCTTGCCGGGCTCGGCGACCGGCCGGTTCTTGTCGACGCGCTTCACGATCACGGTCGGCCGTTCGTCGGGGCCAAGGAACTGGAAGTCCTTGCCTTTGATCTGGGCCTCGACGTTGATCGGCCCGACGGCGGAGGTTCGCGCCATCAAGATGCGGCCATACTTTTTCTGTTGGGTGCCGCCGGAGGCGACGTGGCGGAGGATCTTGATCCACAAGCGTTCCTGAAAGCCCTCCTTGTAGGCACGCATGCGCCAGAATTCGCCGGAACCGACGTACATCGTCTTGCCGCCGGCGAATGGCATGGTGACGAGGAAGGGCATCTGGTCCTTGAAGTCATCGCTCGGGCCAATGCGCGCTTCCTTGGGACCGGCGAAGGTCGCCGCCACCTGCGACGCGGGTTTCAGGCGCTCGACCGGGTAGTAGGTGAAAAACCCACGCTTCGGCTTGGCGCCGAATGTGCCGGCGTCGCTGATCTTTTCATCGTTCCAGAAGAAACCCTTCCAGCCGGCGGTGGAGCTTTCGCTCGATTCGTCGAGCTTGAGGAAGTCGAACTCCTTGGCCACCGGGTTGAAGTTGAGGGGCCAGGGCCGGGTCGCGTCGTGCCCGAGGCCGGTGCCGGGGAGCCCGAGGCCATGGATGCGGCTATCTTTGAGGACGACGGGGAAGATTTTCAGAATCGGCGTGTAGTCCTTCCCGCCCGGCCGCGCCAGCTTGTAGGAATAGACGGGCCCGGCGACAAAGATGACGCCCCCCGCGTGGGTGCCGACCCATTCCTCAAGCGCGCCGCGCTGCTTCATGGTGAGCTTTTCCCAGTCGGGATCGAACGCGACGATCACGTCGTAATCGTTCAGGCTCATGAATTTCTCGGTGCCGACGTTCGGGCCGAACCGGCTCGGGAATTCCGTCAGCATGCGTTCCGGCTCAACGTCCTGGTCAACGTGATCTTCCTTGACAGTCGATTGATTGAGGATGCACAGCTCCATGCGTTTTTCAAGCATCTCGCGGTAGAGGATGGTGCGCAGGAACTGATACTCGCGCGTCGAGCCGCCGGCGAACAGCAGCACGCGCAAGGCCCGCTTCTGCACCTGCACCTTGACAACCTCGGACACGTGGAACGGATCGGCAAACGCCTCTTTCGCCTTGCCGTTCGGGAATGCCGCGCGCGGCACCTTGGCCCAGAGGTGCCATTCTCCTTCGAGGATATTGTTCTTGTCATCGGCGGACTTGATCTTCTTGAGGTCCTGCAAGTCGATCTCGTAGGGGACCTTGCCTTCCTGGAGATCGCCGGCGCCTTTGAACTCGCCGACCTTCTCGCCCAGCGGGATCGGCGATTCGTCCACTTCCTTGCCGGTCACGTCTTTCTTGCGCTGAATCCAGACGTTGACCGTGAATTTCTCGCCTTGCAGGCCGGTGCTGACGACGGGCACGACCATGTTGAACTTGTCGTCGGGCCGCGTTTCCTCAGGCGCGAGCAGGTCGTCGATGCGGATGCTCGCCGGCATGCGGAACTGGCCGACGCCGACGGTGATCACGGGGATCGGCCGTTTGGGGTTATTGACGCGGTTCAGGAATTCGAGGCGGGAATCGTCGGAGCCGAGGTTGGACTGCCCGTCCGAGACGATGACGATGGCCTGGATGAAGCTGGAGTTTTCGAGCTTGTGAATCTGCAAGAGCGAGCCGCCGATGTTGGTGCCGCTCGTGCGCAGCGTCTCGATCATATCGATCTTCTTGGCGTACTCCGCCAGCTTGTCCTTGGCTTTATCGGCGCCGAGATTCGACACGTCGGGACGCTCGATGTCTTTCATGTTCGGTTCAAGAAAAATGCTGGCGTCGGCAAACGGGATCGACTTGTCTTTCGTGAGGTGCAGAACATTCCCCTCATCCGGAATCGACCCGAAGCGATAGACGCTCAAAGGCGTCTTGGCGAGTACGCGATCGACGAATGGAATCTTTTCGCGCCCCTGCTCGTCCGCATTGGCCGCGAGCCACTTGAGGATCTTGTCCTGCCGGCTCGGCATCTTGCCGGGATCCTGGCCTTCTTCGGGCAGATCGTCGATCACGAACAACATGCTGCCCGAGACGTCGAAAACAAAAAGCGTCTTCGAGTGGTATTCTTGCTTGTCAAAATGCTGGCAGCCAGGCATCAGGAAGACGACGGCCAAGATCGCGTAGACCGTGGTCCGCAAGCCGCCGAGGAAAATCGCCCACAGCCAATGCACCGAGCGGGCATCGCGGATATACATCAACCCGACATAGAAAAGGGCCATGCCGATGACCGGAACCAGGATAACCAGCCAGGAGGCGCCCTGAACGCGGACGAGGAAAAAGCCCAAGAAAAGGTACAACAGCGAGAACACGCCGACGATTGAACCGCCGATCGCGGCGGTCATCAGTTTCTTGTCAGGCCGAAAGATGACGATGAGCGCCAGGACGAGGAAGGCAAACAGGACGGGCACGCCGATCGCCCAGGTCGGGCAATCTTCGCTGAGCCGGCGCCAGAGAAATTCGCTTGTCTCGTTGCCTTGGAGGATTTCCGGATTCATCGGGGGTCGTCCCTCATTAATGCGTTGCGTTCTGGCGCTAAACCGCCGAGCGAACTCTGCCGGCGCAACAAATCATCGCACACCAAAAAACTGCCCACTGCCCACTAACTTCCCGCGCCCGCGGGGCTCATTTCGGTGTCGGTGTTCCTCAGGTGGAAGCTCAAATGCACGGCCAGCGCCTGCTCTGCTACCAAGACGAGCAAGAGGATGAGGAACAACCACGGAGACTCCGAGACGTCGTTCGACTTTGGCACCAGCTCGGCATCCGTCGTGGTCGGGCCGACCATCTTGATACGGCCGCCGCCCTGGTCAATGAGGTTGGAGCGCAGCTCGTCATCGCTGATGCGCTGCAGCTTCCCCTCGCGCAAGGTGTCCACATTGAAGGCATGCGCGAAGGACGCGATGAGCGCCTTTTCGGGCACGTTGCCATCGATCAGGTCGGACAAGTAAAGCCCAGGCTTCAGATGGCCGGTCATGTTGAAGTGGATCTCGCTTTCCTCCACGCGGCCAACCTCTTCGCCGACTTTCTCCTTGACGACCTCGCGCTCGTTCTCGGTTTTCGCGAAATAGCGCACGAGTTTGAGATTCATGCCGTTGAAGGGAGCGGCATCGAGAACCAGCGGGATGTTCGTGCCCACGGTAAGGTTGGCATCGCCGCCGGGGCTCGATAGATAGTTTTGCACCTCCCAGATGAACGGCGCGTAGAGAACGCTCGCCGCCGAGCCGCCGGGCCAATCGTTCCATTCCTTGCCCGCCGTGGACATGACCGCGACGACTTTCCCCTTGCCGAAGTTCTGGGCGATGACGAACGGATCGCCATAGCGGACCAGCTCGCGCAAGGTAATCAACTGCCGGCGCATCGATTGCACATTGGCGTCGGCGTTCGACCAGAGCTCGGTCATGTCGGGCGCGGGGCCGTTGGGATCCTGATTTCCCTTGTCGTTCAAGAGGGCATCGATCTCGTTCGCAAGGTGATACGCCTTGAACTCCGAGCCCGGCTTGACCTTATTTTCGACGTCCGCCAGCAGCTTGCGCAACCGACCATGGTATTTCGCCAGCTTGCCGTCGTTCAGAATGCCACGGAGCGCTTCGCCTTTCTCCGGCTGCGAGATCTGCGCCACCGCGTTTTCGTAGGCCGTGCCGGCGTCTTCGTTGGGCAGCGTGGCCAACTCGAACACGCGGCCCGGCTCCTGCTTCCACGCATTGCGGTTCACCTTGAAGTAGCGGCGGATCGGCAGGTTCCGCAAGGGTTCGCGCTGCTTGGGCTCCTCGAAGATCGTGCCGAAGATCGGCAGCATGCTCATGCCGGGCGGCATCTTGTCTTCGCGCGTGATGAGCTGGTAGGTATCGCTTTCCTTGGGCGGCAGCTCCTTCTCGTTAGCGAGCGGATACAGTTGCTTGAGCGGCGCCGGGAAAAGGCCGGCGCCATCCTTGTAAAACGAGCCATTGTAGAAGTTCAGCCCGGCGCTCCCGGCGCTATCGACCTTCGGCCCCATGAAGATGCCAAGCCCGCCGCCGTCCTTGACGAAGTTCTCGAGGTTGGCGAGCTGCTTGGGAGACAGCGACGGCACATTGACGAGGAAAATGGTCGGATACTTGCTGAGGTTGGGCAGCTCCAGCGCCTTGACCGACCCGGCCTTGACCAGCTCATCGCCGAAGACGAGGTCATAGCTCGCGCCCGGAACGGAGATCAGCGCCCGGCCCAGGAAGAACGAGTCGCCACCTTCGTTGCGTCCCTTGCGGTTGTTCTTTTCGAATTCGCTAGAGACTTCGCCGTCGATGATCAGGATCGGCACCTTGTCGTGCACTTCGACGACGGTGTGGCGAATGTTGTCGGGATGGATGCCGTCGTTCTCCAGCGGCAAGAGCTGCGGATTCGTGAGCCGAACCGACAGGTGGGCGAATAGCGATTCGCCCGTCTTGATATTGTCGAAGAAGAGCCCGCGGCGGACGTCGCCGTAGTCGAAAAAGACCTGGGTCTCGCCGCCCGGGGTAAGCTTGATCGGGTTCTGCGGATAGATATCGACGTCGCGCATGTCCTTGCCGGTGATCTCGTTCCGGACCACCACGTAGGCTTCAATTTGCTTGCCGGAGAAGTTCGCGATGGAGACCGCGAACCGCACCGGCATTTTGTGGCCGGCGATGCGCGTGCTGGGCCGAACATCGACGATGCCGACGTTGTCGCGCGCCGGCGGGAAGCCCCCCTGGTTAGTCGCCCGCGACGGCAGCACGCAGTCGATCGGGTAGATCTTGAACTCGTCATGCTTCTTCACCATGGCGACAAGCTCGTTGGTCAAGGCAGCGCCTTGGGGTTGCTTCCAGTCCTCGTGCCGAAAATCGCTCAAAATGTGCAGCCTGACCCGGCTCTCCGGGTACTGCGTGATGATCTTCTGAACCTCTTTCACGCCTTGCAGCATGTCCACGTGCAACATGCTGGGCTGCAGCTCGTTGACTTCCTGCGTCAGCTTCTTCATCTGTTCAAGCTCGTTGAGGCGTTCGTACGTGTGGGTCTTGACGTCAAAGCTCGGATCGTTGAGCTTCGAGAGGGGGATGATCACGAGGATGTCATTGGTCTTCGAAGACGCTAGCCCCTTGGCGATTTTCTTGAGCAAGAAGTCGTTCTTGGCGACGTCGTAGCAACTCTTCATGGTGCCGTCGGCCTGCTTGACGGCGTCCTGCATGCTCAACGTATCGTCCAACAGGGCGATATGGATGTTCGGCGTGCCGCCGCTGTTGTTCTCGCCGCAGCCGACGAAGCGTGACACGAGCAAGCCGACAAGTGCCAGCAGCAGGCAGCGCAGGGCCAAGAGGATGAGCTGTTCGATGATGAGCCGCTTGCGCGTGCGCTTCTGGGCCTTGAGCAAGAACTCCATCGCCGCCCAGCGAATGCGCTTGAAGCGCATGCGGTTGATCAAATGGATGATGATCGGCACGCTGATCAGCGCAGCGGCGATGAAGAGAAAGCCGGGGTTGAGGAATAAGCCTGCAATCATGGGGGGTCAATCCTGTTTCAAGCCGCTTGCGGCTTAGCAAGAGCGTGCTAAGCCGCAAGCGGCGAATCTCATGCCGGCGCTTGCGACTTCGCCGGCGCCTTTGCCATCGCCTCGCGGTGGTGCAGGAACTTCGACAGGGAGGCGTCGAGGTAATCCTTCGTGCTGATCATCTGGTAATCGATGCCCTTGCGCGCGGAACCGCGGCGGACTTCGGTCAGGTATTCCTCGACCACCTCGATGTAGCCTTGCCGCAGGGCGCGCGGATCGCAGGTGATGATGTCCGGGCCTTCCAGGTCCTCAAAGCGCGTGGTGCCGGAGAAGGGGAAGGTAAGCTCCTCGTGATCCATGATGTGGAAGACGAGGATGTCGTGCCGGCCGTGGCGGAGCATTTCCATGCCGCGGAAGAACGGCTCGCGATCGACGAAGATATCGGAAATCAGGACCACCATGCTGCGGTTCGGAATGTTCTCCGCCACCCGGCTCATGATCTTTTCGATATTGGTCTTGTCCTTGGGCCGACTCACGTCCATCGCTTTGATCAGCGCGTCGAGGTGGGTGTGGGCGCTGCGGGCCGGGATGACCTGGCGTACGTCTTCGTCAAACGTGATCAGGCCGACCGCGTCCTGCTGGTGCAAGAGCATGTAAGCGAGCGAGGCCGCGACCGTGCAGGCGTAGTTGTACTTGTTGAGCGCCCCGGTCCCGTAGTGCATCGAGTTCGAGACATCGACGACAAGCTGGCAGCGCAGGTTGGTCTCGGCTTCGTACTGCTTGATGTAAAACTTGTCGGTCTTGGACCAGACCTTCCAGTCGAGATGGCGGATGTCGTCGCCGGGAGTGTAGTCGCGGTGCTGCACGAACTCGACCGAATGGCCAAAGAACGGGCTGCGGTGCATGCCGGAAATAAAACCCGTGACGACCTGCTTGGCGCGCAAATCAAGCTGCGAGATGCGCGCGATCGTATCCGGATGGAGGAAACGCTTGGGATCGTCTTTGCTCTTGGCCACGGTGTCAATCTCAGGGGTGTTTCGCCGCTTGCGGCTTCGCGCTCGCCGAAAAACGCCGGATGACAGGGCGTCGTCGCGCGAGCGCTAAGCCGCAAGCGGCGGATCAGATCACGACGCGAAAATCTTCTTGAAACGCTCGTCCTTGGTCAACTCGCCTTCCGAGGACGGCGTGTCGCGCAGGATGCGTTCAATCACCTTGTCGGTCGAGATGCCTTCCGATGCCGCGGTGAAGTTCGTCAGGATGCGGTGGCGCAACACCGGCAGCGCCAGGGCCGCGATGTCGTCGGTCTGCACGTGGGTACGGCCTTTCAGCAGCGCACGGGCCTTGCCGCCCAGGATCAGATACTGCGTCGCACGCGGGCCGGCGCCCCAGGCGAGCCATTCCTTGATGAACTTCGGCGCCCCGGGCTCCGATAGCCGCGTTTGCCGCACCAGCGCGAGCGTGTAGTGCAAGACATGATCGGTCACCGGCACGCGCCGCACGAGCCGCTGCAAATCCAGAATCTGCGCGCCCGACAGCACCGGCGAGATTTCGTCCTGCGTCGAGGTGGTCGTGCGGCGGGCGATGTCGAACTCTTCCTTGAAGCTTGGGTACTTGACGAAGATCTTGAACATGAAGCGATCCTGCTGAGCTTCAGGCAACGGGTAGGTGCCTTCCTGCTCGATCGGGTTCTGCGTCGCCAAGACGAAGAACGGATCGCTCAATTTGTGCCTGATGCGGCCGACCGTTACCTGGCGTTCCTGCATGGCCTCTAAAAGAGCGGCCTGCGTCTTCGGCGGCGTGCGGTTGATTTCGTCCGCGAGAATCATGTTCGCGAACAAGGGGCCCTGAATGAACTTGAACTCGCGGTTGCCCGTCGAGCGGTTCTCCTCGATCACTTCGGTTCCGGTGATGTCGGAGGGCATCAAGTCGGGCGTGAACTGGATGCGGCTGAAGTCGAGTGACAAACACTTCGACAGCGAGCTGATCATCAAGGTCTTGGCGAGGCCAGGCACGCCTTCGAGGATGCAATGCCCTCGGCTGAAAAGCGCGATCAAAAGCTCCTCGATCACGTCTTCCTGGCCGACGATGACGCGGCCCAGTTGCGCCGCCAGGCTCTTGTAGGCGGCCTTGAGCTTGTCGGCCGCCTGCAGGTCGTTCTCGGTCAACTCGGCGGTATTGACCGGGATGACGGTCTTGGCTTCTTTGACGAAATTCACTTCTTTGGGGTCGCTCATGTCAGTCGGTCTCACACTAGAGGATAATCAAGGTGTTTGATTCGCCGCACATTGCAACGAATCCCAAAAGCCGCTTGCGGCGTAGCGCTCGGTGAGTGTCAAGCGAGTGCTACGCCGCAAGCGGCAAAAAACTACCGATCCTAAGCGGAACGTGCATGTAGAGAGAGCTGGGGGCTCTTCAATCAGGAGTCAGAGACTCCAGGTATTTTTATTGACTCCTGCCTCCTGATTCCTGGTTACTATCGTTGGAAAACCGGCAGGCAGTTGTTATCTAGCTGCATGATGACGCAGTACACCGAGGTGGAGTAGATGGGGCCGATGCTCCATCCGCCGCCGCCCTGCCAACTGCCGTCGGCGGTCTGGGCACGCATCACGCCTTCGAAGAAGTTCGCCTTGTACTTCTTCCAGGTCACGCCCGTGCCCTTTTCGCCGCCGAACAGCTTGGACCAGCCGTCCTCGCCGAGGAAGTAGATGGACGGGGCGAGGTAGAACTGCATGTATTCATCAAAGGCAATGCGGTTGCCCGCGGCAATCCCGCCGCCCTGGAGCAGGTTCTGGTTTTCGCAGAACTTGAACCATTTCTTGATATAGGGATCCTTGTATTCGCCGGCCGAGAAGAGACAGGCGATGGCCGCCGCCGTCAGCGCCGGCCGACCGCCGCCCGCGGCAACTCCGCCGCCGCCGCGAGCGTAGCTGTACACCACGCCCCCTTGCTGGTCGGTCGACTTCCGCAAGTACTCGAAACCCTTCTTCATGATTTCCTTCGGCACCGGGATGCCGGCGTCGCGGCAGGCGCGCAAGCCTTGCATTTGCGTCACGGTGACCGAGCCTTCATCGCTGTTGTGGCCTTCCGCCGCGGAGGTGTAGAACCAGCCGCCGAAGGCCACGCCTTGTTCGTTATGTTTGGATTGCGCGCTGCCGCAGTAGGTGACGGCGCGGGTAAGGATGCCCTTGAGCTCTTCACGACGTTTCACGTCGTCTTCCTCGCCGTAAACGGACGCCAGGAAGAGCATCGCGAAGCCATGGCCATACATGTAGCGGCCCGATTCACTGGGGTGATCCGGATTGCCGATGAGCCCGTCGCGGTTGCCCCCCTTCATGCTGCGTTTCATCAGCCAATCGGCGGCAAGACGGATGCTGTCGCGGTATTTTCCTTGCGTGACGGTGCTGCCTTCGCACAGCATGGCGAGCCCCGCCATCGAGGTCATGGCGACCGGGTTCTGCCCGCCGGCGCTCCAGGTGCCGTCCTTGACCTGGTTCTTCTTGAGCCATTCCAATCCCTTGTTGACGGCAGCTTGCTGCTTGTCCGTCAGGGGTTCGGCCTGGCTGTAGGGCGCCAAAAGCGCCACCACAGAGAAACTGACCAACGCGAGCGTCCAGCGTTTGAACCGATTCATGGCAACTCCTCAAAGGTCGGAGAGTCAATACAAACGGACTCTGGCAATTAATTCGACGAAACAGATCGTCTTTTCTCACTAAATCTTTCCCAAATCTCGCCGCTTGCGGCGTAGCAATCGCGACTTCGGCGGCAAATGCTGCGCTGCAAGCGGCGGGGTCATTTCTTCTCTGGCTCAACCGGAAGTACCTGCAGCGGCACAGGTTGCGGCGCCCTTATGATCCGTACGCCACCCAGGCGCGGCAAGTTATTCGCCGGCACGGGCAACAAGCCGTTCGGCGGCAGGAAGCCGGGGTTGTTGATGTTCGGCAGAACGATCGTGTTGCTCGTGCCGTCCCGAATATCGCCCGGATTCAGCATCCCGCTGCCTGGCAATGCCGGCGGGCCCTTGCCGTCGTCGATGTAATGCTGCACCGACCCCGAGAAGCCGATCAGGTTGATGGTGCGCTTCTTCAGATCCATCTGGAACCCGGAGAACATCGGCGAAAAGCCGTTGATGCCCTGGGGGCCGGAATCGTAAATCATCTTGCCGGTGATCTTCGAGTAGCTCTCGGTCACCGACACCCAGCGGTTGCCGCCGTTGGGAAGGATTTCGTTGTAGCGCGAGGTGAACAGCACGATCGGCGAGTTTTCGAATTGATCGACGATCAGCATCTGGTTCTTCACGGGCATGTAGCTGTGCCAGGCGAGATCGCCCTTCTTCCAGGCGAGGTCGCGGTCGCCGACCTTTCTCTGGCCGTCCTGCCGGTGCAGGGCGACGAACCAGCCGTTGACCGGCAGGCAGCGCGTGCCGTTGTTGAAGTTGTTGTGCAGCAAGCCGCCGCCGACCTTGCCGGCATCGATCGGCTTGTTGAGCGCGATGTAGAAGCGTTCGCTATCTTGCAGCAGCACCGGCTGGCGCAGATTCTTGAGTTCTTCCACGGTGACGCGTCCCTTGACGACGTTGCTGGTCAAGAGCACATTGCCGCTCTCGACATCCAGAACCGTGACATTCCCCTTCGGCTCAAGAACGCCGGTGATATTGCTATCCTCGGTGCTGAGCACGTAGGAGCCGACCGGGAAGTTCTTGGACCAGACGTCCTTGCCGGAGATGATGTCGTAAAGCCGAACGGTGAAGTTCCCTCCGACCTGCTGGCCAGCGAGGATCTGCCGGCCCATGACGCGGATGCGGGATTGATAGACGCCGGAGAAATCCTTGACGTTGAGGGTCTCGCCGTCGTTGGCGCGAATGGTTCGGCCCGCGCCGAAGCCGCCGGCCTGGTTCCCTTCGGCAAGGAAGAGATATTGATCGTCGCCGAAGACGTGAGAATCGACGGAGACATCGCTCTTCTTCCACATGAGGGTGCCGCGCAACGGATCGACAACGTTGAGCCCCTTGTGGCCAAGGACGGCGACATAGGAGGCCTGGGCGGTGCCGACGCGGCCCAGCGTGACGCGGAAACGCTGGTTGGTGCGCTGATCGTAGTAGATGAACTCCGGGTTGCCTTCCGAATCGTTCATGACTTGCTGGAGACTCACGAGACCGTTGTTGGGGATGTTCTCGACGGTCTGCATTTCCCACAGTTTCTTGCCGGTGTCGCCGTCGATGCAGTAGACCATGACGCCGACCTGGCAGACGATGAGGTGGCCCTTCACGTGATAGAAGCGGAAGCGGGCGTCCGGATGGTACGCCTGGTTGACGTTCGCTTGTTGATAGAGGTTGAAGAAAATCTGCTGGTTCATCGGCACGAAGCCGAGGTTGGTGACCCAGCGATCCTGGTTGGTGGTGGTATCGCGCAGGCGCAGCTTGGG
The DNA here is from genome assembly GCA_009692065.1 of Gemmataceae bacterium. Lineage (GTDB taxonomy): Bacteria > Planctomycetota > Planctomycetia > Gemmatales > Gemmataceae > SIAQ01. The sequence goes on from SHZY01000009.1 coordinate 40,740, forward strand.
GTTGGTGGTGTCGGAAGGATCGAGCATGACGCGGTGCATCTTGGCGAACGGCGTCTGATCGCCTTCGGGAAGCATGACGAAGCCAGCGAGACCGACCGGGAACTGGCCGGCGCCTATCGTGCGTGCGGCCAGCTTGACTGGGCCCCAGGCACTGGTGGTCTCTTCGAGGAACGCCAGGTAGCGCTTGTCGGTCGCCAGGTCATCGAAGAGGGTGGCCCCGGTCTTGTTGCCCCGCACCTTGGCGTTGGCGAAATCGCGTTTCAGTTGCCGATAGTAGGCAGCCGCCAGCCGCATCGAATCGATGGTCCCCTTCTTTTCTTCAAGCTGCGCCAGGGCAGCCAGGGCCCGGCCGCCGGTCGCCGGATCGGCGCGGAAGTCGCTGCCCATGACCTGGTGGAGCGACAGCTCCGCTTCCAGGAACGATGCGCGCTCGTTGCGTTCCATGATCGTTTCCGCCAGCTGAACGCGGGCTTCGCGGCCAACCTTGAACGGCGTGTCGAACATGCCGGCGAAACTGCGGATGGCGTCAAGGTCTTTCTTGGCCTCGACGATTTTCCATTCTTCGGCAATCTTCGCCTCGAGCGGTTCACGCTGGGCCAGCGGGGCCTTGGCGATCATGCCGGAGACCCGGCCACGCAGCCAAACGTTGATCGGAATCTTCTGGGTCGGATCTTCGAGCGACGGCACGCCGTCGCGATGGATCGGCAGGGTGCCGAAGTCCTTGTACATCTGGAAGGCTTCGAGGAGGTTGCCCTGCGCTTCGCGCCCCTGGCCAACGAGGCGATAGAACTTGGCCTTGCGGTTTTGCTCTTCGGTGTCGTTGCCCGGCACCGCGCAGAGCGGCTTGTAAATTGTCAGATGGTCGCCCGCGGCTTTGTTGAAATCGAGCTGCAAGAGATCGGTGAGACCCTCGAACAGGCGATCCTTGACTCGCTTGCCAAGCGGGTCGGCGGGATTGGTGTTGTAGACCTTCAGCAGATTCTCGACGGCAAGATGGACCTGGCCGTCTTTGAGCAGCAGCTCGCCGTAGTCGGTGAGCTTGGTCATGTTTTGCTTGTCGTTCGTCCAATCGACCTTGGCCGAATCGAGGCGAACGCTGAGCTGCGGATACGCGATCACTTCGTTGACGGTCTGGGTCAGGACCATGCCTTCATAGAAGACGAGGTTGCCTGGCGCGGCCCCGGCGACGGCGGCGCGATTGTGGGCCCGCACTTCGCCCTTCTTGATGTCGACGGCGAGGATCTCGCCTTTTTTCAACGGCAGGTAATAGATGCCCTTGCTCGCCACGCCCTGGCCGGAGGGCAGATCGCCGGTCGGCACCACTCGGATCTGTTCGCCGGTCGTCAGATCGAGGATACGAACGTTGCTTTCACCCACGATCACGACCCGGCCTTCATAGATGCCGGCCATGAAAAGGTCGCCCTTGGCTTGCGCCTTGCGCCACACGGGCTTGCCGTCGCGGAGGCCGATGCAGTGAACCGAGTCCGCATCCGGCGCGGTGAAGACGATCTTGCCGTCCTGAATCGCCGGCGGCGACGACTTCCATTTCGAGAGCAAGCTCGAACCGAAGTTGCCGATGTTCGGCTGCTTCGGGACGGGGAACGGCTGCGGCTGGGCAAACGCCCCCGGAATCATCACCGGCTGGTGGGCGTTCTCGCGATAGGGGTACGACCAGACCAGGCTGCGCGTGGTCACGTCGATGCCGAACACTTCGCCAGCATTGGTCGGGCATACGAGGACGCCTTCGCCGAACGCCAGCTGGACGGCATTGACGCGTCGGCTCATGTCCTGGATGAAACGATTCTGCTGCGCCACGTTTCCGAGCACCTGGATCGGCTCGACAATGGTCGGCCGGGCGTCAACGACCTTGTTCGGATCGATGCAGACGAGGCGCAACTCGGATTCGCCGCTGAACGGCGTATTTTCCCTGCCGAACGGGTTGACGCCACCGACGTTCTGGGTGAGGTTGGTCCGTTCATTGAGCACATACAACTTGCCTCCCACCGCGATCGGCAGGCTCAAGAAGTGGCTATTCTTGAAATCGGGGTCTTCCGGACCTTCGTTGCTATTAAGCTCCCAGGTCAGCTTGCCCGAGAACATGTCGAATGCCAGCAGTTGATTCTGCACCAGCTTCGCCTTGAGTTCGCCGGCGCCGAACTGCGGGTTGAAGGCAGCCTGCTGGTGGAAGACATTCGGGTGCGGCGGCACGGCGAGATCGTTGATCGCGTAGACGTGGCGATGATCGGTCACCAGCGTGCCGACCAGCGTGTTGTCATAGAGCAGGCTGCTGAGCCCGGGCACCTGATTGTAGTTGTCGAGCCATTGTTCGGTCTTGGGACGGGTGCCGTTCTTGTCGAGCAGGAGCGCCAGGCTGCGGTCCATGTCCATGGTCTTCCAGATGATCTGGCCGGGCTTGAAGTCGAACTTGCCTTCCTTGTACTGGATGGTCAGGTCCTTCAATGCGATGGCGCGGATGTCGCGCTGGCTGCGGTAGATCATCATGCCCTGGGTGGCGATCGGGAAGAAGCCCGGCATCACCGGCAGATTGGCGTCACTGGCACTCTTGATGGCGGCGTTGATGCGCGTCTCGGCGGCCTGGTCGTCGTCCTCGGCAGCGCCTTCCAGGCTGTCGCGCAAAATCTTGCGGCGGAACAGAGCCGTATCGAGCAGCGGCGGGCTGCCGTTGGCCTGGGCGGTATTCTTGTGGTCGCCGCGCCAGGAGATCCAGTCGTGCACGTTGGGGGCTTCGATCACCGCGATCTCGTTGAGCACGGTTTGCAGTTTATCCATCGGCACCATGTCGTCGCCGACTTTGAGGCCTGCCTTGCCTTGCAGCTTGGCTTCGAGGCGCTTCCAGGTTTCCTCGTAGTTCTGCTTGTCGCCGGCGCGGCGGAAGGCGATGGCGGCCTTGAACAGCGTCAGGTCGCTCAGCTTCACTTGCTCCGAACTCATGCGGATGAGGGTCTCGAAGCGCAACGCCGCGGTGAAGACCTGGCCGCGCTGGAGGTACAAAGTCGCCAGAATTTCGTTCGCCTCGATGCCCGCGCGAGTGTGGCAATAGCGCTGGGCCACATCGGCGAGCAAGAGCGCATCGCCGTTTTTCTTCGCTTCGTCCAGATCAGTCTTGGCCTTGCCGCCGTAGGCCGTTTCATAGGTTTCCAGCCCCTGGGGCTTCATGGAGCCGATCAGGTTGTTGGCTTCAAACTTGGCGCTGGTCCAGCGCGGCACCGTGGGCTTGCCCGTGGCATCGTTCTCGGTGACCTGGACGTAGTAATCCTTCTTGTCGTTGAGAATGGCTTGCAGCGCCTCGACGGCCTGGCCCCAGACCTCGTCCTTGATGCAATCGCGGCCAACGTTGATGACCTGGCGGACGCGCGAGTCCTCAAGGATCTTCACGGAGCTAAGGCCCGCCGCCTTGCCTCCGCTCATGTCCACGGGGGGCGGAGTACCCTTGATCGGCGGGCGAATCTGCGCCTCGACCTTGCCGGCGTCGAAAAAGAGGGCCGCCAAAAACAGGGCGCACAGGCCCAAACCCACCAACGCTGCCGCTCGGCGCATGTGTCGCATGATGGTCTACCCCTGGACAGAAACCTTGGGTTGATCCTTCTGGATAAGCTATGCAAAGTTTAAGGATTATTGCACAGCATTTCCAGCTTGGGAAGAACAATCCAGGCCGAACTGTGAGCAAAACCTGAAAATCTTCCTCATTCTAATAAAGACGATACAATCGGCCCGGACCAACAGGTGGCAGTGGGCAGTGGCATGGGGCCTGGGGAAGTAGGCAGGCCCCCGTCTGCTATTCTGCCAGCCCACTGCAACTGCTCTTGAATCCCCCCATCCCCACGGAGAGCAATCCCCAGCCACGGCCGATACGTTTGTCCCCCCATTGGCAGTTGTCCTACCAAACCGAAGAGCCGGCTCTTCGGTTTTTGCATTTTATCCCCTTTCCCCGTGGGGGACCGGGGCCAGACACTCTTACTCCCCTCTTCCCTTGGGCGAGAGGGGCCGGGAGTGAGGGGTTGGAGTTTGCGACAGCGTGACCTAAAACGAAGTGCATGACCAACGCGAAAAAATTCACCCTCGGCCTTTTGCAGATGAAATGCGTTGCCGAGGCGGCAGGCAATCTGGAACACGCACTCGAGCGCATTACGGAGGCAGCCAATCGCGGCGCGGACGTCATCTGCTTGCCGGAATTGTTCCTGTCGCACTACTTCTGCCAGCACACCGACATCGCGCTCTTCGATCTGGCCGAGACGATCCCAGGCCCGACCACGGAACGCTTGGGCTCGCTCGCAAAATCGCTCGGAAAGGTAATCGTCGCCTCGCTCTTTGAGCGTCGGACGGCGGGCGTCTTCCACAACACGGCCGTCGTCTTCGATGCCGACGGATCGATGCTCGGCATCTATCGCAAGATGCACATCCCCGACGATCCGCTCTATCACGAGAAATACTACTTCACCCCCGGCGACACGGGCTTTCGCACCTTTGATACCCGCTTTGGCCGCATCGGCGTGCTGATCTGCTGGGATCAGTGGTTCCCCGAAGGCGCCCGCTTGACGGCGCTGCAAGGCGCCCAGGCCCTGCTATACCCGACGGCGATCGGCTGGCACCCGCGTGAGAAGGCCGAGTTCGGCGCGCATCAACATCAGGCGTGGGAGACAATTCAACGTTCCCATGCGATCGCCAATGGGGTGTACGTCGCGGCCATCAATCGCACCGGGCACGAGGGACCCAAGGACGGCGGATTGGAATTCTGGGGCGCTTCGTTCGTGAGCGATCCGTTCGGCGTGGTGATTGCCAAGGGATCGCACGAACAGGAAGAGATTCTGCTGGCCGAATGCGACCCGGCCCGCGCCGAGGATGTACGCCGTAATTGGCCGTTTCTGCGCGACCGCCGCATCGACGCGTATGGTGACCTGACGAAGCGGTGGATCTGAACCGAGCCCGAAGCGGAAGCGAGGCTCGCTACCAATCCTTGCTTGCGCGTCGGACTCAGAATTTTACGATGTCGCCTTCTGTCCCTGCGCATCGGTGGCAACGAATCCCGGCTCGAAACGTCGCAATCGCCGTAACACGAGCATCCCGGCCAACCAGAAGAGAATCGCGGTATGTATCGGGACCCGAGATGAAACAAGACGTCTAGCGACACTTCTCTCTGAACGCGAAAGACTTATCTCACCCCAGGGATTTATCTTTCCCGAAAACAACAGCCTGTGTCTTGGGAGAATACCGCGACGCTTGCCCCGGTGGCAAGACCTGCCGCGCGCAAATCGATGGCATCGAGCCACGAGCCGAGTACACTAGCCGCGGTCGTGATCTCGTTATCGATCGGCTGCTCGTAGACGGCATGAGCATGAACCGCCCGCAACAATCCCTGCAACCCAACTGCCCCGTCGCCTTCGCCTTGGTGTTCGCCAACGGCAAAGATCCCGTACACCGCTACTTGCTCAATCTCCGTAACGACGGCTTCTGGCCTGATGTCGTCATCGCCGACGGCGCGAATCTCTATCCCAACGTGCTCAATGAAATCACGCCCCAATAAGCCGGCTCAGAACCCCACGCCCAGCAAACTTGCCACTTGAACCTGTCGCGTTCAGTGAGAAGTCTCAGAATTTTCCCTAAAATGGCTCGTGACAGATGCTACTTCTCCGCATAGACTCGCACTCCGACCGAGGGAGCACACCATGATCCGCTGGATTCTTGCCGTCGTATCTTTGGTGTGCGTTGTCGCATCGTCACCGGCACAAGATTGGCAGCCCGTCACCGAAGCGCTGATCGTCGCGGAGAAGCCTGGCTTCGGCAAGCTTTGCGGCGTCGCCGTCGATCATCAGACCGGACATGTCACCATCAATCTCAGCGACAAGGGACTCTATCGCTCCACCGACCAATGCAAGTCGTGGCAGAGAATCGGTATGCCCTTCAAGGGGCGCACCGAGACGCCGGGTTGCCTGATGCTCGATCCGTTCGGCGGCAAGCGGCTGGTCTCCGCGTTGGTCTACGGCGCCTCCATTCTGGTCAGTTCTGATCGCGGTGAAACCGCCAAGGCACTCGACAAGAAATCAATGCACGTCGATTGGTGCGCCGTCGATTGGTCCGATGCCGACATGAAGTTCATCCTCACCCTAAAACACGAGTCGGGCGATTTGCTGCTGGTGTCGCGCGATGCTGGCAAGACGTTCGACGAAGTCGGCAAAGGCTACGGCCCCGCGTGGATCTTTGACAACCAGACGGCGGTCGTCGCGCAGGCAAAATCAAAGGCTATCCTCAAGCCGGGCCTGCTGCGCACGACCGACGCCGGCAAGACTTTCGAGCCGTGCGGCGACTTTCACGCCAAGGCGTTGCCGCGCTGGCACAAGGATACGCTGTACTGGCTTGTCGAAGGAGAGCTCATCTCGTCGCGCGATCAGGGAAAATCGTGGCAGCCAATCGGCAACCTGAAGGGGGGCCGATTCGGGCCGATCTTCGGCAAGTCCGCCGACCATCTGTTCGTCTTGACGCAGGCCGGAATTGTGGAAAGCACCGACGCCGGCAAGTCGTGGAGCAAGGCGATTCTCGCTCCGAAAGGGATGAAAAGCGTCGCGCCCCTGTCGTGGGTGGAGTACGACCCGTTGAGCGATACGCTCTACATCATGACGATGGGTTCGGAATTGTATCGTTGGCAGCGCAAATAATCCTGCATGTCCCACTACCTTCTTGTCTACGGCACCCTCAAACGGCGAAGCCGGCACGCGATGGCACGCCGGTTGGCGGAATCGGCACTCCATGTCGGCGGCGCCACCATCGCGGGCCGGCTCTACAATCTTGGCCGCTTTCCAGGCTTGAAGGAACCGCGTTCAGGCATTGATTGGGTCCAGGGCGACGTCTACGATCTCGGCGCCAACGCTGACCACACATTGCACGAAATGGACGCGTACGAAAACGCGGAGTCGCCGCCGCCTTATGAACGGCAGCTTGCCACCGTGGTGCTCGCCGATGGAAGAGAGATGACGGTATGGGTCTACTGGTATCGCGGCGCGGTGTCGGAGGAGCAGTTCATCGCGGCGGGATCGTACGAAGACAATTGCGATCCGCCGTCCGAGCCTGAAGCGTAAGCGGAGTGGGGCGTTGCCAATCTTCGCTTACGCTTCAGGCTCGGACGATTCATCATTTCACCACGAGCCGATAGACGTGCAGGTTGCTGCCGTTGTCGTGCGCATCGATCAGCGCAAGAAAATAGACCCCATCGGCGGGCAGCACAAACTCGATCTTCGCGTCGCGGTGGTCCTTGGCGAAATCGTCGTTGACTGCCAGTTGCTGCCCTTTCGCGTCGTAGAGCGTCAGAATCGCGTCGAGCGGCGAGCCGTGGCGCGAGGCCAGCACTTCCGCAAATAGCTTTTGGCCTTTCTTGGCTTCGAACTTGAACACATCGACGTCCTGCTGGCGCTGGATCGAGCCTTCGACGACAATCGGCAACGTGATGGCCTGGGCGGACGGAAAGCCGTCGTTGAGTTCCTTCTCGGGAACAGCCGGCTGCGTCAGGATGACGTGCGGCTTCGTTTCGCCGTTGGGAGTGATGACGACAATCGCGACGGCCGCGCCGACGACCTTATCGTTGAGCTTGAGTTCTATCTCGATCTGCGTATCGCCGACCTTGTCGGGATTCTTGTCGGGGACGCCCGCCTTGCCTTTGCTGAGGATTTTTGCCGAGCCCTGGCCGTCGAGCACTTTGACTTCCTTGGCGTCCTCGATATTGCTGCCGCGGATGGTGAGCTTGGTGGTTTTGCCGGGCGCGGCGCCGAGGGGAACGGCGAAGGATACGCGCGGCTCGTTCTTGGGAGCGGGTTTTTTCTTGTCCTGGGCGGCGCTCGGCAGGAAGACGAGAAGAACGATTACGGGAATGGCAAGGATGCGAGTCATGGAATGGCAGTCAGGGTTTACGTTTAGCGTTCGCACGGCGTCACGCGAACGCTAAACGCAAGCAGGGATTGGAATCACGCAAACAACTCGCGCACCGGCTCGCCGTGGTCGAGAATTTCGACGGGCCGGCCTTCGGGGTGCATTAGCCAGCGATGCGGGTCGATGCCGACGGCGTCGTAGATGGTGTACGCCACATCGGCGGGCGCGACGGGCCGGCGCGTGACGAAAGCGCCGCGCCGATCGGTTTGGCCCAGCACCAATCCGCCGCGTGCTCCGGCGCCCGCAAATAGCATCGAAGCCGCCGGGCCCCAGTGGTCGCGGCCGGTTTCGCGATTGACCTGCGGCGTGCGGCCGAATTCGCCCATCGCGACCACAAGGGTGGACGAGAGCAAGCCGCGTTCGTCGAGATCTTCGATCAATGCCGACAGGCCCTGGTCGAATACCGGCAGCTTGCGGTTCAGGCTGTTCCAGATCTGGGCGTGATGATCCCAGCCGCCGTAGTTGACGGTGACGAAGCGCACGTCTCGCTCGATCAGCCGGCGTGCCAAGAGCGCGCTCTGGCCGAAAGTCGTCCGGCCGTAGCGATCGCGGGTGCGGTCGGTTTCCTGATCCATGACGAAGACGGTGCGGGCGTTTTGCGAGACGATGATGTCTCCAGCGCGGCGCTGGAATTCGCTGTAGGTCGCGATCTGGTCGTTGCCTTGCACCTGGTCGGCGAGCGTGTCGAGAGCTTGCAGGAGCGAGCGCCGGCTCCGGTCGGCCTGGAGGTTGATGTTGGCGCCGGCGGCGAAATCGGGGACCTGGAAGTTGGCCTGATTCGGATCGCCGGTGCGGAACGACTCATAGCGCCCGCCCAACCAGGCGCTCTTGCCCAGCTCCCAGGTGAATGACGGATTGCGCGGAATCGACACATAGGGCGGCAGCGCCCCGCGAAAGCCAAGCTGCTGCGACACCACGGCCCCGACGGCAGGGAAATCGCCGAACGCGGACCCGAAGCGGCCCGACATCACCCAGTTGGTCGCCGTCTCGTGGTGATCGTTGTTGTGCGCGCCGGAGCGGACCAGCGCGACCTTGTGCATGATGCGCGCCATCCGCGGCAGTAAATTGCCGACTTGCGTGCCGGGCACACTGGTGGCGATGGGGTGATAGATGCCGCGGATTTCTTCGGGCGATTCCGGCTTCAGATCGAAGCTGTCATGATGCGACAACCCGCCGCCCAGGTAGACGAGGATCACCGAGCGCGCCCGTGGCTCTGCGTGATTGGCCCGCGCCGCCTGTTGCGATTGCAAGAGTGCCGGCAGCGTCAGGCCGAGCGTGCCGACGGCGCCGATGCGCAGAAAGTCGCGGCGCGTGCGGCCGTCGCATTGCTTGTGCTGGTTGGAGAAGGTGATATCGAGCATGCAGGTTCCTTTTTTCATGTCCTATCAAGCCGCGCGATGAGCGCAACGATTCGCGGGGGTCGGGGCGCCTCTACCCCCAGGAATCGCTTCGCTCATCCTGGGGCTTGCCGCGTCAATGGTTAAACAAAAACTCCTTCGTGTTCATCAAGGCCCACACGATATTTTGGTACGCGCTAGTGCGCCGGTCCGCCTCGGTGTGGCTTTGCACATGCGCGAGGCAGGTTGCACGCTCGGTGTCCTTGGGCAATCGTCCCACCGCTATCAAGAAGAGCTCGTCGGTCAGCTCCTGATCGGTTTTTTTTGATTTCAGCATGCCCGCGAGGCGCCCGTACGTCGCCGTTAGCTTGCGGTTGCTCTCGCTGGAACATTGCAGGTGCAAGCTATGTTGCAGGTTCACATCGGTGAATCGCTCGCAGGCGCACGCTGTGAGACGTTCGGGGCGGCCAAAGGCGGCAAAGAACGATGACTTCATGGCCGTATCCGGAATCTGCACCGCGCGCATGCCGTACGGATGACCGTGAAACTCGTCCGCCACGCCGGTCAACGAATAGATCGCGTCGTGCAACACCTCAGGCTGTAACTTGCGGGCGAGGTAATGCGAATAGAAGCGCTGGTCCTTCTCGTTGGTCGATTTCGTCGTCGAGCTGAGTTGATAGGCACGCGAGTTGAGAATGAGCCGCATGAGGTGCTTGCGGTCATACTTCTTGGCGACGAATTCCTTGACGAGTGCTTTCCACAATTCGGGATTGGTCGGCGGATTGCTCTCGCGCAGATCGTCCACCGGCTCGACCAGGCCGGCGTTGAAGTAATGCGCCCAGATGCGGTTGACCATGGCGCCGGCGAAGAACTCGTTCTTCGGATTCGTGATCCAATCCGTAATCGCGGCGCGTGGATCCTGGCCCGGTTCGATCTTGGTCAGGGTGCGATCCAGCGGCTGCGGCGCGAGGAACTTGTTCGTGCGCGGCTGCGTCACGCCGACCGGGTTCTTGTTCTGGTTTACATCGGGCATCGATACGCTCAACGTCGTCGGCCCCATCTTCGGATCCTTGCGGTCGAAGCGGATGCGCGAGAAATAGCCGGCGAAGTGGTAGTAATCGTCTTGGGTGTACTTCTCCAGCGGATGGTTATGGCACTGGGCGCAGCCGATGCGGACGCCGAGGAATGTCTGGGCTGCATTGGCGACGACGGTGGACTTGTGCGATTCGCGCTGCTCGCCGACGCTGACGATGGTGTAGCCGAGCTCGGGATGCGCGTCCGTGGAACCGGCGACGGTGAGCAGGTCGCGCGTCATCTCGTCCCAGGGGCGATTGACGGCAACTTGCTTGCGAATCCACTCGTGAAAGCTGCGCACGCCCTTGACGCCGCGCACGTCGTGGTCGCTTTCCTTGCGGTTCATCAAGAGATCGTTGAGGTGCATCGTCCAGAAATCGACGAACTCGGAACGCTCCAGAACGGCATCGATCAGCCGGGCCCGCTTGTTCGGCGTCTTGTCGGCGAGGAACGCGCGCACCTCATCGGGCGTCGGCACAATGCCCATGGCATCGAGATAGACGCGGCGGAGGAACTGGGTGTCGCTCGACGGATCGGAGGGTTCGATGCGCAGATCGGCGAGCTTCTTGAAGACGTGCTCGTCGATGAAGTTGTTCTTCGCGGCGTACAAATCGGGCTTGATCGGCGTGTCGAACGGGGCTGTCACAACGGCGACGGCGACCTGACCCTGGAACATGGCGCGAATGGCGGTTTCACCGTGGCGCTCGACCTTCACCAGGCCGGCGGGCGTGACCGACGCGACGCCGGCATCGTTCGAGTCGAATTTCGTTAGCCAGGTGACGTCCTTGGACTGGCCATCGGTGTATTCGGCCCGGACTTTCAAAGGGTGTGTCTCACCCGCTTTGAGCGTGCGCCCAATCTGCTCGATGGCCAGGCGTCGCACGCTGGGGTCATCCTTGTTGATGCCGGGAGCGCCGCCGCGGATCCATTCGAGCAGCACGTTGTATTCTCGGCCTCCGACCGCCATCACGACGCCGCCTTCGTGGGCTGCCTGGCCGGTCGGCTTTTGCAAGAGCAGGCTCGCCTCGGGGTTGATCGGATTGATGCGGCGGGTGTTTAATTCACGGGTGATCCAAGCGTGGTCCCATTCCGGGGCGTATCCGCGCAAGGAAAGCCGGAAGCCATTCTGCCCGGAGCCTTTGCCGTGACATGAGCCTTGATTGCAGCCCAGACGCGTCAGGATAGGCTGAACATCGTTGACAAACGATGTCGTGGTCTGCGCCGAGGCAGTGCTGGCGGCGAGCGCAAGGAAAAACGGCACGGCGATTCGAAGCATGATGTATTCCTCACGCGGGAGAGACCGAACCGGAGAGGGTCGTTTTTGGCAGGCGCTATAATCTTATATCGGATTCAATTGCCGAACAAGGACAACTCTCATGGATAGCGAAGAGAACATGCCGTTGGAAATCGCCCAGCTGGGTCAGCCGGTGTTGCGCGCGGTGGCCCAGGAAGTACCGCTCGACCGCATCGCCGGCGCCGACTTCCAGGAATTCGTGGCCGCCATGCTGGAGACGCTGGAATACGAGAAAGGCGCGGGACTGGCGGCGCCGCAGGTCTTCGTCGGCCTGCGCGTGTTCCTGGCGGGCATTCATCCGGCGCCGGCGGAAGGCGAACTGCCGGGCATCGAGGTGTTCATCAATCCGACGATCACGCCGCTCGGCGCCGAAACCATCAGTGCGTGGGAGGGCTGCCTGAGCTTTCCGGAACTGCTCGTCCTGGTGCCGCGGCCGCGAGCCATGCGCGTCGAATATGTGGATCTCAACGGGGAGCCGGTCGTGCGCGAGTTGAAGGGATTCGCGGCCCGCGTGGTCCAGCACGAGTTCGATCACCTGGAAGGGATTTTGACCATCGACCGGGCGGCCTCGACGCGCGACATCATCAAGGCGTCGGAGATCGATACGGTGCGCGAGGAGGAGGAATGACCCGGTCCTTGTTTAGCGCCCGCGCAGCCGACACTTTTACGCGGGCGCTAAACGGGGAAATAACTCAATTCCTTGCCAGCCGCCGGAACAGCACCAACCCCGCCAGCAGCAACAGCGCATCCGCGTTGTAGATGCCGGCCCATGACGGAATCTTGCCGGCGCGGGCCATGTTGATCATGCAGAACATCAGCGGGTAGTAGATCGTCACGATGGGCAAGAAGCAGGTGATGAAGGCGCTCAAGTAATCGCTCTTGCTGAACCAGATGCCGATCGGGCAGCCGACCAGGGCAAAGCATATGCAGCCGAGGGCGAGCCCGGCCCGCATGTGGGATTCGGACTGGACGCTGAGCATCTGGCTTTCACGAATGCGCCGCTCGTTGCTGAGATTGCGAACGTGCTCGGCAAAATGGCCGTCGCCTTTACCCTGGTCGATGGCGAGCTGGTGCATTTCGATGTCGTGGTTGAGTTTTTCTTTATCGCGTAGAAGTTTTGCCTCGTATTCGTCGAGTTCAGTCCAGGCCATGTCCATGGCCCGCGTCTTGCCTGCGGCGCCGCTGAGTTCGCGTGGAATCTCGACCGCCCAGGTGTGCGTTTCCAGCATGCCCTGGTTGTTATGCTGCACCAGCTCGCAGTGGCGCATATGGACCAGAATGCGATTGTGCGGCAGATCAACTTCCAGCTCGGCTTCCTTGGCGAAGGCGATCGTGTCAAAACTTTTTCCGCCCGGTGCGCGCCGCTTGAAGATGGCGTCCACGAGTTTGTGTCCCTGGATTTCCTTGACGTGAATCTCGTAGTTGATCTTCGGATGGCGAATGCAGCCATCCCTACGCAGTAGCGCGTAGAGAAGCTCTTCGACGTCGCCAGAGACGTGGGTTTTCACGAGATAGCTCGCATGGGGAATGACATCGAGATACAAGAACATCGTCGCCGCGCCCGCGACGATTCCCAGGAACACCGCGGGCCAGATCACGTGCAGGATGTGAACGCCGGCAGCCTTGAGTGCCAGGATCTCGTTGTCCGCCGAGAGTCGGCCATAGACGATGCAGGTCGCGAACAGTACCGTCGTCGGCACCGTATAAGGCAGCATGCTTGGCAGGAGCAAGGGGATTATTGCCAGGACCTGCGCGGGGCTGAGACCGTTCTTGGTCGCCTCGGAGATGACGCCTGCCAGCAGGATCAACGCCGTCAGCGCGACGAACGCGACGGCGAAGACCTTGAGCAACTCCGCCAAGATCATGCGATGAAGACGTCCCCAGAACACGCACATCCCCCTTCTTTTTGCGTAGTGCGATTTGTTGCCCGCCGCGTTGCTACGGTCCGGCGCGGGTCGGCGTCGGCGACACGGCGTTACCCGTCGGCTGCCCGAGGATGCGATCGCGCAACAACAACAACGGATCGACGATCACCGGCATCGGCTTCATGCGATACTTCAAGTCTTTCGGATTGCCGCTGACTTTGCCGCGCACTTCGACGGTCAACAGATTTTTGCTGAGCGTCGTCGGGAAGGGGCGAATGGCCGGCGGCAATAGCTGCTCGACGCGCCCCCACATCGGGTAGATGGCAAGGCTGAGGTTTTTCGAACCGAGATCGAATTCCCCCTTGCCCGACAGGCTGACCGCGCTGCCGAGCAGGTCGAGTTTCTGCACGGTGACCTTCGGCCCCTGCACGGTGAAGCCGGTGTGGAATTCTTCGAAGGCGGTGCGATCGGGCCAGTGCAGGCCGAGGAACTTGAGGAGGTCGAGCAAGAACGGCAGGTTGTACAGGTGGCCGCGCGGGATGTCGATCGACCCATTGCCGTCGAGCGTATCGATGCCGGCGCCAAAGCCGGTGAGGTACAGGCGTGCCCCGGCGGCGCCGGAGAGCTGCGATTTCGGTCCGAGGTTCTGTCGGCCAAACTCGGCGAGGTTGATCTGCGAGGCCGTCAGATTCATCTCGTAGCGCAGCGAGGAATTGAAATCGACGCGTACCTGGCCGGTGATATCGCCGCCGTAGATCGGGGCGCGTAGACCGACCAGCAGGATCTCCGGGCTTTCCTTGCGGATCTCGAACTTGGCGTGAACCTTCTTGAATGGCTGCTCGAAAAGGTACGCTTGATCGAGGAGGACATTGCCTTCGACCCCCACCATCTGTCTGCCGTCGTAGCGTCCGCGGCAGCTCAGCGAGCCGGTGACTTTGGTGAACTCCAGGCCTGTCGTCAACTTGGCCTCGTACATCCGCACCTCGCCATCCCAGTAGATGTCGGGCGGCTTGCCGATCTCCGGCGGCTGCGCAATGACCACCTGCGTCTTGACGCGCAAGGGGTCCTCCAGGCGCAGCATCTTGGCGGCGGTTTGCAGTTTATCGGGCAGCGCTTTGATGAACTCGTTGTCGAGCCGCATGCCGGTTAGTTGCACGTCGTCGAACTTCGCGAAGTAGCCGCCGAGCGGATTGAGATCGACGGCGCCTTTGCCCATGGCGATCAGGGCGTCGTCGTGGCGGGCCCGCAACTTACTGATTTCCAGCCGCATCTTGTGGAAGCGAAACTGCCCGTTGATGTCCTGAATGCGATAGTGGAAGAACGTTGGCGTGACCGTGGCGCCGCGTGCATCGACATGCACCTCCAGATCGTTGAGGTCGGCGCTGGGCCGTTCGACCGAGGCGGTGAAGAACAGCTTCCCGGTTGGGTTGAAAGTCTCCCAAGCCTTGTGCAATTCCTTCATGGGCCGAACCGCGTCGCGCAGTTCATGATTGAGCGGCACATTGCGGCCGGTGATTTCCAGGGAGACCCCCATGTCGCTGATACCCTTGGCGTCGGTCCTGGGAATCGATTTGCCATTGATGAGCACATGCCCGCCGTTGCGCGTCCCCTGGAAATCGTGGA
The DNA here is from genome assembly GCA_009692065.1 of Gemmataceae bacterium. Taxonomy (GTDB): domain Bacteria; phylum Planctomycetota; class Planctomycetia; order Gemmatales; family Gemmataceae; genus SIAQ01. Next base: position 55,868 of record SHZY01000009.1, read on the forward strand.
ACTCCCAGTGCTCCGGATAGATGTCGAGGAAGCCGCTGACGTTTTCGAGCGGGTAAGGAAACGGGTCCCACTTGACGGCGGTGTCGTGAATGCGAATGTGGTATTCGTTGCGAAAATCCTTGCCCGGCTCCTGGCGAATATGGGAACGGACGTCGATCTTGCCGGTGGCGTGAAACGACCGCGCGAAGTTCTGCAGAGAAGGCGGCAGCGCCTTCAGCAGCTTTTCGTCGATGGTGATGTTATTGCCACGGATGTCGAACTTGACGTCGGCCTGCCGGCCGTCGCCGTTCCAGTAGCCGCCGAGGATGACCGGCTGAGCGCCGGCATAAGCGTCGAGGCTGAACTTCATATGCTCGTTGAGCAGATTGTAATCGATGTCCCCTTTGACGCGCTCGAGCGGATAGGGGAATTCGATGAACGTCATCGCAATCAGTTCGGGCCGCAGCGACACCTGCGAGGGCTCACCCGAAGCGAGCGGGGCCCAGTGTCCCTCATGGCGGGCACAGGCGATGTGGATCGTGGTCGGCCCGTTCGGTTGAAACAGCTTGTGCAGCTCGCGCAGCTTGCTCGGCAAGCGCGAGGCCAGATCGTCGCCGAGCATGACGTGCTTGAGATCGAGATGCACCTCGAATTCCTGATCGACGCACGGCAGCCGGCCGACGCCGTGGGCCGAGATTTCGGTGCTGCCCGAGCGTGCCGTCAGACTTTCGAGCTGCAAGGTCCCCGTGTTGCAATGGAATTGCAGAGCGAGGTTTTCGAGCGGGAGCGGCCAGTTCGGGTGCTGCACCGTGCCGTCCTTCACCTCGCAGTGGACGTCGTAATAAATCGGTTCGGGCTGGCCGGGATGGAAAGAAACCTTCCCCTCGACCTTGGCCTTGGCGATCACCTGCAAGCCGACGAAAAGATCGGGCGGACACGGGATCGGCAGGCGCGCCAAGAGCGCCGGCGTCAACGGAATCTCGGTCGCGCGGAACGAGATGGAGGTGTCGCCGCTGGTCCGATCGACGAACCCGTGCATGTGCAGCTTGCCCAGCAGCTCGGAGTTCGCGGCGCCGCGAATCAACACGCGCGGCAACGGGTCGTTGATGATGGTCAGGCCGACGTCGTTGATCTCCAGCGTGGTCGGCTTGGCGGCGTCGGAGCGATCCTCAAGGATCAACGTGCCTTGATGGATGACGATGGCGGGCAACTGGGTCTGCGGCGCTCCGTTCGGCGGCTTCACGATGTCCTTTAGGTTCCACGAACCGTCGCGCTCGCGGCGGATACGAAAGCGCGGGCGGATCAATTCGATCTTGCGCAGCTTGAGTTCGCCGTCGAGGATCTTTTCCTTGTCGTGGTAAAAGATGGCGGAGGGGACGTGCAGGAACTCATGCTTCGCCGGGTCATCGTCGCGCGTGAGCCTGAGGCCGTTGAGCTGGATGCCGCCGAAAAGCCGCAGACGCGCCGAATCGATGCTGACATGAGCGCCGGGAAAGGCCTCGCTGAGAGCCGCGATGACCTGTTCGCGCACGGCTCCGGGGTCGGTCCAGCGCTGGTACGCCAGCGCACCGGCAGCGCAAGCGCCGACGATGCCCCAGACGATGCCGCGGACAATCCATTTCCGCATGGCCATAAGCGATCGCTCAAGGTGTTCCTGGCATTGGGAATTTCCGCGGCGGGATGATAGGGTTTGGTTTCGAGAAGGTCAACGGCGCTTTGCCAGCGCGGCGAGACTTTCGAGTTTGCGCGGCTTTCCCTGTTTCTCAAGGTGCCGCGTCTCGGCGATGCGGGGGGATTGGGATAAGATGTGGAGGGACGTGATTTCGTTGGCAAGCGGGATTTTCAAAAACGAGGATGAACGATGCGAAAGCTGATCGCTGCGAGCCTCGTGGGCCTGTTGCTATGCGTCTCCTGGAGCAGCGCCGAGCTGGTGACGCCGCGCGAGCCCGAGGGGAAGAAGGAGCGGGTGCCGATCTCTGCCTTCGGCGTGCGCGCTTTTGTCGATACGTTCAAGGCGAATGAGGAGGCAGTCGCCATCGCTTCGGGGATCGGCGATACGTGTCTGGGATTCTATGTGTTCGATGCCGCAGGGAACTGTGTCGCCAAGGACGATGTCACCCACTCCAACACCGGCGACGATCTCCACGTTCGCTGGGTGCCGGCCGTGGAAACACGCTACTCCGTGGAAGTCCGCAACGCCGGCTTTGACCGCAACAAATTCCAGATTGCTTTACGCTGACTCTGTTTGCCGCTTGCGGCTTCGCGCTCGCGCAGCCCCGCGCAAGCGCAAAATCGCAAACGGCAAAATAGCGGAAGGATTTTTCTCATGCGACGCATCTTGGGTGTGACGATGTTCGCTCTCGCAGCGGTGGTCCCGTTCGGGGTGGGCGCGCCGACGATCGGCTCCTGGTCCGATTACGTCGAAGTCGGCTCCCAATCCTGGACGACGACCAAATCCTTTCGCGGCGGCGAACGCGCCTGTGTGCTGGTGATCGGCGACCACAAGGAAGAGGTGCAACTCGAGGTGACCATTCACGACGTCGCCAAGGGGACAACCGTCGCGGCCGACAAGACCGCCAACAAGCTGGTCGGCGATTACGTCGGCGTCATCTGGTACCCGCCGCGCGACGGTGACTACCGTATCGACGTGCGCAGCTCCGGCGGGTCGCTCAACAAGTGCTACATTGCTATCAAGTGAGTTGGGCTTTGGCTGGCCGGCACGGCGCCCCTACTTTACCGGCACGCTGCCCATTCGCCGAGCGCGCATGGCCTCTTGAATCTGTTCGTCGACGCTCTCGGTAAAGACCAATTCGCCGCATTTGTTACATTGCGGAATACGCAGGGCGGGGATCTCGACAACGTGAAGTTGGCCGTCGCCGCGCCCTTGGGCCGTGTACGGGATCGTGGCGAGGTGCACCGATTTTTCCAAACAGCGCGGGCATCGCCATGGGAATGGCTTGCTCTTAATGGCTGGTTCAGGCTTCATGGATGTTCACCACGTGAATTATGGGGTTATCAGGGTCATCCGGATCGTCGTAGATCAATCGTGTTTCAATGTAGACCAGGCGGCCATCGATGGCGAAACGCAAGTCGTAATGAAAGTCATGTACGCTCCATTCTGGCCGTGTTTCTTTTTGTTGGTCGATTTCATTGCCGCCAAGCACGCTTTCGTGCATGAGCCGACCGAGCGATCGCGGTGATAGGGTCGGCAGGTGAATCCGTATCCAATCGAAGGCGACCTCCGTCAGGATGATGAACCCCTCGTAGCGCCAGTTTGCTAGGGCGTTCTTGAAACATGCCAGCTTCTCTGGGTCGGTCAGCTTCGACATCGAACTCTCTCGCAAAACACATCATAACGGCCGGAGCAATTCATTCCAAGCCGAATGCGAACGCAAGGAAGAGCTGTGTTCATTATTCGCAAGACTCCCTCGCCTGCTCATTTCTTAGTCGCACGGGCGACCAGCACTTTGAGGATATCAGCCGGCAGGAACGGTTTGAGGGTGCCTCCCAGTGAAGCGATCTGCTTCAGAAGCGTGCTGCTGACGTGGGCGTATTGCTCGCGGGCCATTAAGAACACCGTCTCGATCTCCGGGTCCATCATCGTGTTCATGATCGACATCGTGAATTCGTACTCCATATCGCTGGTGGTGCGAATGCCGCGGATCATCACGTGGGCGCCGATGCTCCGCACGAAACGCACGGCCAGACCGCTGAAGGGGACGACCTCGACGTTGGCGTGCGCCTTGACAGCGCCTTGCAGAAGCTCGACCCGTTCAGCCTGGTTGAAGAGCGGGGCTTTCTCGGGATTGTCGCCGACGCCGACAACGAGCTTATCGACGAGCCTTGAGCTGCGCTCGATGACGTCGAGGTGCCCGAAGTGGACCGGATCGAACACGCCGGGATAGACAGCGACACGTTTACTCAATGGCATGAGAGGCTCCCCTAACCCGAATCATCCAATACAGAAAACCCTAACCACAGAGGCACAGAGAACACAGAGAAGAGACATAGTAGGCAGAATACACTACGCGCGCGTTTATCAAGCCAGGAAATCGTCGCAACTCATTACCCCAATGGGTTTTCTCTGTATTTTCTGTGTCTCTGTGGCGGCACTTTGTCATCATCAAAGGCAAGAAAAAGAATTAAGTCCTTTGCGGGTATGCGGTAAATGCGACAGACCATATTTTCTTTCACGGCTCTGTGTGTGTCAGTGTGTCCGCGGAAGCATTCACGCAAATATTGATCCTGCCATAGCTTGTGGCCAGAGAATTCTTTTTTCTTCCATCATCCATCATCCTTCATCCTTCGCAGGATGAGCAGCGTCAGATCGTCCTGCAAATCCTTCGAGCCGGTGAAGCTTTCGAGCGCCGTCTTGGCGGCCAGCGCGCAGTCGGCGAGCGGCCGGTCGGCGGAACAATCGCGCAGGAGATCGCACACGCGCTCCATGCCGAACATCGCCCGATCCTTGCCGGCGCGGGCTTCAAAAAACCCATCGGTGAAAAAGAACAGAGTGTCGCCCGGGTCCAGCGCGATGTGGACTTCCGGGAACTGCAGGATTTCGTCGCCATAGCCGAGCAATCGTCCCGCCTTGACGGCAACCGGCTCGACCGTTCCGTTAGCGCGGCGCAACAGCGGCGGCGGGTGCCCTCCGGATGCCAGCAGCACGTGCCCCGTCGCAGGATCGTACAGGCCATGGGCCAGGGTCACGAACATGCAGGTCGGATTATCGTCCGCCAGCTCCGCGTTCAACTTGGTCAGCAGTTGGCCAGGATTCCCGACATCGCGGGCCAGATGCCGGCACAGGGTCCGCACGGCAATCATATAGAGCGCGGCAGGCATCCCCTTGCCCGAGACGTCGCCAATGAAAAACGCCAGCCGGCCCGTCGGCGTCTTGACGAAGTCGTAGAAATCCCCCGCGACTTGACGGGCCGGAAACACGCGCCCGAAGATCTCGAAGTCCGCATCCGGAAACCCTTCGAGTTCGTCCGGCAGGTAGCCTTCCTGAATCTCGTGCGCCAGTTGCAGCTCCTGCATCAAGCGCTCCTCGCGCAACTTCTCGGCATGCAGGGACACATTTTCCAGCACCACGGCGACTTGCATGCCGATCGCGGTCAGAAGATGCAGATCCTCGACGCGAAAGCCGAAGCCATGGCAGAAGCGATCGACCTGGATGACGCCGAGCCGACGCCCCTCCTGGTTGATGAGCGGCACGCAGATGATCGAGTGCAGATCGAGCGAGGCGATTGAATGGCTCGATTGATAGCGCTGATCGGTTTGCAAATCCTCGCTCAACAGGCCGACGCCTTCTTCGAGTGCGTGCTTCACGATGGTTTGACTGAACGACAGCGCCGACAGATCGGGCCCCTTGCGCGTGCGCTGGGCGCGCAGGACCAGCTTGTCCTCTTCGCACAAAATGACCATGAGGCGGTCGGCCTGCGGGAAAAGCTTCATGAGCTGTTCGAGCAGCTTATCGAGGAGCGGTTCGAGTTCCAGGGTGCGCGCCAACTGCTGGGCGATCTCCAGCACGACCTGCAACTTCATCGCCGAATCCTGCGCGAACAGTTTTTCGTGCATGCTCGTGGCACTGACGATCTCACGCACCACCAGCGGCGACTCGGTACTCCCCGGCCCCAGCGGCGCCGTCGATCGCAAGGCGAATAAATACGGGCCCATCTGAAACGTGTCGCGTTCGGTCACCAGGCTCGACACGTGCGGAGTCAGCCGTTTGCCGTTGAGAAATGTCCCGTTCGAGCTACCGAGATCCTGCAGATAGTAGTTGGCGTCTTGATGAAAGAAATAGGCGTGCTGCCGGCTCACTTGTTTGCCGGTGAGGGGGATGTCGCAGTCGGTGTTTCGGCCCAAGACTGTGCGTTCCTGACTCACCGGGAAGTGCCGCCCCGTCTCGGGTCCGTGCAAAATGATCAAAACGCTCATGCGGATGTTCTACCCGATGGCTGGAGCGAACACAAGAAACTTGTGTTCCAAGCCCGTTTACGTTTAGCGCCCACATGGCGCCACGCGAGCGCTAAACGGCAAGCGGCTTTACTTGGTCGCCGCCGCCGAAATGAAAGGCAACAACTTGACCTTGCCAGGCGCCCACGCGTTGCGAGAGTCGAGGATCGTATGACGAAAGGATGCCGCATCGGGGACGGCGGTGAGCGTCATGACGACGCTGCCGCGCGAAATGATCTTCAGGTCAGCGGACCGGAAGAACTGATCGATGGAGGCCTGGTCGATCTGCACGTCGTCAATGTCGCCCAGGAGGATCTGTTGCTTGATGGCGCCCTTCCAGCCCTTGAGTATCATGAGGCGTTTGTCGGTGAGCCGATAGCGGACGGCGACGAACGGCATGATCTTGCCGAAATAGACGCCCGACATGAGCAGCCAGCCCAGCGGCCTGAGGATGATGGTGTTATTGAGCAGTTTGCCCAGATTGGCGACGGCCGGCACGCGCGCGACGGTGGGCCAGATCTCGCGAATGCGGGTGCCACGGTCTTCTTTGGTGATGTCGAGTGCCATAACTAATTGATATGTGAAATTCAATCGATGGGAAGCCCTGGGATGAGGTACTCCGAAGCCCAGGGGTTCGGAGTACCTCACCCCTGGGCTTATCATGATGCCCCGACGAGCTTGAGCAGAATCTTGCCGCCGCGCGCTTGCCGTTCAACGTGTTCAATAGCCTGCGGCAGCTGGTCGAGCGTGTAGGTTGCTGCAACCGGCGTCGTCAGCACGCCGGCGCGCAAGAGCGACGTGATCTGGCGGAACAAGCCCAGCATGCGCAAGACGCCCTGCTGCTTGGCCCATTCGGAGAGCCAAAAGCCTTCGATGGCGCGTTGTCCGCCCATGAGCGAGCGAGGATCGAGCGGTATCAGTTCGTTGGACAGGGTGCCATAGACGAGCAGCCGACCTTGAGGCGCAAGCGACTGGATGATGTCCACGACGCCCGGCCCGCCGATGCAATCGAGGGCGTAGGGCGCCATGGCGCCGCTCGTAATCTCAGCGACGCGGGCAGGGATCTTGTCCTCGGTGCTGGAGAGTACTTCGTCGGCGCCGAGCTGTTTCAATTCGGCGGCTAACTCTTTGCGGCGAACCACGTTGATAGTGCGGAAGCCGAAGTGCTTGCCGAGCTTGATGACCATTCGGCCCAAAGCGCTGCCGGCGCCGGTTTGCAACAGCCAGCCGCCGCGCGCGACTTGCAGCACGCGCTGCGTCATGACGATCGCGGTCGCGGGATTGACGAAGAAGGTGGCGACCTGATCGTCGGGCAGATCGTCGGGGACGGGGACGACGTGGCGCGCGGAGAGGACGACGTACTCGGCCCAGTTGCCCCCCACCCCGTTCAGAACCGCGACGCGCCGACCCGGCTTGATGCCGCGCAATTTGGCGAGCCAACCGGAGCCGACCGCGTCAACCACGCCGACGCCTTCGAACCCGGGTGTGGCGGGCAGCTTCGGCAGTCGGCCGTAAAGGCCGCGCACCGTCATCAGGTCGGACGGATTGATCGGCGACATCCGCATGCGCACACGCACCTCGCCCGCGGCTGGGTCGGGGGGCATCGGCACTTCGCGGACCTGCAAGAAGTCACGCGGGTCGCCGAATTGGTCAAACACGACGGATTTCATGGTTGCGCTCTGCCCCGGTTAACCGCGACCCGTACCGTTGTGGCATGGTCTCCCGACCGTGCCACGCGTCCGACCGAAGGTCTCCTGAATCGCCGTGAGACCTACGGTCGAAGTGGGTGGCACGGTCCGGCGACCGTGCCACAACACACTAGATTTATATATGAATCGATGGAATAAATCCCCCGTTCACGCATCTCTACGCGGTGGACCCTGCCTGATTTTCACCAAAACGCCTTGGAGGCGGCCAAAAGAAAAGGTATGCTTCCAATAGATCCTCGTTTTCGCCTGCACGGATTCCCACCAATGCCGGTACCGTATTCGGATGATTTTGAAATCCCTGTCCTCGCCACGGGCGAATCGCCGCTGCACGGCTATCGCGGCTCGTCCGAGGAAGAGCCGATATCCGAGATGCCGGCCGGGCTGACGATCGCGATCAGCCGCGAGGCCGGTGCACGCGGCGCCACCATCGCCACACGCGCCGGCGAAAAGCTCGGATGGGACGTTTACAGCCAGGACATGCTCGAATACGGCGCCCACGACGGCTCCTTGCGGCAGGATGTGGTCGACAAGTTGACGCCGGCCGCCCTTGCCTGGGTGGAAGAACAGATGGCCCGGCTCGCAACGGAGCAGCACTTGAGCCAGCATCCGAATATCCTCGAACTTGCCCGCCTCGTGCTCGCCCTGGGTTCGCACGGGAATGTGATTCTGCTGGGCCGCGGTGCCGGTTTCATCCTGCCGACGCGCTCGACGTTGCACGTGCGTCTGGTCGCCCCGCTCGCAGATCGCATCGCCTACATGAGCCAATGGCTGCGGTTGACGGAAGAGGAAGCCGCCGACCAGGTGCGCAAACGTGACCACCGCCGCCACGACTTCATCGCGACGCATTTCCACCTCAAGCCGAACGACGTGCATCTCTACGACCTGATCCTGAACACGAGCATGTTCGGCGAGGACCACAGCGCCGACCTGGTCGCCACCGCCGCCAAGGCGAAGATGTCGGCAATCGTGGGCAGGGATTGAGTTCTCTCTTCGTTTAGCGCCCGCAGTGCGGCGTCAGTTTCCCGGCGCTACACTGCGGGCGCAAAACGAGGAACTGACTTTTCGCTTGCATTCCACTTCCATACCAAGTCTCATATCGGAATACCAACCGCCGCGTTCCCGGAGACTCTCATCATGCGCCGCTGTCTGTTTGTCGCAATCATCGTCGCCATCGGTCTGTCGTCGTTCAGCTTCAGCACCCCCGCCGAGCAAGGCGACAAGCAACCGGTGCGCAAGAAGTTCGGCCTCGAAAAACGCGTGCCGTGGACCACGTCAAAAGTGGTCGGCTCCCCCGAGCCGCCGCCGCCGTACAAGACCGAGCCGGCGTTTGCGAAGCTGCCCAAGTTCGATGAGCCGCTCGACATGACCTACGCCCCGGGCACCAACCGCCTGTTCGTCGCCGAGCGCATGGGCAAGATCTTTTCCTTCGTCAACAACAAGGATACCGACAAGACCGACCTCACGCTGGAATTGAAAGACAAGGACGGCAAGAAGCAGACCATCTACGCGTTCACGTTTCATCCGAAGTTCAAGGACAACGGCTACCTGTACGTGACGTGGATTCCCGATGGCTCGAAAGAAGGCTTGCCGAAGGGCACGCGCGTGTCTCGCTTTACCGTCAAAGGGGAGACCCCCGTCGCCGACCGCGTCTCCGAGAAGATCATCTTCGAATGGCCCAACGGCGGACACAACGGTGGCTGCTTGAAATTCGGCCCCGATGGCTTTCTCTACATCGTGACGGGAGACGGCTCCGGCATCGGCGACCAACTCGACATCGGTCAGAACCTATCGAGCATCTTCGCCAAGCTACTGCGCATTGATGTGGACAACCCGCCGCCCGGCAAGGCATATGGCATTCCCAAGGACAACCCGTTCGTGAAAACGAAAGGCGCCCGCCCCGAAGTCTACGCCTACGGCCTGCGGCAACTGTGGCGATTCAGCTTCGACCGCAAGAGCGGCGATCTCTGGGGCGGCGAAGTCGGACAGGATTTATGGGAGATGGTCTACAACATTCAAAACGGAGGCAACTACGGCTGGTCCGTCAAGGAGGGCACGCATGACTTCCGCCCCGACCGCGGAAAGGGGCCGACGCCGATTCTCACGCCTATCGTGGAGCATTCGCACAGCGACTTCCGATCTATTACCGGTGGGCTTGTCTATCATGGCAAGCGACTGGAGGAGTTACGCGGCCAGTATATCTATGGCGATTTCGATACCGGGCGGGTATGGACCTTCAAGCCGCTTGGGATTGCCAAGGACACATTTGTCGCGCAAAGCCACCGCGAACTCGCCCGCACCACCTATCGCATTATCACCTGGGCCGAGGATGCCGATGGCGAACTCTACTTCGTCGATTACACTGGCGGCGCTATCCATCAGCTCGTCAAAGCGCCCACTGCTAAGCCGCAAGCGGCATTCCCGCGCAAGTTGTCCCAAACCGGTATCTTCGCGTCCACCAAGGATCACAGAGTCGCCCCCGGCGTCATCCCCTATTCCGTCAATGCTCAACTTTGGGGCGATCATGCCGAGAAAGAACGCTTCCTCGCCATCCCCAGCAACGGGCAGATCGGCTTCGACGAAATCACCTACCCGCAGCCCTCCCCCGGCGCCCCTCCCGGCTGGAAGTTCCCCGACGGCACCGTCCTCGTCAAAACCTTCAGCATGGACATGGAACGCGGCAATCCCAAGAGTCGCAAGCGGTTGGAGACGCGTCTGCTCCACTTCCAGCAATTCCCCGGCACGCAAGAGTACGGCGACCAGTACTGGCGCGGCTACACGTACGTCTGGAACGACGACCAGACCGATGCCGAGCTGCTCGACGAAAAAGGCCTCGACAAGGACCTGGATATCCTGGTCAGCCCCAACACGGTGAGGACAATCAAATACCGCTTCCCGAGCCGGGCGGAGTGCACGCTGTGCCATACCAACGCCGCCAAGTTCGCGCTGGGTGTCAGCACCATGCAGATGAACAAGGACCACAGCTACGACGGCGTCATCGCGAATCAGCTGGCAACACTGGAGCACATCGGTCTGTTCACGAAGAAGCTGCCGGCCGCCCCGGCCAAGCTCGCGAAGCTCGCCGACTTCAATGACGCGAAACACCCCGTCGAAGTCCGCGCTCGCTCCTACCTCCACTCCAACTGCTCGCATTGCCACATCAAGTGGGGCGGCGGCAACGCGGAGTTCAAGCTGGTCGTCGATCTGCCCTTGAAAGAACTGGGCATCGTCAACGTTCCGCCCGCGCACGGCTACTTCAAGATCGACGGCGCCAAGCTGGTAGTCCCCGGCCATCCGGAGCAATCGATCATTTACCAGCGCATGAACATGACCACCCTGGGAAGGATGCCCCACATCGGCTCGCGCGTGGTGGATGAAGTCGGCGCGAAGCTGGTGCACGACTGGATCAAGGGGATGAAGTAACGCCGCCCGTCCAGGCCGCTCCCCTGGGGAGCGGCTTGGGAGATTCGCAAAAATGCTCTGATACTCGATTGACGCCGGGCGTTTCGACCGGATACACTGTTACGATTCGTAAATCAGACACCCGGCGGCTCACGCCGCTCGGCTCGCCTTTCCTTTCACGGAGCCAACCATGCGTTTTCTCGATCGTCGCGAGTTTCTGCACCAGTCCGCGGGGCTGGCTTCGTTGGTCAGCGCCGGCTACTTTGCCGGTGACGCGGATGCCGCTCAGCAAACCCCACCGGCCCAGCCGCAGCCGCGCGGCGCCAACGAGCGGATCAACGTCGCCTGTATCGGCGTGCGCGGCCAGGGGCGAGGGCATGTTTCGGGATACGCCGGCCGGCATAATTGCCATGTGACCTACATCTGCGACGTCGATACCGCCGTCACCGGCGTTCCCGTGGACGCCGCCACGAAGGCGCAGGGCGCGGCGCCTCGCGTCGTGCAGGATTTCCGCCGCGCTCTGGACGACAAGAATGTGCATGCCGTCAGCATCGCGACGCCCAATCACTGGCACGCCCTCGCTGCCATCTGGGCAATGCAGGCGGGCAAGCATGTCTATGTCGAGAAGCCGGTGAGCCATAATGTCTGGGAGGGCCGGCGCATCGTCGAGGCGTCGCGGCACTTCAACAAGATCTGCCAGACCGGCACACAGGTCCGCAGTCAGCCGGGCATCCGCCAGGCAATCACCTACCTCCGCGAAGGCAATCTGGGCCGCTGCTCCGTCGCCCGCGGCCTCTGCTACAAGCCGCGCGGTTCCATCGGGCGCGTCACCGAAGACCAGGCGCCACCGCGCACCATGGATTACAACCTCTGGTGCGGTCCCGCCGCCAATCGCCCGCCGCATCGCAACACGCGCGCCGGCACGGTTCATTATGATTGGCACTGGACCTGGGAGTACGGCAACGGCGACCTCGGCAACCAGGGCATCCATCAGATGGACGTCGCACGCTGGGGCCTCGGCAAGAACGAACTCTGCCGCAGCGCCATTAGCCTCGGCGGCCGTTTCGGCTACACTGACGACGGCGAAACCCCCAACACTCAGCTTTGCCTCTTCGATTACGGCGACGCCGAGCTGACCTTCGAGGTCCGCGGCCTGACCACGCAACCGTATCGCGGCGCGTCGATCGGCAATATCTTCCACTGCGCCAACGGCTATCTCGTCTTCACCACTTACAACAACGGCGTCGCCTTCGACAACGACAACCGCGAGCTGCGTCGCTTCAACGGCAGTGCCGACCACTTCGGCAACTTCATCGGGGCCATTCGTTCGGGCCGCCGTCAGGATCTCAACGCCGACATCCTCGAAGGCCATCTGTCGAGCGCCCTGTGCCACCTCGCCAACATCAGCTATCGGCTGGGCCGCAATGTGGCGTTCGATCGCCGCAACGGCGTCCTCGGCGATAACCGTGAAGGCAACGAGAGCTTGACGCGGATGGTCGATCACCTGCGCGGCAACAACGTGCCGCTCGACACGGCAATGCTGACCGTGGGTCGCCGGCTCAACGTCAACGTGCAGGCCGAGAACTTCGGCGACGACCGGACCGCGAACGCCTTGCTGACGCGCGAATACCGCAAGGGCTTCGTGGTGCCGGCGCGGTTTTGATCCATTGGTTAGCCGCGACGCGCAGCGGATCGCGGAAATGCCGCGCTCCGCTGCGCGTCGCGGCTAACCGTTCCATGCCGGCGTCAATGGGATTTGCACCAGCTCACGCGCACAACCTCGGCCTGAGCGGCGAGACGCGACATCAGGTCGTTCATCGCCTGATCGTCATGCTGGATGGCATAGAGGTGAACGTTCATTTCCACCTGGTCCGAAGTCGGCGTGTCTTGTAACACCAGGCCTTGCAAGCGCAGCTTGGCCGAGCGGATCTGCTCGATCAGGAGCGACCGGATCATATCCTCCTGGATGCGATTGCAGACAATCTTGACTTCGTAGAGCAATTCCATCTCGCCTTTGCCCTGGGTGAAGTTATCGATGGCGTGGGCCAGCGAACAAAAGAGAAAATGGGGGCCGACGACGGTAATGGTGCCAAGGACCGCCACGTTCCATGCCCCGACGCCGACGAGGGCGTCGATCGCCGCCGAGCACCAGGGGGTGGCGGAGGTGTTCATGCCGCGCACGGTGATGCCTTCGCGCAGGATGGCCCCGCCGCCGATGAAGCCGATGCCACTGACGATCTGAACGGCGATGCGGGTGGGGTCGTCACTGGTGAAAATGGTCGACAAGGTAACGAACAGGGCGGTGCCGAGGCTGACCAGAGCGTTGGTGCGAACGCCTGCGGGATGTTGCCCGAATTGGCGTTCGATGCCAATCGCCATCTCGAGCACCAGAGCGACCACGATGTTGATCGCGCACAGGCCAAGTTTGTCAGCGTCCATGGCGAGCGATTCTGGCAGACACCGGTTGTGCTGGCCAAGGGCAAGGCCTACAGCCCGCCGTTTACGGCGGGTCGGCAAGGCACGCGCCGTAAACGGCGGGCTATATGGTGTCTTTGGTAGATTTGCTATGCTGGGCAAAATAATTGATTTTCGGAAAACATCCTTGCCAGGGCTCGGGAGATCTGATGGAATAGGGCCAGAAATTTGGGGAGAAACCCCGCACTCATTCAACTCAGGGAGGAACACCATGTCCCGAAGCACCACGACGACCGGAACCGCCCCCAAACCCGCTGCCGCCCAGCCGCAAGCCGGCGCGGCCATGCAAGCATGCGTCTCGGCAGAGAAGATTGCGATGCTGGCGTATCAGAAGTGGATGAAGGGGGGCTGCAAGCATGGCAACGATCAAAAGGACTGGATGGAAGCGGAGGCGGAATTGAAAGCCAAGATGACGAAGGCGGGCACTGCGCGCCGGTAAGGTCGCTTGGACAGGTCGCTCCCAAAATCCCATCACCGCATGGCGTCGCGTGGGCGCTAAACGGTGAACGGGATTCTGCCTACCTTGGTTCATAAATCACCAATAGGCCGGGGCGGTTGCGCACCTCCGGCGATTCGCGATAATGGGCGCGCATCAGCCAGTCGCGCGCGTCGCCGTGCATCATGAAGCCATGGTTGGCGTCTTTTCCGGCGGTCCAGAACTTGACCGCCTCGGTGAAATCCCAGATGCTGACCGGGCCGCCGCCGGGGCCGTAGGCGAGATAGATCGGCAGGAAATCGGGATCGTCGCCATCCCAGTGCGTGCCGCCGTAGTTCTTCCAGAATTTGTTGCGTGCATATTCATACGCGTTCACTTCATACTCTTCCCACGGCCGATTGCACGCCTCGGCGACCCACATGTTGGGCATCTTGCGCGGATCGCGTTCCTTATCATAGGTGTCGTTGGCGCGGACGAGGATAAACCGAGCCGCCAGGATGTTCGCCCCCTTCGGGATGCTGCCGAGCTCGACGCGCATCAGCGGGCTGCGGTGCCGCATGAAGACTTCCTGCGTCGGCGACTTGCCGAAGTTGGTGCTCCGTTCGATCGTCATGCCGTCGGGCCCGTGGCTCGACCAGTAGGCGTCCTTCCAAGCAGCGAAGACTTCGAGCCGCCGGTTTGGATCGTAGCCCTTCTCGCCGTCGCGGAACACCGCGAGGACAGCACGCGGATGCTCCTGCTTCAGCTTGGCGTAAGCCATGCGGAACTCCTTCTCGATTTCGTCCACGGTCTTCGGCGTGGGCGGCTTCCAGTCGTCTCTCACAAATTTCGCCAGGTCCATCGGGCTCGATACTTTGTAGGCTGTGCCCAACACCCGGAATCGTTTCGTAGGAGGCGACGTTCGTTCCTCCTTCACCGAACTGAGGCAAATGTTTTCCACGTGGATTGTCTCCCCCGGCTGGGGGTTGTACATGAAGATCTCCAAGTGCACGACCTTGCCGAACTTGGCGGAGAGGGCGCTGTACTCGTTGGGATGAAGCGCGGCGATGACTTCATTCTTGCCCAGATGCGCGAAGACCGTCTTGCCCCAGCGACTGATGGTCCCGTCCCAGCCGCCGTTGCGCGAGCTCTTCTCCTGCAGTACCGTGAATCCGACCAGGCATGGCCGCGTGACCGTCACGGTCGCTTTAAACGTGTGATACGAGGTCCAGTCCCCGGGAACCTGCGTGGTGGTGATGGTTGGCCAGTTTCCGCCAGTGAAGGTGAGCTTGAGTCGGCCGTTGTCGGTGTCGATCTTGACGGGAGGCTCCTTCGCCGTCGGCAGTTCGAGGTTCGACCAGTGTTTCAAGCCTGCGCGATCGGTGAAGTCGAAGAGGTTTCTTTCGAGAGACGGCTGTTTGGACTGAGTGTGAGCCAAAGGCGCCAGGAGCACGATGGCCAAGACAGAGAGTAGGATGCGCGCGCGCATTGGGGGGCCTCCGGGCCAATAGATAGCTTCCCGATTTTGCCGCTTGCGGCTGAGACGGTCCTACTGCAGGGCCAGCGCATATCAAACTCGATTCAGGGATAGGACTTCGATGAGAAAGGCCGTGCTGATCATGCACGACTTCATTTTACCGCTGAGGCTGTCCTTGACGGGGTGACGCTTCAGGAGTGTGATGGCAAAGCGTCGGAGCCAGCTCA
>SHZY01000112.1 GCA_009692065.1 Gemmataceae bacterium
CCCGCCAACACGATCCGCAGCTTTTCCTCGGCAGACCACTTTCGTCGCTTGCTCATGTCTTTTCCTCCAGGGGGTTCTTGATTTCACTACACCCGGAGGAGACGGTCGGCTACTTTAGGCTGTGTGCCATTTGGGGTGAAACACTACACGCACCGTAAGGTCGACGCCGTGGCAAATCCCTTCCTTCAACCAAGGATCATCATGAACCGCTGCATTCGCGCCATCGTTCCCATCGCTCTGGCCCTGACTGTCGGCCTCACTTTCGCAGGCGAGGGGGACGACAAGCTGGCCGAGCCGCTGAAGGTGTTCGCACCATTGCTCGGCAAGACCTGGAAAGGGGAATTCAAGAACTTGACGCCGGAGAAGCCGGTCTTTGATGTGGCCCGCTGGGAGCGTGCCTTGAACGGCCAGGCGATCCGCGTGCTGCATTCCGTCAACGACGGCGTTTACGGCGGGGAAACGCTCATCGTCTGGGACGCCAAGAAGAAGACCCTCGCCTACTGGTATTTCACGACCGCCGGCTTCCGCACCGAAGGGACGATGAAGCACGAGGACGGGCAGTTCATCGGCCACGAAATCGTGGCCGGCGCTGCGAAGGGCATCACCGAAGTGAAATCCACGAGCAAAATCTTGCCCGATGGCCGGCTGCAGGTGAAGGCCGAGTATCTGAAAGACGGCAAGTGGGATGTTGGTCGGGAGGTCATTTACAAGGTTGCGCCCGATGCGAAGGTGGTTTTCAAGTAGCCGCTCTTCGTTTAGCGCCCGCCGAGCGCGCACGGTTGCTGGCCGGGAAAACGGCGACCGTGCGCGCTCGGCGGGCGCTAAACGAAGAGTCTCTATCCCCTCAATCCCGCTTTTTGCATCAAGCGATCCGTTGCTGTGTAGGCCTCGCGCACCCAGTCGGCGATCTTGTCGGGCTGCGGCGAGTATTCCAGTTCGATCGAGACGGCGCCGTCGATGCCGAGGGCCTTGATTTCCTTCAAATAAGGCTCGAAGTTCATGACTCCGCGGCCGGGCGGGAGGTCGCCGTGGACCTTGCCGTCGCAGTCGCTGATGTGAACGTGGATCGCTTTTCCCTTGAGACGCCGCAGCTCCTCGGGTTTGACATGCGCAAGTTCCAGGTGCGAGATGTCGATGTTGGCGCGCACGGCTGGATGATTCACGTCGTCGATGAAGCGCACCATGCTGTCCACGCTGTTGAGAAGCGATAGCTTGAACGGTTCCAATTCGAGGGCGATCTGCACGCCGAGGTCGGCGGAATAATTGCCCAGCTCGCGCAGGTTCTTGACGGCGATCTGCCATTGTTCCTTGGGCAGGATCACCTGTTGCTCCCAGATGTATTCGCCCAGGACGAGCAAGAGGTTCTTGGCCTCGAATTCATAGACTAAATCGAGATACGCCTTGGCGCGCGTCATATGAAAGCGCTGCACGCTCGGGTTGAAATCGACCAGGCCGACGGCCACGCAGGCGACGCTGACGATCGGCAGCCCGGCCTTATCGCATTCGCGCTTAATGAGGCGGCGCTCCTTGATGTCGATGTCGAGTGGATCGACGAAGATATCAATGGTATCGAAGCCGATCTCCTTGGTCATGCGGATGCCGTAGGAAGTTTCGCGGCCTGCTTGAGCCCAGGCGGAATTGATGAGGCCGAGTTTCATGGGGAAGTCGCTCCGGGAAGATTGTGTTGCAGTCAGGTTAGCGTCTGTTTTATGATTTGAGCGGTTGGGCATGGCGTCAAGGTGTTCGTGGGTCAAGAATCCGCAGCTCGAAATAGAAACGCATGGAACAATTCATCGACAGTTGGGGCCACCTGGGGGTGTTCCTGGCCATCCTCGCGACGGGATTGGGATTCCCCATGCCCGAAGAGCTGCCCGTTGTTCTCGGCGGCGCGATGGCGCACAGCGGCAAGGTTTACACATGGACCATGTTGCCGGTCTGCATCGTCGGCGTCATCATCGGCGATAGTTTTCTTTATTTGATCGGCCGCTTCTGGGGCTCGAAGCTCATCGAGATTTCTTTCATCCGCAAAAAACTGCTCACTCCGGAGCGGTTTGCCAAGATCGCCGATAACTTCAAGAAGTACGGCGTCGGAGTTCTGCTCTTTGCCCGCTTTACGCCGGGATTCCGCACGCCGATTTTCTTGACCGCCGGCATTACGAAAATGCCGATCATGCACTTTCTCCTGGCGGACGGCATCTACGCGATTCCTGGCGTGAGCATCTTGTTTTTCCTCGGCTACTGGTTCACCGACAGCATCCTCGAACTGGTCAAGGGAGACGGAGACTCGACGATGAAGTACGCCAAGCCGATCATCGTCTTAGTGGTGCTGGCGGGCGTCGGGCTGTATATCCTGTATCGCATCTGGCGCAAGCCGATGGTGGAGGGCAACCCGACCGAGATGCCGCCGATCGTTGGGCCGGTGACGGAGAAGCTCGACCAAGTCGCTGAGAGCATGGCCGACAAGGTGCTGCACCGCACGCATCCGGCGCCGCCGCCCGTTATTCCGGCCGAAAATAATGGCGAAGTGCGGCCGAGCGTCGAGGAGAAGAAACCCGCGAATCAATAATACCATCAAAGCCTGAAGCGTAAGAGAAGTTTAGACTTTGCTTCGCTTACACCTCAGGCTCGGAAGAAACCCTCAATGGCCGCCAATGATCTTGTCGTTGCAATGACCGGCGCCAGCGGCGCCCCGTATGGCGTGCGGCTGCTGGAAGTACTGATCCGCGCGGGCCACACGGTTCATCTCGTACTCAGCCCAGCGGCCGTACAGGTCATCCAGCAGGAGATGGATCGCCGCATCGACCTGGAACATTTCCACCTGTCCGATCTGCTCGGCCCCATCGCCGAGACCGCGGCGCCGGAACAGGTCCTCTACCATGACTACCGCAACTTCATGGCCGGCATCGCATCGGGAACGTTTCTTACCGCGGGTATGGTCATTTGCCCGTGCAGTGGAGGGACCGTTGCCGCCATCGCGCATGGCCTATCACAGAATCTCATCCATCGTGCGGCCGATGTCCATCTCAAGGAAAAACGCAAACTGGTGATCGTGCCGCGGGAGACACCGTTGAGCGTGGTGCAGCTTCGTAACCTGACCATCTGCGCGGAGGTCGGTGCCATCGTGCTGCCGGCGGCGCCTGGGTTTTATACAAAGCCGCAGAGTTTGGATGACGCGATCAACTTCATCGTGGGGCGCATTTGCGATCAGCTTGGCGTGGAGCATGATTTGTTTCAGCGCTGGGGGACGTCTTGACGCCGCCCCGGCAAAGAAATTAGGATGTCCCCGGTTGATTCCGCGATAAAATGACGGATAGAAGCCCGTGGGTGAGGTACTCCGAACCCCGGGGTTCGGAGTACCTCACCCCGGGGCTTCCCACAACCCAGGAGCCATTCGTGTACAAACACCCGTTCCAGCGTCATAAAACCCGCGAAGTCGGTGTCGGCAACCTCGTCATCGGCGGCGATAACCCGATCATCGTCCAGTCGATGACCACGCCCGATACCTACAACATCGACGCTACCGTTGCCGAGATTCATCGGCTCGAAGAGGCCGGCTGCGAGCTGGTGCGCGTCACGGTACCGAAGGCGGAAGACGCGGCCGTCCTGAGCGAGATCAAGCGGCGCATCAAGTTGCCTCTCATCGTCGATATCCATTTCGATCACAAGATGGCCCTGGCTGCGATGGATCATCCGATCGACAAGCTGCGCATCAACCCCGGCAACCTCGGCGGCATGGATCGCTTTCGCCTAGTCCTGCGCAAGGCCAAGGACAAGGGCATCCCGATGCGCATCGGTGTCAACGCGGGGAGCTTGGAGCGCGAGTTCGCCATGAAGTATGGCTACCCGTGCCCGCCGGCGATGGTCGATAGCGCCATCCGCTACATCGAAATTGCCGAGGAGGAAGGGTATCACGATATCATCGTGTCACTGAAATCGAGCGACGTCCTCACCGCCGTCGAAGCGTATCGCATGTACGCCAAGCTGGCAAACTATCCAACGCACATCGGAATCACCGAAGCCGGCAAGGCGCCCTACGCGGTGACCAAATCCGCTTGCGGGCTGGCGCCGCTACTCCTCGAAGGCATCGGCGATACGATCCGAATTTCGCTGCTCGGCGATCCGGTGCCGGAAATCGCGGCGGCGTTCGACATCCTGCAAGCGACCCAGCGGAGGGTGCGTCGGCCGGAGATCATCGCCTGCCCGACCTGCGGCCGACTGGAGATCGATCTCGAAAAGATCATCCTCCAACTGGAACAGCGTCTGGCGGGGCGTACGACCGCGATCAAGATCAGCGTGCTCGGCTGTGTCGTCAACGGCCCCGGCGAGGCGCGCGAGGCGGACCTCGGCATCGCGGCGGGAGGCGGCAAGGGGATGATCTTCAAACGCGGCGAAAAGCTCTACACCATGCCGGAGAGCGAGATGGTCGATTGCCTGATGAAGGAAATCGATATCTGGGAAGACGAAGAACGTGCCGCGGGCCGGTTGCAGGCAGGGGCGGTGACGTTCAAAACCGATTCGCGCGAGGAGGATCACGACGACGCTAATGGACGCGTTGGGTTGCCTTTGTTGAAGTAGCCGTTGTTTACGTATAGCGCCCGCAGGGCCCTGCGGGCGCTAAACGTAAACCCTGTCACATTTCCCATTGCCATCGACGATCCAATCGCCAAAAATAGCAGTCGGCTTCGAGACGCGTGCACCAGGGATCCCATCATGCCGATCCGGGTAAAGTGTGAAAGCTGCAAGAAAACGCTGAGCGTGAAGGATCACCTGGCGGGCAAGAAGATCAAATGCCCCGTCTGTCAGAGCGTGCTTGCGGTCCCGCAGGGGTCGCCGATGAAGGAACCGGCGCCGCCGAATGCCCCCGCGCAAGGGATTCCCGTCCCCTCGCCCGGCGCCAAGAAAGCAGCCGCGGCAACCAAGCCCCTGGCCCCGACGAAGCCCACGGTCGAAAAGCCCGACAGCAACGGCACGCCAGCCGCCAAGCCCAACGGTACGCCGCCGCCGACTCAAGAACTGCCGCCGGAGAACGTCGAGGACGAAGCCCTTGCCGCGTTTTCGGACGAGCCGGAACCGCCCCCGATAGATCCCGCAGCGCCGACCACGATCGAGTTCAAATGCCCTTATTGCGACGAGCAGGTGAAGCTCCCCATTGAGCTGGCCGGCAAACAGGCGCAGTGCCCCAACGAAGAGTGCCGGCGCCTGGTCAAGGTGCCGCTGCCGAAGCCGGCGGAGAAAAAAGATTGGCGCAAGATGGACAGGAAGGGTCCGACTGCGGCCATCCTCAATCAGCCCGAGCAGCTCGAAAATGCCTGGGGCACCGAGGTAGCGTCCAAGGCCCGCCAGGACTCACTCGTTCAGGCCGGCGTTATCGATCTCCCCATCAAGACTCGGCCTCGCGACCTCTTCGATCGAATTCAGCTCGGCATCTACACCATGCTCCTGATCGCACTCGTCGGCGGCGCAGGCTACGGCTTGTGGCACATCGTCAACTCCAAGCAGCAGCAGAATGAAATCAAGGACGCGGAAGGGCTTGTCCGGGGCGCTAACGCAAAAATCAAGTCCGGCACGCTCCTTTCCGCCGAAGCCTATCGCACCATCGGCTTGCTCTACCTGCGCTCCAGCGAAAAGAACCCAGCCGTCAAAGCGCAGAAGGCACTCCAGGGCGCGTCGCTGGTCGAGTTTGACGCGACCGAGCGTAACCCGGCGCTCAACGAGCAGCTTTTCCTCATCGATGTCGCCCTTGCGCAGATCGAACTCGGCGGCGGCGATGCCGATCTCATCGGCGCCATCAAATTGCCCTGGGAGGAGGTCCGCGCCGACCTCGATGCAACGCTCCTGAGCCGACTTCAGAATCCCGAGATCCAGGTGATGGCCCTGCGTGAAGTCGGCTTCCGATTGTTCGAGAAAGGCCAGGCCGAGCTTGCCATCGGGCTCACCGTCAAGCCCGCGGGGGCAAACGCCCAAGGCAAAAGACCCGCGGCCTATCGACAACAGATCGCCTTCATCTTTGCCAAGGGAGAGCCGGAATCGCTCAAAAAGCTCCCCAGCGAGAAGAGCCTGATGGATGCCAATATCCGCATCGGCTATGCGGAAGGGTACGCCCGCAAAGGCGACTACGGCAAGTCTGAAGAATTCGTGAAAGCTTCCGGGCCGCCCAAGGACCGCCTCGATGCGAATCTCGGCGTGGCGGCTGTCGCGCTGCACGATCCCAAGAACAAGGATCAGGCCGGCAAGTTCGTCAAGGAAGCGATGAACATCATCAAAGAAAAGGACGCCAATCCCAGCGATTGGCAGATGCTGCAGCTCGTCAAGCTCGCGGCCCGGACCGAGGAGGCGGAGATTGTCAAGGAACTTGCCAAGACGTTGAAGCATCCGACGTTCAAACTTCGCGCGGAGTTCGAGATCTTCCTGGCCCTGTGCGAGAAATCGACTGGCCGAGTGGATGCCGGCAAGCTTGTTGACATCGAAGGCCTTGACCTGCCCGCAAAAACGGCGAAGCAGGACGCGACCACCGGCGCCACACTCGCCCTCGCCTGGACGGCGCTGGCCCGGCACAACGGCGGCGCCAGTCGGAAAGCGTTCAATGAGCGAGTCACGGCCATCGACCTCGCGCCGGAGATTGCCGATCGAATACGCCCAATGATCGAAATCGGTTCGTATCAAGGTTCAATGAAATAGTGTTTTTGCCACTCGCCTTTGGCGAGCGGTAAATAGGTCCTTTGAGGAGATCATGTGCCTTCGCTTCCCCGCATGACCTGGGATCGCCCGCATCTGCTCGGGCTGGAAGAATTAACGCGAGATGAGATCGTCACCGTCCTCGATTTAGCCGAGCATTTTACCCACGATAGCCAGGAGCGGCGCAAGAAACGCGCCAACCTCGCCGGCAAGGTCGTCGTCAATCTATTCTTCGAGCCATCCACGCGCACGCGCATGAGTTTCAGCCTCGCCGCCCGTCGGCTCGGCGCCGACGTTCTGGACTTCTCGCCATCTGGCTCCAGCACCTCGAAGGGCGAAACGTTCATCGACACTGCCAAGAACATTGAGGCGATGGGGATCGATCTCGTCATCGTGCGCCATGCCGCGACCGGCGCGCCGCACCTCCTGGCTCAACATCTGCAAGCGGGCGTCATCAACGCCGGCGACGGCGCCCACGAACATCCCACGCAGGGGCTGCTCGACATCTTCACGATTCGCCAGATTCGCGGCCACCTCGACGGTCTGACGGTCGGGTTAGTCGGCGACATCGCCCATAGCCGGGTGGCCCGCAGCAACATCCACGGGCTGACCAAGCTCGGCGCAAAAATCATCGTGTGCGGCCCACCGACCCTGGTGCCTCGCGGCATCGAGGAACTCGGCGTTGAGGTGTCGCACAGCCTCGACGCCATCTTGCCGCGCTGCGATGTCATCAACATGCTGCGCATCCAGTTCGAACGGCAGCGCAGCGGCCTCTTTCCGTCGATTACGGAATATGCGCGCCTCTTCGGCATGGACAGCGCGCGTTTGAAGAAAGCGAAGCCCGATCTGCTGCTGCTCGCGCCCGGCCCGATCAACCGCGGCGTCGAGATCACGCCGGAGGTCGCCGACGGCCCCCACTCCGCGATCCTCAAGCAAGTGACCAACGGACTGGCGGTGCGCATGGCGGTGTTGCATCTGTTGTGCGGACAGCCGGAGGAAATGGCATGACCCAACTCCGCATCACCAACGGCCGCGTCATCGATCCGTCGCAGAGTCTGGATCAGGTCGCCGATCTGTGGATTCGCGGCGAGCGCATCCTCGGCATCGGGCCGCAGCCAGGGCTCGTGGCGGACCGCACCATTGACGCAGCCGGGATGATCGTCAGCCCCGGCCTCATCGATATGCACGTGCACCTGCGCGAGCCAGGGCGTGAGGAGGACGAAACGGTCGCGACCGGTTCCGCGGCAGCCGTCGCCGGCGGCATCACCTCGGTCGCCTGCATGCCCAACACCGATCCGCCGCTCGATCATCAGGCGGCGGCTGAATTCATCCATCTGCAAGCGCGCCGCGCGGGCAACGCTCATGTCTTTCCGATTGGCTGCGTTACGAAAGGGCGCCAGGGCGCGGAGCTTGCCGAGATCGGCGGGCTCGTCGAGGGAGGCGCCGTTGCTTTTAGTGATGACGATGTCCCCATTGTCAGCGCCGAGATCATGCGCCGCGCCCTTGAGTATTGCCGGATGTTCGACAAGCCGGTGCTGAGTCATGCCGAGGATCTCGAACTGACAAAGGGCGGCCTAATGCACGAGGGCCGCGAGAGCATGCGGCTCGGCCTGCGCGGCATGCCGGCGGCGGCGGAAGAAGTGATGATCTACCGCGACATCGAGCTCGCCCGGCTCACCGGCGGCCGGCTGCATTTCCTGCACGTCTCGACCGCCGGCAGCGTCGAACTCATTCGCCGCGCCAAGAACGACGGCGTGCGCGTCACCGCCGAGACGTGCCCGCAGTATTTCTTCCTCACCGATCAAGAGCTGCGCCGCTTCGACAGCAACCACAAGCTCAACCCGCCCCTGCGCACCCAGGACGATGTGCAAGCGCTCATCGCCGGATTGAAAGATGGCACGCTCGACGTCCTGGCCAGCGATCATTCGCCGCAAGCGCCGGAGAAGAAACTGCGCGAGCTCGACCAGGCCCCGTTCGGCATCGTCGGGTTGGAAACGCTGCTGCCGATCTCGATCAAGGCGCTCCTCGAACCTGGCCACCTGACCTGGCCGCAGCTCATCGAAAAACTCACCATCAGGCCCGCGTCAATCCTCGACATCAAGCGCGGCACTCTGAAGCCCGAAGTTTATGCCGACGTGACGATCATCGACCCGGCCGCCGAGTGGACCATCGATGTCTCGAAATTCGCGTCCAAGAGCCGCAACTCACCGTTCGATGGCGTCAAGGTGCGCGGCCGGGCGCACGCGGTGATCGTGCGCGGGGGAGTGAAATACGAGCAAATCCGCTAAGATAATAGCATCCGGCAGAGTAGACCTCACGCCCCGCGTGAGGCCTTCATCACGCGGAGCGTGATGACTACCTTCCTAGCGAAAGTGGCGTCATGCTCCAGCACGGTTTCGTTCGCGTGTCGGCGGCGTTGCCTCGGCTCCACGTTGCCGATTGCGCGTTCAACGTTGAGCGCTTGCTGCATCTGTTGGATCAAGCCGAGCAGCAGGCGGTGCAGATCGTCGTCTTTCCTGAACTGGCGATCACCGGCTACACCTGTGCCGACCTGTTCCATCAACCCGCTCTGCAAAAAGCCTCGCTGGATGCGCTCGATCATCTGCTCGGTGAAAGCGAGCAGCGCTTCTCCGGCCTGTTCATCGTCGGCTTGCCGTGGCTGGTGAACGATCAACTCTACAACGTCGCCGCCGTCTGTCAGCAGGGGCAACTGCTCGGCGTTGTGCCGAAATTGTATCTGCCGACCTACAAGGAATTCTACGAAGCCCGCTGGTTTACGCCGGGCCGGGCCGTACGCGCCACGACCGTTTCTTGGCAAGGCAGCAGGCACACGCCGTTCGGGACCGATCTGCTTTTCGTCGACGAGATGGTTTCCAGCGTGGTGCTCGGCGTCGAGATCTGCGAGGACCTGTGGACGCCGATCCCGCCGAGCTGCTTCCAGGCACTGGCCGGCGCCAAGATTTTGGTCAACCTCTCCGCGAGCAACGAAGTTATCGGCAAGGCGGAATACCGCCGGCAACTTGTCATGGGCCAATCGGGCCGCTGCATTGCCGGTTACGTTTACGCTTCCAACGGCGTATCGGAATCGACCACCGACGTCGTTTTCGGCGGCCACGGCATCATCGCCGAAAACGGTGCCCTGCTGGCTGAATCGTCGCGCTTTCAGCGTGAGGACTCGCTCGTTGTCAGTGATCTCGATCTGGAGCGATTGCAGAACGATCGGCAGAAGACAAACAGCTTTGCCGATTCGTTGCCTTTGGTGCAAGATCGCCTCTTTCGCCGGATCCCGTTTCTGCTGCGCAAAGCTCCGACACGGCTCGTGCGTACAGTCGATCCGCATCCTTTTGTGCCCAGCGGACAGGAGCAGTTGGCGGAACGCTGCGCCGAGATCTTCCACGCACAGGTCGCCGGGCTGGCGAAACGGCTGGAGCATCTCGGCAAACCGCCCGCGTGTATCGGCGTCTCCGGCGGGCTCGATTCAACGCTCGCGCTATTGGTTGCGTGCAAGACCTTCGACTTGCTCTCCGTACCGCGTGCGAAGGTTCAGTCGCTTACCATGCCCGGGTTCGGCACGACGCAGCGAACCAAGCAAAATGCCCTCGCGCTGATGAAGCATCTGGCCACGTCAGCGCGCGAAATCGATATTCGCCTTCTGTGCCTGGAAGAAATGCGGGCCCTGGGTCATCGCCCGTTCGGCATCGCACTCGACGGTTTGACGCCGGATTCTTTGGCAGCCAAGCTACTCGACGTGCCTGCCGACCGCTGCAACGATCTTGTGTTCGAAAACGTGCAAGCGCGTATGCGTACCTCGCTCTTGATGAACAGCGGGTTCGTCATCGGCACCGGCGACCTGTCCGAATACGCCCTGGGCTGGTGTACCTACAACGGCGATCACATCAGCATGTACAACCCGAATATCAGCATCCCCAAGACGCTGGTCAAGTTCCTCGTCCGCTGGGCCGCCTTGAATGAGTTTGCGGGCGCCGCCCAAAAGACGCTGCTCGACATCGTCGCCACCGAGATTTCGCCGGAACTGCTGCCGCAGGCGCAGGCCACGGAGAGCGTGATCGGGCCCTACGAATTGCACGATTTCTTTCTGTTCCACTTCCTGCGCTATGGCGCGCCGCCGCAGAAGATCCTGTTCCTCGCGGACCATGCGACATTTGAGAAGGCCTACCCGCCCGCGGAGATTCGCCGCTGGCTCAAGGTGTTCGTGCAGCGATTCTTCGCGAATCAGTTCAAACGCTCGTGTCTGCCGGATGGGCCAAAAGTCGGCACGATCAGCCTCTCACCGCGCGGCGACTGGCGCATGCCGAGCGACGCACAGGCGGCGGTGTGGTTGAAATGGTGTGAATGATCCACGAAGGGCACCAAGAACACGAAGGGGGGTTCTTCGTGCTCTTGGTGTCCTTCGTGGAGCAATTCTTCTAGAGCCTGTTATTGACTTTGGAACCCAACGTGTCCCGCCTGTTTGATGAGCAAAACCAGGAAGGCGAGCCAATGCCATCCCGCAAGTACCTTTGCGAGCCGTTCGTAATCGCGCGC
Organism: Gemmataceae bacterium; assembly: GCA_009692065.1. GTDB lineage: Bacteria > Planctomycetota > Planctomycetia > Gemmatales > Gemmataceae > SIAQ01. The sequence continues at coordinate 11,221 of SHZY01000112.1, forward strand.
CAGGCGTCGAAAACGTCCGAGCCAACCGAACGTCCGCTCGACCACCCAGCGGCGCGGCAACAACACAAACCCCTTCTTCGCTTCCGTGTGCTTCACGACTTCCAATTGGATACCGTGATCGCTCGCTTGTTGGGCCGCATTTTCCCCGGTATAGCCCTGGTCCACGAAGGCGATCGTCACCGTTCCTCCCGTCACCTCTTGCACCTTCGCGGCCAACTCAGCAACCTGCTCCCGTTCTTGTTCGTTCGCCGCTGTCACCTTCAACGCGAGCAAATTTCCCAGCGTATCCACGGCCGCATGCACTTTCGAGCCGTTCTTCTTTTTGGCCCCATCGTATCCCGCGCGCTCGCCGCTCTCGGTGAGTCGACTGCAAGGTGCGGCCATCCAAGATTGCCGCCGATGGCTGCGGATCGCGATCGTTGACCAACCGCAGAACAGCTCGCAAGTCGTGGGCGGCCTGTTCGAACACGCCGGCGTCCATCCAGCGCCGTATCTGTTGGTACACGACCGTCCAATCTGGAAAGTCGTGGGGCAACATTCGCCACTGGCACCCCGTTTTCACGACGTAGCGAATGGCATTAAAAACCTCTCGCATATCGTGCGCGCGCTGCGGAGCATCAGTTCGCATGAGAATCAAGTAAGGGAGCAAGAATTCCCATTCCGCATCCGAAGCGTCACTCGGATACAACTTCCGTGTCGTGTTCATCCTCCTAAGATGAACTATCAGCTGGACATAAGTCAATAACAGGCTCTAGGCGTTTGGCGCAGGAAATACTCCGCAATCTGCCGAACGAACGAAAGCAATGGTGGAATAGGCTAGGGCGGAGAAGGTGGGAGCAATACTGGCGGCCGGAGCCTAGCCGTCGCCAAGGCGAGATGGGCCTGTTCTGATTTGCAACGCATTACCTCCGCCTGAAACGCATTGACCGTCATAAGTGATAATGCGTATTAAAGCCCCTGCTGATAAGTGAATACCGCGTTTGGCGATTTCACCGCTTGCGGCTTTGCGGTCGCCAGGCGCCATGCGTGCGCTAACCGCAAGCGGCGCTAGCGCTTCATCGCCAATTTCAACGTCGAACCAAGCTCGGCGGGGCTGTCCGCGACCAGGATGCCGGCAGCTCGCAGTGCAGCGATCTTTTCCTTGGCGGTGCCGGCGCCGCCGGAGATGATGGCGCCCGCGTGACCCATGCGCTTGCCAGGCGGAGCAGTTTGGCCGGCGATGAAAGCGGCGACCGGTTTCTTGACGTACTGCTTGACGAACTCGGCAGCCTTCTCTTCGGCATTGCCGCCGATTTCTCCGGCCATGAGGATGGCTTCGGTTTGCGGATCGTCGTTGAAGAGTTTGAGGACATCGATGAAGTTGGTGCCGTTGACGGGATCGCCGCCGATGCCGACGCAGGTCGATTGGCCCAGGCCGAGGTTGGAGAGCTGCCAGACGGCCTCATAGGTCAATGTGCCGGAGCGGCTGACGACGCCGATGGGGCCAGGCTTGTGGATATGGCCGGGCATGATGCCGATCTTGCACTGGCCGGGAGTGATGACGCCGGGGCAGTTGGGGCCGACGAGCCGACAGCCGGGCCGTTCTTTCAGAAACCGAATGGCGCGGGCCATGTCGAGAACGGGAATGCCTTCCGTGATGGCGATGATCACCGCGATGCCGGCGTCGGCGGCTTCCATGATCGCGTCGGCGGCGCCTGGCGGCGGCACAAAGACGACCGACGCGTTGCAGCCAGTCTTCTTCACCGCTTCGTGAACGGTGTTGAACTGCGGGAACCCTTCCTTGACGCTGCCCCCCTTGCCGGGCGAGATGCCGCCGACGATGGTGGTCCCATAATCGCGGCACTGCTGGGCGTGAAAGAGCCCGGCCTTGCCCATGCCTTGCACGACGACGCGCGTGTTTTTGTCAACCAGGATGCTCATGAGGTTTGTCCAAAAAATGTCGAGGCGTTGATTGTAGATTCAGGATATGAATCGTGACGGAGTTTGTCCGTTCCACGTGGGACAGGATTCCAATCCTGTCCTGGCGAGCAATAGGACAGGATTGGAATCCTATCCCACGGCATCGAATCATGAAAAAAGCCCAGTCCACGACAGGACTGGGCTCTGGCATTTTCGTGCTACGTCGGTTCGATTACACCAGCTCGCTGATCGGCTCACGGTCGTCGAGGACGTACATCGGTCGGCCGGCGCCGTTCGGGAACGTTTGGCCCGCGTCGATGCCGAGGGCGCGGTAGACGGTGCTGAGCACTTGCGACGGGGTGCAGCGGCGGTCGCGCGGGAGTTCGGCGCGGCCGTCGGACGAGCCGATGGCCTGGCCCATGCGGAGGCCGCCGCCGGCGATCATCGCGGACATGACGTTCGGCCAATGGCCGCGGCCGTCGGGCGTCGAATCACCGACGCGCGGGGTGCGGCCAAACTCGCCCCAGACGACGGTGACGACGTCATCGGCCATGCCGCGATCGTGCAAGTCCTGGATGAGGTTGGTGATGCCGCGATCGAGTCCGGGAAGTTGACGGCGAAGCGTGATGAAGTTCTCGCTGTGGGTGTCCCAGCCGCCGTAGCCGAGGGTGACGCAGCCGACGCCGGCTTCGATGAGACGGCGGGCGGTGAGGAACTGCTCGACGCCGCGATAGCGATCGAGGGTGCGCGGGTCTTCGCCGCGCAGGTCCAGTGCCCGGCGAGTGACGCCGGACGCGATCATGTCGAAAGCGCGGCGGGAGAAAGCATCAAGGCCGTCCATGGTGCCGCGGGCGTCGATGTCGCGGCGGACGGTGTCGAACTGCTGCAAGAGGTTGCGACGTTCGGCCGATTGCTCGCGGGTGGTGTTGAGGCTGAGGTTGGACAGGCTCGGCCCGTCCGGCGTGAAAGCGCGATGGGCGACGCCGAGGAAACCCGGTTCGCAGCCGGCGGTCATGCCGCGCATGGAGACGAAGGGTGGGATGTCGTTGTTGCCGGCGGTGCGGAGGCGCGACATGACGGCGCCGATCGACGGATGATTGGCAGTGCGATTGACGCTCTCGCTGTAGCCGGTCATGCACTCGGAGTCGGAATGCTCGCCGACGGAGACCAGCGAGCGGATGACCGCGAGCTTGTCGAACATGCGCGCCTGGCGCGGCATGTGCTCGCAAATCTGGATGCCGGGAACGTTAGTCGCGATTGGCCGGAACTCGCCGCGATATTCCATCGGAGCGTTCGGCTTGAGATCGTACATGTCCATGTGCGACGGACCGCCGGGCAGATAGATCATGATGGCGGACTTCGGCGCAGTCGGCCGAGCGGCGGCGGAAGTCGCCACGGCTTTTTGCCGCAACATGTCACTCAGGGCGAGGCCGGCGCCGAACGCGCCGATCGAGAGAAAGTTGCGGCGAGTGAGGCCATCGCAAAATCGCTGTTTGGAACCCAAGAAATTCAACATGCACATCCCCTTGTTTGATGGAATTCTGAGTTTCGAGGCAGGGCGTCTGGCGGAGATAATACTGGACGGCAGGCAGTAGGGTTACTATTGGGGATGTGGGTACAATTGTCAAGCTGAGTTGGGTGGTTGCGGGAAGTTTTGTAATAATTCAGTAGCGAAATAATGGTTAGCGACGCTTCGCAGAAGCGTCCGCCGGGCAACGCTTCTGCGAAGCGTCGCTAATCGACACGCGAGGAGTATCCCATGGCCGATGCGCTTTTTTCCGTCGCCGATCAGGTCGTGCTCGTGTCCGGCGCCAGCCGCGGCATCGGGCGGGCGATTGCCGAGGGGTTCGCCCAGCGCGGCGCCAGGGTCATCATCACCGGGCGCGAGTCGGCGACGCTGGAGAAAACCGCCGGCGCGATCAAGGCCCACCCCATCGTTTGCGATGTGGCCAGCGGCAAGGCCATCGATCAACTCGTTCAGGCCTCGCTTGCGAAGTTTGGGCACATCGACACGCTGATCAACGTCGCCGGCGTCAATCGGCGGATGCTTGCCGAGAAGCTGACCGAGGATGATTACGACTTCATCCTCGACGTCAATCTGAAAGGCCCCTTCTTGCTTTCGCAGGCGGTCGGCAGGGCGATGCTGGCGCGCGGGCAGGGCCACCAGATCAACATCGCCTCGCTCAACAACGATCGGCCGCTCAAGGGCGTGATGCCGTACGCGATGAGCAAGATCGCCATGAGCCACATGACGCGCTCGCTGGCGATGGAGTGGGGCCCGCGCGGCATTCGCGTCAATGCAATCGCGCCAGGCTTCGTGCTCACGGACCTCACCAAGAAGCTCTGGTCGCAACCGAAGATGCAGGAATGGGGCCAGACCAACACGCCCCTCCAGCGGCTCGGCCAGCCCGAAGACATGCTCGGCGCCGCGCTCTTTCTTGCGTCGGAAGCGTCCGCATGGATGACCGGACAAACGCTGTTCGTGGACGGCGGTTTCTCGGCGGGGCTGGCGTGGCCGATCGATTTTGAAACCCAATAGCAAATGCACCAGCGGCGTCGATCGTCAAGTCTGCCAAAACGTCGATTCACGCGGTACCGAATAGCGCACATTCAAGTGCGGCGTCTCCAGGCGTTTGCCTCCGGCGGCGAGCGACTGCATTCCGGCTGCGACCAGACCCGTAGTCAAGAGCGTGCGCTCGACTGGGTAGGGTGCGCGCCCCGTCAGAAACAACTCCTCTGCCTTCGACATCAGCGCGGCCGAGTAGGTGACGTTGGGAATCGGCGGCAGATAGAACAGCGTCGAGAGTGGCTCCGTCTGGTTCTTGATCTTGGCCGCGAAGGTGAAGTCGCTGACCAGGCCGTTCATCAAGAGCATGGTCGCCTTCAGGCCGTCGGTGTAGTCGAAGCGGTAGGCTATCGGGTCCGCCACCCAGGCGCGGATTTGCTGGGCCGTCGGCAAACGATGGCTGAACGTGGCGGGCTGCGCCAGCGTCTGGCTGCGGCACAAACAAGCCTGGAACAACTCCGGGTTCCAACCGCCGGCGCGCCATGACCCGGCCTGCATCGCTTTCCAGACCGCGTCGCCGCGCAGCGCTTGCACGCCGACGACACCTCGTTCACCCCCGCGCCGCCGCTCGGCCATGCACTGGATCACTTCGAGAGCGTGGAAGTCGTAACTATCCGGGCGGCCGATGGCGACGCACATCGCCTCTTCGGTTTCGGCCCCGTGCGGCAGATCGATTGCGGGCATTCGCCAGGTCACCGGCAGCGACGAGCCCGCGAGGAACCCGAAGTTCATCTTGCGGGCGGTGTCCACCATTTCACGCGCCCACTCCCAGCGCCACGACAGGTGCTTGTCGTTGAACACCGGCGTGGTTCGACCATCCTTGCGAAAGACGTCCACGACTTGCCGAAAGAATTCGTAGCGCGGATATTCCTTCTGCGCCAGCTTGTTGATCGGGTAATTGCCATGCTCGCCGATGACGAGGACGGCATCGACGGCAAGTGTCTTGCCGCCGCAACGCAGCGCCTCGGCGATGGTGCGATAGATGGTGAAGCCGAACTCCTTGGCGCGCTGTCTGCTGAGATCGTTCTTGGGCGTTTGATCGACATAGGCAGCGACCACATCGAACGCCGGCCGATGCCAGCGCCCTTCGCGCGGATAGCCGTGCAGAAATCGCTCGGCCATGTGCCAGGCGTGCGAACGCTCGCGCCATTCGGTAGTGACGACGGCGAGCCGCCGGCGTCGCCCGGCTGGCTGTTCGCTGGCGAGCGAGCTGGTAGCTGCGGCGCCGCCTACGGCGCCGACGAAGGATCGTCGAGAAATCATGGGTGCTCCTCGTCAGAGTTTGCACCACAGAGGCACAGAGCACGCACAGAGAAATGCAAGGGAGTGAAAAGCCCCGGTACGGTTTCTTACCGGAACTGAGCGACGACCATGAATTCCACCCGGCTTTCTCTTTTCTGTGCTCTCGGTGCCTCTGTGGTTAGTGATTTTCTACTCAAGGTCGTGGCGGCCGCACGCTGTCGGCGATGCGGTCGAGTGTCACGAGGGCAGCGCGGTCGCCGGCCCGACGGACCATGTCGCAGATCATTTCGATCGTGCGGAACTCCGGATCGACGACGTACATGCACGACGGATGGCAGAGGAAATCGAACACCGCCCGATTGTCGATGCACCAGGCGAGCGATTGGCGGATCACATTCATGAACCACGCCAGCTGCCAGCGGCCGCCGCGGAAGGCGCCGATGTCGCTGATCGGGCTCATCGGGATTTCGATCAAGCCGTTGGCATACACGAAGGGTTGGGCGCGGCGTTGAGCCTCGACGATGCTTTGCACGACCTCCATCGTCGGCTCCTGTCGCGCCGGGCCGACGGCATGCTCGGGATACAAGCTGCTGATCCACCTGTAGCCGAGATCGCGCAGCATGCGACGAACGTCGTCGCGGTCACGCAGCCCGTTGGTGAAGCCGCCCGGCGTGCGGAAACCGGCGGGGGGGATGCCGACGCGAGTCCGAAGGGCGGCTGTCGTGAGCTGAATGTTCTCCCGGATGACTTGCTGCACCGTCTTGCCTTCGATGAGCCAGGGGCAGCGGCGAAAGCGGAACTGGATCGCCTCTGCATTCTCGGCCCGGACGTTGACGTGATCGTAGGTATGGTTGCCGACCGCATGGCCGGCTTCGACGATGCCGCGCAGCCAGGCGACATCGGCTTGCTCGAAGACGCGACCGACTGCGAAGCAATGCGCGCGACCGCCGGCTTGCCGAATGCGGCGACACGCTTCGACGGTGTAGCGTTTCGTCTCGTCGTTGAGGTTGCCCTTCTCGTAATCCCAGTGCGTGGTCTCCCATTCCGGGAAATTGCGGCTCATCTCGAGATCGAGCGTGATGGCGACGAGGGCGGGGGCCGGTGCGGGCTGCGCGGCCAGCGCGGTGGTTGTGAGCGCAGCGCCGGTTGCGGATGCGGCCAGGAAATCGCGACGTGTGGTATTCATTTTCAAATTCCTCAATGCCGCTTGCGGCTTAGCGCTCGCAGCGAGTCTTCATTTGTCTCGACGTGCCGCGGCGAGCGCGAAGCTCGCAAGCGGTTCAACGAAAGTGCACCCACGACAGCTGCGTGATGAACAAATCGATCGACGCAAACGCCACGGCCGCGGAAGTGGCGAAACGCGGCGTGTCGTGGCCGGGGAAAGTCGCTAGCGTGGCGTCGCCGACGAGGAACACATTGAAATCCTGGCGCAGGTTCTTGTATCCCGCGGTAGTGCTGCACACGCACATGTCAGTCGAGTAGCCGGCCAGGAGCACGTGGCGAATTCCCTGTTTCTTCAAGTAATCACGAAGTGCGGGATAGCCGTCGCCATCGTAAAACGCGAGATCGCGCTCGGCGACCTCGATCGGCTTTGCAACCGGGATCGGTAGCTCCCAGAAGCCGGCGTTGTTGAACTTCGCGGTCGCGTCGAGGCCCGGGAACTGCTTGAAGTAATCGACGACCGGCTTGTCCGCGGAAACGACAATCTTCTCAGGCAACGCTTGGCCCTTGTACGCGAAGCTGCCGAGTTTGTCCGCCAACTCCTTTGCGCCCTGCTTGCGTTCGGCGGCGCTCGGTTGGTGGCCGACGGAGCGGTACAGCTTCTTGCGGATCGGATCACGCGTGTAGGGCAAGCTGTAGCCGACTAGGCCAACGGAACCGCGACCGGCCTTGAGGAACGGGTTGACGACGTCCTGCATGTGCTTCAGCGTGAGTTTATTCTTGAAAGGCGTGCAATGGAACGCGGCGCCGGCCGGCTCGGGACTCTGCCAGCCCTGCCCGTCATCGACGCCCCACGGATGCACCACGATAATTGCGGTCGCCTTCGCTTGCAACCGATTCGGCACTTCGACGATGCCGCGGGCGTTGTAGGAGAAACGCCATGCCCGCACGTCGAGATCGGCTTCCTTGTCGTTGATGAGGATCGGTGCCTCGAAGCGCGGCCCCGTCTTGATCGGTTCGATGTAATCGGGATGGTCGTTCAAAAGCGGCGCGGCGTTCTTGATCGGCGTCAAGCGATTCTCGTAGACGCGCGTCGCCGACTTTTCCTGGGCGCGGACGGGGATGAGGATGCAGAGGGTGAGGACCACGGTGTAGATGGTGCGCATCGATTTCTCCAATCGTTTACGTTTAGCACTCGCGCGAAAGCGCCGGGCGGTCCGATGTTTTGGCGCGAGCGCTAAACGTAACCCAGAATTGGGTTCATTTCTTGCGGTCGAGCAGCGGGATGGTCTTCGGATCGCCGAAGAACACGACGCCGTTGCCTCCCTTGTCGGGACCGACGAGATGTAAGAGCTCGATCTCGTAGCCGAACTTCTGAGCCTTCGCGGTGCGGATGACGCCGTGAAACATGCGAGCGCCTTTGTTCTTCTCGATCAGCATTTGTGATTTCTTGGAGAACGGGGCGGCCTGGCCGTTGATGAAGCCGAAGATGTCGTAGGGCGCCGGCTTGTCGGCATAGTGCGAGTAGATGACGGGGTCGGCCTGGTCGCTCCATTTGTGGAACCAGTTATTGAGGTTGTAGAGTTTCCAGTCCACTTTTTGCCTCTCACCCTCACCCCCGGCCCCTCTCCCGGGGGGAGAGGGGAGCCAAACCAAATGCGCCGTCGCGATATTCGGTTCATCGAGCTTGAGCTTGTAGAATTCCGCCGGCAAACGATCGACGCCGGTGACGCCGACGATCTTGACGCGCGGTTGTTTCGTCCAGTCAGGCTTCAGGCCGGTGAAGGTGGTGCCCATGCGCCAGTCGTAGGCGGGCGTCGGCTCGCGCGAGAGGATGCGCCAGGTCTTGCCGGTCTTTTCGTCCTTCAGAAGAAAGCTGAAGTCCTCGCGCCAGTAGTAGGAATTCCAGTTGCGCGTGTAGTAAAAGTCGGTTGCTTTGCCGATCAGTTCGATGGGCTGCGGGGCCGGTTTTTGGGCGTGCAGCGGGGGATGGATAATGAAAAGGACAAAGGCGATGACAAGAGTGTTTTTCATTGGATGTCCAGCCCGTATCCTCGTTTAGTCCTTGAACAAGCGAACTTTCCGGTGGTCGGCGAGAAAAAAAGCGGAAAGTACTCGAAACTCCTGGATTTCTGCAGCGTCTGAAGAAGTAACCAATCTTTCTCAGGCTGCCAGAAAAAGGAGTTTCGAGTGAACATTAAGATACGAC
>SHZY01000113.1 GCA_009692065.1 Gemmataceae bacterium
AGCGGTAGATGTCGAGCAGGCGCTTGATTTTTGCCATGCAGACATCGTGACAGAATTTCGGAACGGTGCAATCAGCATTTGCTCTGGATATTCCCAAGGAATTCGTGCGTTGACGAGTGGAAATCACCCACTAAAAAACGCGAAGAGCCGAGTTTGTTTGGCGACTTCTAGCTTTGGCCGATCCGAAGGTTTTTCATCGAAATGTTCGCGACGATCAGTGAGCCCGTCGATTCTGTCGCCGACGCGGAGATAGAACAACTCCAGGTTCTCGATGCGCCATCGAATAGTCCCGCGAATCTTGAGTGGGATAAATTCCTTGGTGAGTACCTCCTGATCTTTGAACTCAAGGACTTGTAATTCAAGCGGAACTCGGATCGCGAGCTCATCGCCCAGCGCTGGATAAATGACAGTCATACCACCACCATCATCCGGATTGTCATCAACAAGTCTGAACGATTTGTTACGCATGATCACGACGCCTTCGATGGGGTTCCAAGCAACGAGTTTTGCTAGCCCGAAAAACAGATCGATCTCCACTTTACCTTTCTGCCGCAGGATACGCACCTTGGCCATCAACACGTGTACTACACACGAAAAGCCAATCACTAACCAGATCAGTTGCAGGGGCAAGGTTACAAGCATTCCCCATGGCAGGATGACACCAACAAGGAGCGTGAATAGCGTTGCTATGAGCCACGCTATTCCAATCCCAGCGAGCAGAGCAACTATACCGCTAGGGGGCGGACCTCCAGACGAAGACGGACGTGGGCCGTTCCCTGAATCCTTGGCCCCGTCTTGACTCTGAATCACTGATGCTTGAGCGTGTCCACCGGAGCCGTCTGTTGTAGCCAACGGAATGAGGGTCTCTTGATGACAAGCGGGACACAACACTCGTTTCCCTCGCTGGGAGTCCGAACCAGTCAGGCGCCTGCCGCAGTGCTCGCATCGGAATTGGATTTTCATGGGAGGTTCTCGTGTCGATGATATCTCGTGTTGTTCATTTGAGAGAGTAATTGACCACGAGTCAATTGTTAATTCTTGTCCTTAAGAAGGGGGCTTATTTCAAAATTACGAAAATCAATCTCGAATCCCTCCGTCTGCAGCAGAATCTTGCCCGCCGCGGGGAACACGTCGAACGCCTCGTTGACTTTGGTGCCGTTGACGCGGATCTCGATGCGGCTGCCTTTGCAGATGCACTCGACCTTGGTCCATTCGCCGAGCGGGCTTTCGAGGTCGTCTTTGCCGCGGGTGTCGATCAACTCTTTGAAGCCGGCTTCGTGCTTGTGCCACCAAAGTTGGCGGTTGGTGAAGGTGACGACGTCGCCGCCGGCTTTCCAGCGTGGGCGTTTGTCGCTGCCGAGGGCGGTCTCGGCCTTGAGCGAGACGGGGATGACTTTGCCCTTGGCGTCTTTGCCGCGGATGACGATGAGGTCGCCGACGCAGCCTTGAGCGAGTTGGCATTCGATGCAGGACATCCAGGTGCCGCCGGCGCCGCCGTCGGGGCCGATGGCGTGCAGGAGGATGCCGGAGTTGCGAACGTACTTGCCGCCGTCGGTTTTCTTGCCCCACTTGTATTCGACGGTGAGGTGGTAATCGCGGTATTCCTTGTCGGTGGCGATGTAGCCGAAGCCGTCGCCGGAGACGTGGAGGATGCCGTTCTGGGCGGAGAAGACCTTGCGCGGATCGGCGTGTTTGGAGTCCTTGAGCCAGGTGGTGAGGCCATCAAGATTATTGCCGTTGAAGAGCTTGACTGGATATTTGGGCGCGATCGGTTCCTGCGCGCTGGCGAGGGTGGCGCTGGCGAGCAGGGCGGCCATGAGAAAAATTCGGCGAGTCTTCATGATTGTAGTCTCATCGTAAGGTCGCAGGGTGGGTCGAGCAACGCGAGACCCACCAGTTTTTGCGAACATTCGGTGGGTCTCCCTTCGTTCGACCCACCCTACGATTGCGGCAGATCATAACAACCCCAGCACCGGCCGGCCCTCGCTGGCCATATGGGGGCGGCCCTGGCGATCGAAGATGATCGCGTCGCGGTCGATGCCGAGCAAGTGGAGTACCGTCGCATGCAGGTCGGGCGGCGTCACGCCGTCATCGCGAACGTAGGCGGCTCGGTCGTCGCTTGAGCCGTGGACGGTGCCGCCGCGGATGCCGGCGCCGGCGGCGAGCACCGTGTAGGCGTGAGGCCAATGATCGCGGCCGCTGGAATCGGTGGCGCCGTTCATCACCACCTGCCCGATACGCGGCGTGCGGCCGAACTCGCCCATCACCAGGACAAGTGTGTTGGCCAGCAAGCCGCGCACACGCATGTCTTCAAGGAAAGCTGAGAGACCGACATCGGCGGGCGGCAGCAGCTTGTCGCGGAGGGTATTGAAGTTGTCCTTGTGCGTGTCCCAGAACGGGGACTTGACGTCGCTGCCATCGTTGTGCCAGTTCACTTGCACCAGCGTGGTGCCCGCTTCGACGAGCCGGCGCGCAAGCAACAGCCCCTGGCCGAAGGGATGTCGGCCATAGCGTTCGCGCAACGGTTGCGGTTCGCCGTTCAAATCGAAGGCGCGGCGGATCGCGGATGAGGTGACGAGGTGCATCGCCTGCGCGTGCATGGCGTCATGCGCTTGCCCGGTCTCGCCCCAGGCCGCGATCTGGCGATCAACGGCAGCCAGCAGCTGGCGGCGTTCGCCGAGTCGGCCGACGGGGACATCTACGGGCAGCGCCAGGCCCTCGGGCTGGAACGCGAGGCCATCGCTCAGCGATCGCACGAGCCATGGATCGAAGGCGCTGCCGAGGAAGCCGGCTTTTTCACCCGCGTAGTCATTCGGCAAATCGAGGAAGCGATTCCAGCGAGGCAACGTGACGGCGGTCGGGACGCCGTGCCGGGCGGTCTTCAAGCGAGTCACGAGAGCGCCGATGCCGGGGAAATCGTCGCCGGTCGGCGGGGCGTCGAGATCGGGCCGGGAGTGCCGATGTCCCGTCAGCATGTGGTAAAGCCCCCAGCCGTGCCGGGGATGCTCGTGGTGCATGCTGCGAATCAGGCAGTATTTGTCGGCCAAGCTGGCCAGGCGTGGCAGATGCTCGCAGATTTGAATGCCGGATACGTTGGTCGCGATCGGATTGAATTCGCCGCGCACGTGGGACGGCGCATCGGGTTTCAGATCGAACGTTTCAAGCTGACTGGGACCGCCGAAGAGATAGATCAGTACGCAGGCACGCGCTCGCCCGCGGCCAGGAATATTGCCGCCAGCCGACACGGACGGTGTGCCAGTGAGAACCTGCGGCAACGACAAGCCGAGTGCCGCCAGACTGCCGACGTGCAGCATCTCGCGGCGGGTGAATCCGTCGCAGGCTCGTGCCGGTTTGCCGAGGATGGAGAGCATGTGCTTGAGGATAAAGTGTTTGCTGCGGCTTCGCAAGTGAATTCGATTAGCCTCTCGACTTTGGCGAGTGCCCGCTCGCCAAAGGTAAGCAGCTAAACGGAATCACTCCTACAACAAACTGTTCGCGAGCCGCTGGCACCAGTCCTTGAAAGTCCAGGTCGCACCAAGCGGCACGACCATCAACTCCGCTTGAAACAATTCGGAAGCCGCGTGATGGCCAACGGCCCGGTACGCCGCGGATTTCGTCCGAACGGCTTTGGTGTTGCGAGGTCAGCAGCTTGAGCACTTCCGGTGAATCGTGCGTGGCGCGCCGCCATGCTTGACAGGTGGAATCAACGGTTCTGCCAGCGCCCATTGTTCATCCGAGACATCCGTTGCATTAGTCTTGTTCATCTGTCGCCCATCCTTGAGCCAGAGAATTCGCAAGAGAATTTACCCCAGAAAGGCTTACGACAAGATCAACGTACCGGATAGACTCTAATTACCGATTGTGCCAAGGACCTGCCAAGTCACAAGGAGCGAAAATGCCGAATGACACCAAGCACGCCCCGCGTTTTGCAACGCTGGCGGTTCACGCCGGACAAGCGGCCGATCCCGCCACCAAGGCGCGGGCAGTGCCGATCTATCAAACGACGTCGTACCAGTTCGACAACGCCGATCACGCCGCTCGGCTTTTCGCGTTGCAAGAGTTCGGCAACATCTACACGCGGATCATGAACCCGACGACGGATGTGCTGGAGAAACGCATCGCGGCGCTGGAAGGCGGCGTCGCGGGATTGGCGTTGGCGTCAGGGCAGGCGGCGGAGACGCTGACGATCCTCACGCTCGCGAAGAACGGCGACGACATCGTCTCCACCACCTCGCTCTACGGCGGCACCTATAACCTCTTTCATCACACACTTCCGCGCATGGGCATCGGCGTGAAATTTGTGGATGCCGCCGACTATGACGGGATTCGCCGTGCCATCGGTCCCAAGACGAAGGCTCTTTATTCGGAAACTATCGGTAATCCCAAGCTCGACGTGCTCGACATCGAGAAACTCGCCAAGATCGCCCATGACGCCGGCGTGCCGCTCATCATCGACAACACCACGCCGTCGCCCGCCTTGTGCCGGCCCATCGCGTTCGGAGCCGACATCGTCGTCCATTCGCTGACGAAGTTCATCGGCGGCCACGGCACCTCCATCGGCGGCATGATTGTCGATGGCGGCAAGTTCGACTGGAAAGCATCGGGCCGCTTCGCCGAGTTCACCACGCCCGATCCGTCGTATCACGGCGTTTCCTACACCGAGGCGTTTGGGCCGATCGCCTTCATCATCAAGGCGCGCGTGCAGGGCCTGCGCGACACCGGCGGCTGCCTGTCGCCCTTCAACGCGTTCTTGATCTTGCAAGGAGCGGAAACCTTGCATCTCCGCATGCAGCGGCACTCCGAAAACGGACTCGCGGTTGCACGCTACCTCAAGAACCATCCACGCGTCACATGGGTCAACTACCCGGGGCTCGAAGATAGCCCCTATCAGGGCCTCGCCCGCAAGTACCTGGGCGACGGCGCCGGCGCGATCATCACCTTCGGCATCAAGGGAGGATTGGCCGCGGGCAAGACGTTCATCAATTCCGTCAAGCTCTTCAGCCTGCTGGCGAACATCGGCGACGCGAAGTCGCTGGTCATCCACCCGGCTTCGACGACGCATGCCCAGCTCAGCGACGAGGAGCAAAAGGCCACGGGCGTGACGCCGGAGATGGTGCGGCTGTCGGTCGGCATCGAGGACATTCGCGACATCCTGGCAGATCTGGAGCAGGCGCTGGAAGCGAGCAAGTAAATATAGGGTGGGTCGAGCGCAGCGAGACCCACCGAGCCCTTGCGAACGCCGGTGGGTCTCGCTGCGCTCGACCCACCCTACAGTGCCGCGCACCATCGTTTCGAGGTGGCGCATGACCGACAAGCTGGAGCCTACCTTTGAGGGCGATTTCACATTCGCCGATGCGGCGCCGTTTGCGCTTGACAGCGGCGCGACCTTGAGCCCCGTGACGCTGCGCTATGCCTGGTACGGCGCCATGATGCCGGCGCGCGACAATGTCATTCTGATCTGCCACGCCCTTTCCGGGTCGGCGCGGGTCGGCGACTGGTGGCCCGATTTGCTCGGAGCGGGCAAGCCGTTCGATCCGGCACGCCATTGCATTCTCGGCATCAACGTCATCGGTTCCTGCTACGGCTCCACGGGGCCGACTTCGCTCAATCCGGCGACTGGCCTGCGCTACGGCGGCGATTTTCCCGTCGTCAGCATTCGTGACATGGTCCGTGCTCAAGCGGTCTTGCTCGATCATCTCGGCATTGCCCGGTTGCATGCGGTCGTCGGCGGGTCCATCGGCGGCATGCAAGCACTCGCCTGGGCAGTGGATTTTCCGGAGCGTGTGCCGCACGCCATCGCTATCGGCGCCGCGCCGCTCAACGCCATGGGGCTGGCGTTGAGCCACTTGCAGCGGCAAGCGATTCGCGGCGATCCGGCCTGGAGAGGCGGACATTACGCACAAGGGCAGCAGCCGGTGGTCGGCCTGGCGCTGGCTCGCGCGATCGCTACGATCACCTACAAATCCGACAGGCTATTCCGTGAACGCTATGGCCGCCGGCCGAACCGCGCCGGCGAGGATCCCACGCGTGATCATGCCCACCGTTTCGATGTCGCGGGCTATCTCGATCATCAGGGGCAAGTGTTCGTCGATCGCTTTGACGCCAACAGCTATTTGGTCCTATCGCGTGCGCAGGATACCTTTGAGCTGGGGCGCAATCCCGATGAGGAAGCGAAAATCCTGAGTCGAGCAAAGGCGAAGATGACGCTAATCGGCATCGCACACGATTGGCTATTTCCTCCAGAAGAGGTGCGCGGTTTGGCGGAACGGTTTCAGGCGGCACGCGTGGCGGCGGAATATGCGGAGATCGTCACCAATCACGGGCATGACGGCTTCCTGGCGCATCCAGAATTGCTGGCGCCGTTGGTGATCCGGGCGTTGGAATAGACCGCGGTGTCGCCGCCATTTACAATGAAAATAGACCTCAACTCTCCGGAGGGATCCGACCATGCAATGGCAGCTCCACGAAACCGGCTTTCTGCCGACGCACGATCCCATTACGCGACTGACCGATCCGGTACTTGCGAATGTCGAACGCCTGGGCGCTGATTTGCCGCAGTTGGTTCATGATCGGGAATTCCGCACCAGATGTTCCGAGTACTTGAAAGTGCCGATCGATTGGCCCGCGCTGCTTGTCACCACGGCAGAAGCTGAGATCGAGCGGATGTTCATGCTTTTCAGCTACTTTGCGAGCGCCTATGTGCATTCGCCAGGGTTGCCGCCGACGGATCGGCTGCCGGCTTGCCTGGCCGTACCGCTGGTGCAGTTGGCGCGGCGAATCGATCGGCCGCCGATTCTGTCGTATGCGTCCTATTGCTTGCACAACTGGCGGCGCATCGATCCGGCCGGCCCCATCTCGCTCGGCAATCTCGCACTCCTGCAGAATTTCTCGTTGGCCCAGGACGGCAAGGAGGACGAAGACTGGTTCATCCTGGTCCACGTTGACATCGAAGCTCGCGCCGCCGCCGCGCTGAACGCCGTTCACTCGGCGCCAATCATCATCGCAAAGAGCGACGTCGTGGCGATGACGGTGCTCCTCGAACAGACCGCCGCCAGCTTGCAGTTGATGAACCAATCGATGAACCGTATGCCGGAGGGCTGTAGCGCGGAGGTTTACTTTCGAAAAGTGCGGCCGTACATCTTCGGCTTTAACAACATCGTCTACGTGGGATGTTTCAACGACGTTTCGCAAACCTATCGCGGCGAGACCGGCGCGCAAAGCTCGATTGTGCCGACGATGCTGATGGCGCTCGGCATTCGCCACAAGAATTCGCTCCTGACGCAGCACCTCGAAGACATGCAGACCTACATGCCAACGCCGCATCGCGAGTTCATTCGCGGCGCCGCCAGCATGCGCGATTTCGTCTTGGCGAACAAAAATCAATTGCGCGACCCGTACAACGCGTGCCTCGACGAACTGATCGCCTTCCGGTCGCGGCACTTCGAGTACGCGGTCAACTACATTGATAAGAAAGTGGATAATCCGATTGCAACGGGGGGTACGCCGTACGTTCCGTGGCTGCGGCAATTGATCGAGGAGACCAGGGATTTCCATTTGTCGTAAAATGTTTAGCCGGCCCTCTACGACGGGACGGCTAAACAATCAAGGAAGCCCGCATGTCTGCGTTCCTCACCGATTATGACCTCTACCTCCTCGGCGAGGGGAACCACAATCGCATCTACGACAAGTTCGGCGCCCACGTCGTCACGCAGGACGGCCAGCTTGGCACGCACTTTGCCGTCTGGGCGCCAAACGCGCGCGAAGTGTGCGTCATCGGCGACTTCAACGGCTGGACGCCAGGCGCTTTCTATCTCAATTGCCGCGGTGCGTCGGGCGTCTGGGACGGCTTTGTGCCGAGCATTGGCGCCGGCGCACTCTACAAATATGCGATCACATCGCAATACAATGACCACCGCGCGGAAAAGGCTGATCCGTGCGGATTCGCCGCGGAGATTCGGCCGCGCACCGCGTCCAAGGTATGGGACCTGGAGCGCTACCAGTGGAATGACGCCGAGTGGATGGCGCGGCGCGGCAAAGCGAACGCACTGGACGCGCCGCTCGCGATCTACGAGGTGCATCTCGGCTCCTGGCGGCGCGTGCCGCAAGATGGCAATCGCTGGCTCACCTATCGCGAACTCGCGCCGCTTCTGGCCGATTACGTCACGCGTATGGGCTTCACGCACGTCGAATTGCTGCCGATCTCCGAGCATCCTTTTGACGGCTCCTGGGGTTACCAGACGGTCGGCTACTTCGCACCGACCAGCCGCTTCGGCACGCCGGACGACTTTCGCTTCCTAATCGATACCCTGCACCAGGCCGGCGTCGGCGTCATTCTCGATTGGGTCCCGGCCCACTTCCCTCGCGATGGGCATGGTCTCGCCTATTTCGACGGCACTCATCTCTACGAACATGCCGACCCTCGCATGGGCACGCACACCGAGTGGGGTACGTTTATCTTCAACTTTGGCCGTAATGAGGTCAGCAACTTTCTGATCTCCAACGCCCTCTTCTGGCTCGACAAATATCACCTCGACGGTCTGCGTGTCGATGCGGTCGCCTCGATGCTCTACCTCGACTACGCGCGCAAGCCGGGCGAGTGGATACCGAATCAATACGGCGGCCGCGAGAACCTCGATGCGGTCGCCTTCCTGCGCCGACTCAACGAGCGCGTCTATAGCGAATTTCCCGGCACAGTCATGATGGCCGAGGAATCGACCGCCTGGCCAATGGTGTCGCGGCCAACCTACCTCGGCGGGCTCGGCTTCGGCATCAAGTGGGACATGGGCTGGATGCACGATACGCTGAAGTACTTTAACCTCGACCCGGTCCATCGCAAATACCACCATCACGAATTGACGTTCCGTTCGCTGTACGCCTTCACAGAGAACTTCGTTCTGCCGTTGTCACACGACGAAGTCGTGCATGGCAAGCTTGCCCTCCTCGCCAAGATGCCCGGCGACATGTTGCAGCAGTTCGCCAACCTGCGGCTACTGTTCGGCGTGATGTACGCGCAGCCAGGCAAGAAGCTCCTCTTCATGGGAGGCGAGATCGGTCAATGGAATGAGTGGAATCACGATGCTAGCGTCGAATGGCATTTGCTGGATTATCCGCTCCATGCCGGAGTGCAAAGCTGGCTGCGCGACCTCAATACCGTCTACCGCAGCGAGCCGGCGCTGCACGAGCGCGACTGCGAGGCGTCCGGCTTCGAGTGGATCGACTGCGGCGATTTCGAGCAAGGCGTGGTGAGTTTTCTGCGCGAAGGCAAGATTGCCAACGACTATCTGTTGATCGCGTGCAATTTCACGCCGGTGCCGCGCTACAACTATCACCTCGGCGCCCCGTGGGGAGGTCGCTGGCAAGAGCTGCTGAACAGCGACGCGCTGATATACGGCGGAGCAGGGCAGGGCAACCTGGGCGAGGCCATCGCCGCGCCGATCCCGTGGCACGGCCGTTCGCATCTTTTGAACGTAACGCTGCCGCCGCTGGCGATCGTGGTGTTCAAACCGGCGGTGTAGTTTGGTCCGATTAGCAGCTCGCCTTTCCAGCGAAAATTCACCTCGCAGACGAAAATCCACGCGTGGCATGAGTTTGCTTCGTAAAATCGGCGCTGTGCCTCAAGAACGCGCACGATCGGTTGAGTGGGCTCGCCCATTCGCTTTTGATGCTGAATCAACACCTTGATCAGAATCCGAAAAGGAGTTCAAGTCTCTTCCCGAGTGATGCCACGCTTCCCTGTTTCGCCGCGATCCGTATCGTTATTAGGTGTGCTAACCTTCCCATTTTCGCCGGTTGCGGCAGCCAGGGCAGCCATGGCAACGTCCAAGGTAGCATTGCTCACGGGCAGCGGCAAACGCCGGGTCGGCAGGCATGTCGCCGAAGCGCTCGCGGCGCGCGGCTACGCTCTGGCCATCCACTACCGGACTTCAAAAACGGGAGCTGCACAGACCGTTGCCGACCTGCAAGCCAAAGGCGTCCAGGCTGTCGCCCTCCAGGCCGACCTCACCGATGAACTGGCCGTCGTGTCCTTAATCCAAGCGACGCTCCATCATTTCGGCCGGCTCGATGTGCTCGTCAACTGCGCCGCCGACTGGCAGGCCAAGAAACTTGAAGACGTGACCGCGAACGACGTACGGCATTATTTCGAAATCAACACGCTGGCAACCTTTCTCTGTTCGCAACACGCCGGTTTGACCATGGTCAAGCAGCCAGAGGGAGGGTGTGTCATCACGCTGGGCGATTGGGCGATCGAGCGGCCTTATCTCGATTATGCTGCCTATTTTCCATCCAAGGGCGCTATCCCGACGCTCACGCGCAGCTTGGCGGTTGAGCTGGGCACGCGCAATCCGGCAGTGCGCGTGAATTGCATCCTGCCCGGCCCGGTGATGTTGCCCGGGGATTTGCCCGAGGCCGAGCGGCAGCAAGCAATCCAGGCGACCCTGGTGAAGCGCGAAGGCCGGCCGGAGAACATCGCGCAGGCGGTGCTGTTTCTGATCGACAACGACTTCATGACAGGGGCGTGCATTCCCGTCGATGGCGGGCGCTCGATTTCTTAGCGTAGTCCTCACACTCCGCGTGAGGAATTCGTCACACGGAGCGTGACGACTACACTCCGGATTCTTCTTGCGTTGTGCACAACCGCGTGCTAGTTTCCAAATTCGTCAACCTGACAATTTACCCAAGGGAGAAAGACATGAAACGTTGGCAACTGGGCGGATTTACTCTGGTCGGGGCGCTCACGCTGGCCTTGGCAAGCACCGGCACCTTGTCCGCCGGCAAAGAAAAGGCAGAAGAGATTCCGCCACGCGAGGGGAAATCCGAAACCATCAAGCTCTTCAACGGCAAAAACCTCGACGGCTGGGAAGGCTACGCGGACCTGTGGTCGGTGAAGGATGGCGTCATCATCGCACGCAACGAAAAGCCTCTGAAGGTTTCGACGTATCTCTTCACCAAGGGCAAGTACACCGATTTCCGCCTGATCTGCAGCGCGAAGCTGGTCGAATCGGAGATGCATTCCGGCATCGCCCTGTGGGGCAAGCGCATCACCGCGCCGGACAAGGGTCTGAATCCCGCCAAGGAGCACGGTGAATACACTTATCAGGGCCAACTGGTCATGTTCCCCTCAGGCTGGGGCCTGTACGATCTCTATCGTCGCGCCGGCGCCATCAACCCGTCGCAGGCCATTCGCAACCCGGCTATCAAGGCAGGCAAGCAGCACGATTGGAACGACATGGAAATCCTGGCCCAGGGCAACCGTATCCGTCTCGTCGTGAACGGCAAGCTCGTCCTTGATTGGCGCGATCCGGATCCGAAGCTGGTCAACGAAGGGCCCATCGCATTGCAATTGCACTCGAACAGCATTCCCCAGGAGATCCATTTCAAGGGGCTCGAGCTGACGACGTTTCCTGAGAATAAGCTGGTGACGGTGAAGTGATTGGCGCACTGATGCGCGCGAAACCGCCGAGCGAGCCACCTTCCGCAAACATTGGTGCGGAGTTGTGGATTGCTCGGCGGTTCTGTTTGCGCCGGTCCTTCGGCTCAAACTTGTGCTTGTACAAACTGCCAGGCTGCGCTATATTGTTCCTCCTTGTAATCTCAACGAGCAATGAGAATGCGAATCTGCCTTCTATTCCTGGTGTGCCTTACCGGCTGTCTGTCGCTGGAGAATCGGCTGATATTCCATCCGACGCCTGCGAGCCAGCGCGACACCGCGCCGCTGCCCCCGCCTCTTGAGGATGTAGAGCTGCGCACCGCTGACGGCGTGAAGGTTCACGCGCGCTGGTGTCCGCACCCGAACGCGACGGGTGTGCTCCTTTACTGCCACGGCAATGCGGGCAACCTGGAGCAGCGCGGACAATTGATGCGAGCATTCTGGGCTTCGCTTGACCGCTCCGTGTTGATTTTTGATTATCCAGGTTATGGCCGCAGCGAAGGCAAGCCAAGCGAGGCCGGTTGCTACGTCTCTGCCGAGGCAACGTATGATTGGTTGACGCGAGTCAAGGGAATTGCCCCCGACAAGATCGTGATCTGCGGCGAATCGCTCGGCGGCGGCGTGGCCGTAGATCTGGCCAGCAAGCGGCCCCACCAGGCGTTGGTGCTGATTCGCACATTCACGTCGATACCCGCGGTCGTGCAGCAACAATTCTCGATTGCGTCGGCACCCGTGGTGATGTCCAATCGCTTCGACAGTTTGAAGAAGATTCCGAAATGTCAGGCGCCGATCTTCCTTGCCCAGGCGGACCAGGACCGGTTGATGCCATTCGTACACGCGGAGAAACTGCGCGATGCCTGTACGGCGCCGGTGCGATTTCACCGCTTGTCGGGGCTGGATCACAACGATCCATTGCCGGCGAGTTTCTTTGCTGAGGTGCGGGGTTTCATTGATCAGGTGGATCGAGAGGGCAGAGCGCCAAAGGCGCGGTGAAGTGCGCGAAACCGCCGAGCGAGCCACCTTCCGCAACCATGGGCGCGGAGTGATGGATTGCTCGGCGGTTTTGTTAGTTCAGGCGCAGCGGGCGCAGCAGGCCGCTGTTGTAAACCATGTCGATGGAGCCATCCGGGTTGAACCGGGCTTCGACCGTGTAGTCGCCGTAGTTGTAGATGATGCGATCCGAGCGATGTTCCATGCGCGGCGTACCGCTCGGCAAGCGGATCGGCACCGTGGCGTTCTTGCCATTGAACGGATGGCGGAACGTCACCATTTGATTCGGCTTCACGACATAGGAATGCGGAATCGCGCGGAGGCCGAGGCCGCGCTTGACTTCGCCCATGTTGCCGTCGGGTCCGGCGGGGACCTGGGTCATGGTGCCGGCGGCGTCCATCGGCACATAGCGAAGGCGCAGTTGCTCTGCCGAGGCCCAGGACGGGACGGCAGCCAAGAGCGCGACCAGGGCGAATGCGTGAGCATTGTGAAACATAATAGCATAGCTCCCTTGATCAAGTTCCCGCGCATTGACATTCGCTCAATGTGCGAAATGGGTGAGTGTGGTCGCCACGCTCCGCGTGACGACGTGTCCTCACGTGGAACGTGAGGACTACACGGGTTAGCGGGCCGGCAGCACGGGCGGAGGCGGCGGCAGCTGCCCGGGCGGGCACGGCGGTTGAACCAGATTTGTCGCCACGATCGCAGGCGCACAGGCCGGTCGATAGTTTGAGCGGGTTCGGCAGCCGGTCGCGAGAATCAGCGTCAGCGCCAGAACGGCATAGGTAAAGCGAAGAGCCATGCGGAATCTCCTTCCAAGCGGCGCTTGTTAATTGCGATCCCGTCGGCGCCGGCAACGGGAAGTTAGCCGCGATCAAACTGGCAGCGTTCGGCTGAGGTGACGATGCTGTCGACTGGCTTGCATGTATCTTGAGCAATCTGCCAAGTAAACTTGGCTCGATCCATTTTTTGCACGGAACACACCGAACAAAGCGATTCCACGGTCTACTTACTTAAAGGTAGAGCAATCGGCATAAGTGCGACAATCATTTCTTGATGTGAATTGCGAAATACATGCGGGTTCCGTTCGACCTGTAGTGGTTGGGTGTAGATTGTGGAATTTGCCGATTGCGCGGCTGATGTCATCGTTTTAGCCCGGATTATTCATGACCCAATCGAAGGGCTGTATTTACCTGGGGCCGCGAAAACATAGTTTATTTTACCTAATTTTTGCAAGTCATCTACGCATAGGAACTTGCGACGCAGCGTTATGCTGGGCAGGCAGAATTGACCGGTAGTGCGGGCGAGGTTGCGGCTGCGACGCCTGGCGAAGTTCTCAGCAGCATGCTGGCGAAGCTCGCGGACCAGCTCGGCGAATCGACAGCGCAGGATGATGCAGGTAACTGGTGCAAGCAAGCCATGAACCGCATCCGTGACTGGATGGGCGCCGGCGCCGACGATCAAGACTACAGCGAATGGCGCTCGCGTCGCCGGCGCGGAAACCGCCCTGGATTCCTTGCATTCTCATTTCAAGAAAGCGGCCACAGCGCAGAATCAGCTTTGCCAGCAGGAAGCTCCCAATACGGTCGAGGCCTGGCGGCATGTCGAAATCGCCATGCATGAGTGCATCAGCAGCAGTGGCGGGTTCCGCCTGTTCGGCGGCCGCTCCAAGACCAGGCTCTTGCGCAATTTCCTGGACAAGCTTTCGCACTACGCTCATATCCGCGTCATCGAGGAACTCAATGGCGCCGCCCGCCAGTGCTTCAACACGCTCATCGCCAAGCTCGCCGATCGGCTCCGCGATCTCGGCTTCTGCCGGCAGCGTCTGCGCCACTTGCAAGAAAACCTGGATCGGCCCACGCACGAGCAGGAAGAAGAACTTAACGGCACCGTACAACTCAGCGGCGAACGCACGCTTGGCCGGTCGCCGCCGCCGTCCACGGAATCATTCTTGGAAACGATCCGCCAGTCCGACACGGCTCGCGTCGTCCTTCCGAATGGCCAGGACGACCTCGAACAGGCCGCGTTGACGTTCCTCCTGTACCTGAAGCCCGAGCAATGGCAGCAGCTCGATCGCGAGCTGCATGAAAAAGTGCTTGAGCCGCATGGCGGGCTGAACGGCGCTTGCATGAACGACGATCTCACCCGGCAAATGGCGGTCCCGCTTCTGGAAGGCGCCACCAAGTTCCTCAATCTGCACCTGCCGATCATGGATGTTGCCCAGATCATCAAGAACGAGGCCGAGGCCGGAGAATCGGCAATCGGCGCCGCCAGCGAGAGCAGTCTGCGCGAGCAAACCGAGGAATACCTCCAGCGTTCCGCGTCGCCGTGGCTGAACAAGCAAGGCAAGGGCCGGCATCAGTTCCTGTGGATCCCCGCCAGCAACGCGGACAAGGGCTTGAGCGAATCGGTACTCGACCTGTTTCCTGAGTTGCGGCTGGTGCGAGTTGCGGGCCAATCGGATTTGATGTTCCTGTGCGAGCAGGGAGAATTTACGTACGAGGACCTTATGGCGTTGCTCAAGCCGTGCCGGGCCGCTTATGAAGGCGCCGCAACGGCGCCGGTATCCTCGCCGCACGCCCGCTTCGACTTCATCGATTGGCTGCCCCTGGAACCGAGACCCACCGCTTGCGGCTTAGCGCTCGCCCCGCGATTTCCCGGCCTTCTTCTTGCTCTCCGCTGTCCCCCAAACCTTCGCCAGCAACTCATGAATCTCCGGCTCCTCGCGCTGCAACTCCGCGCGGTTGAACGGGAAGAAGTCGTTCACTCCAAAGAACGCCTCGGTCATCTCGGCGAAGAATTCTTTCTCGTTCGTCAGCGCGTAGTGTTTGGTCTTGTTGCCGTTGATGTGCAGGATGCTTTCATATTTTTTGCTTTCGCGAAACCGGCCAAAGGCGGCGGCGACTTCGGCATGGTCGAAGCCGAGCACCTGGTCGTGATAAGCATGTGCGAGTTCGTGCAGCACCGACCACGGCTGCACGCGCTGATGGTTGACGCTCGACCACTCGGCCGCCACCGGAATATGAACGCAGCGGGCGAGTTTCTCAGAGAATCCGTTCGCCTTGAGCCAGCCCTTGCTCGGATGGTATTGCGCGGGACGAAGCTTGCCGTGCGACTTGTCGAGCCAGATCGGCACCTTTTGCAACTGCTTGACCTTCTCGGCTGGTACGACGTGCTTGATGTCGTAGAGCCGATTGGCGAGCAAGCGCAGCGCGTGATCGCCAAGCTTCTTGTCGGCATCGGCCAGCAGGCGGTTGTCGATGTGGACCGTCCAGCCTTCGATGTCGCGCTGGGTGTGCGCGGTCGGGATCGGCGGCGGCGGTTCTATTGCCGATAGCGACGCCAAAATCGTGACCATGAAGACGGCTGCAATCGTCTTGTCCATGATGAACTCTCTGGTTGGCGAGCCGAGCCCCGTAAGGGGCCGGGTTAAGCAGCCAGCAAGCGTGTGCTCAACCCGGCCCCTTACGGGGCTCGGCTCGCGAAAATATCGACAACCGGCTTACCCAACACATCCATCCGCGGCACGATGCCCAACCCAGGCCCGGTGCTTGCCGCCATCCTGCCGTTTACACGCCGCGGCGCACCCTGGCCAATGCTGACCGTGACGTAGCTGTTGAAATCAGTCGCGGTGAACAGAAACTCCGGCGGCGTGCTGTGCGCTAAATGGGCGATCGCCGCCGTCACGATGTCGCCGCCCCAGCTATCTTCGAGCGTCATCGCGATGCCGAGCGACACGCACAGGTCACGCGCCTGCTTCGTCTTCGTCAAGCCGCCGAGCTTGCTGATCTTGAGATTGACCACGTCCATCGCCCGGTCGGCATGGCCGCGCAGGAGTACGTCAATGGAATCGATCACCTCGTCGAGCACGAACGGGTGATCGGTGTGCTTGCGGACCGTCAGGCATTCCTCGTAGCTCAGGCACGGCTGTTCGATGTAAACATCCACGTCGCGCACGGCCCGCACCACGCGCAGGGCATCGTGCATCAGCCAGCCGGTGTTGGCGTCGGCAATCAGGCGATCTCCAGGCTGCAACTTGTCGGCGACGGCCTTGATGCGAGCTATATCGACTGCGGGATCGCCGCCGACCTTCAACTGAAAGCGGCGGTAGCCCTCCGCGCGATAGCCGGCGACTTTACTCGCCATCGCCTCGGGGGATTCCTGCGAGATGGCGCGGTAGAGGACGAAGTCGTCGCCGTAGCGCCCGCCCAAGAGAACGCAGACTGGCTGGCCCGTCGTCTTGCCAAGGATGTCCCAGCACGCCATGTCGATGCCGGACTTGACGTAAGGATGCCCCTTGAGCGCGGCGTCCATGCGGCGATTCATTTTTTGCAGCTCGCGTGGATCTTCGCCGAGGAGGTGTGGCCCAAGTTCGGCGATGCCGGCGCGGACACCGTTCGCATACGCCGGCAGGTAGAAGGGCCCGAGCGGGCACACTTCGCCGTAGCCGACGACGCCGTTATCGGTCTCGACCTCGATCACGGTGCTGTCAAATACATCGACCGACTTGCCGCCCGACCACTTGTAGCTTCCTTCGTGCAGCGGCAGATCGACCTGATAAGCGAGGATGCGGCGGATTTTCATGCGGCTATTCTATCAACTTGGTTAGCACGAGAGCGCATCCTCCTCTCTTCCCCGGAGTACCGGGGGAGAGGGGAGCAAGAGCCAGACTACTGCCGCTTCGTGCTATTCCCTACACTACGACCATGAGTGATGAGCAGACGAACGACGACGTCGGTCCGCCGCCGGCGTCCGCGATGGAATGGGTGTTCCTGCGCGTCCCCGCGCTCGATTCGCTGCGAACCTACTCCTGGCGTTCGTTGCGGCTGGACCTCTTCGCCGGCCTGACCGTGGCCGCGATTGCGGTGCCACAGGCGATGGCGTACGCCAGCATCGCCCAAATTCCGGTGCAGTATGGACTCTATACCGCCATCATCATGACCGCGGTTGGCGCCCTCTTCGATTCCTCACGGCAGCTCATCAACGGCCCGACCAACGCCATCTGCATTGCCCTCGCCAGCGCGCTGGTTGCGTTTGAGAAAGCAGACGACCGCCTGGCTGCCGCCATCCTGATGGCGCTCCTGATCGGCATCTTTCAGATCGCGATCACGCTTTTTCGGCTCGGCGATTTGTCTCGATTCATTTCGCACTCCGTGATCGTCGGCTTCACTTTGGGCGCCGCCGTCCTCTTGGCACTCGATCAATCACGCAACTTTCTCGGCTTGCCCCGGGCCGGGGAACACGACGATCATTTCCTGGTGCGGTACTTTCTCACGATGAGGCAGATGGATCAGATCAGCTATCGCGCGGTCGCCCTCGGTTCAGCAACCATCGCTCTGGTCGTTGCCTTCTACTGGTTCGGCGTCTGGATGCGCGTGCAACTCCCGGGATTCCTGATCGTCGTCGTCCTGGCGGCGGCGGCGGTATGGTATCTCGATTGGGACCAAGGTCCCCAAAGGGTTGAAGTGATCGGTTTCATTCCGTCGCATCTGCCAGCTCCCGAGGTCCCGACCATTTCCTGGCCGATGATTCGGCAATTATTGACGGGTTCGCTGGCCATCGCCGTCTTGGGTCTCATTGAGGCGGTGGCGATGGCCAAGGCGATTGCCTCGCGCACGCATCAAAAGCTCGACATCAATCAGCAGTGCCTGAGCGAAGGGCTGGCCAACCTGGTGGGCAGCTTCTTTCAGTGCTTTCCCGGTTCGGGGTCGTTGACGCGGTCTGCCATCAATGTGCAGGCCGGCGCGGTCAGCCAGTGGTCCGGCGTGGTCGCCGCCGCCGCCGTCGCCTTGACCGTCGTCCTGTTCGCGCCGCTGGCCTACTACATCCCACGCGCGGCGCTCGCTGGCATCCTCCTCGTCTCCGCCTGGCGGCTCGTCGACCGCAAGCAACTGATGTACCACTTGCGCACAACACGCTTCGATATGAAG
Organism: Gemmataceae bacterium; assembly: GCA_009692065.1. GTDB lineage: Bacteria > Planctomycetota > Planctomycetia > Gemmatales > Gemmataceae > SIAQ01. Next base: position 18,349 of record SHZY01000113.1, read on the forward strand.
ATCGTCCTCGTCACCGCCGTCTCGGCGATTGCCATCAACATCGAGTTCTGCATCCTCATCGGCATTTTCTTGTCGGTCGTCCTTTATGTGGGCCGGGCCGCGCGCCTGGAGCTGACCGAATTGACGATGACGCCCGAGCATCTCATTCGTGAGCGTGCCGCCAGCGATCCACGCTGCGATCGTATCTTGATCTACAACCTAGAAGGCGAACTCTTCTTCGGCTCCGCGCCCGACCTGGAGCGCCACTTCGAAACCATCGAGGCACAAGCCCAGCCGGCCACGCGCGTCATCGTCCTGCGCGTCAAACGCGTGCGCAATCCCGATGCGGTTTGCCTGGAGGTTTTTGATCGCCTGATCGATCGGCTGCGCGAGCGAGGCATCCAAGTGATCCTGTGCGGCGTGCGCAAGGATTTCGCCAGGGTGATCCGTTCGAGCGGACTCGAAGCGAAGCTGGGGAAGGAATACCTTTTTCGCGAGAAGGAAGTGATCTTTTCAGCGACGCTGGACGCCGTCCGTTTCGCGTATGAGTTGCTCAAGGGCGACCACTGTGCGGATTGCCCGCGCCGCGGTGAGGGCCGGCAGGATGTGCTGTACTACATGATCTGATTCGCCGCTTGCGGCGTAGCAGTAGTAGACTGCTACGCCGCAAGCGGCTCAGAAGATAATCTGAAACCGCAACAACACCGCGTTCGTCTGGCGGAAGAACGCATTGGTACCCAGATTGATCGGCGTCCGATACCACGCATGTTCCCAGTTCGCCTGCACGCGCACCAGCGAATTCAAGTACCAGTTGATGCCCAGCGTGAGTTCCGAGGCCACCGCGCTGCTGGTCTTGGGATTGGCCAACCGCAAATTGCCAGGCAGGAAGATCTGCTCGCCGGCCTGCAAATGGGAGAACCGCGCGGCCGCTTCCCAGGCGCCGGGCGAGGCAAGTGGGTGACGCGGATCGAAGGGCCGATTCGGTGTGACGACTTGATTGTACGTCGTGCGCTGCTCGCCCGTTAGCAGGTAGGTTGCGAGGAGATAGTAGCCGTTGAACGGAATATTCATGATCGGAGCCGCCGCATCGGCGCGAACTTCCTGACTCATATGCAGGTACTGTGCCGCGGACCCGAACGAGCGGTAAAAGTACGTCGATTCCGGCGTCCAGCGCGTGCGCGTGCCGTCAGCCTGGACGTTCGATCCAAACGTGAGCCACGGGATGGAACCAGGCGTTCGCAGCACGTTCGGGGCCAGCGATGTTTCCTGCTTGCCGATGCTGCCGGAGAAGCCGATCTGGAACTGGCGCAAGATCTCGGGGAACGAATCGCCGTGAAACGGAGTGACGGCCACTCGCCCGATCAGGTCGCGCAGCTTGTTTGAATCGAGATCACTGCTCATCTCGCCATTCATGGCGCTAACCGCGTAGTCGAGACGGCCGCCGAACAAATCTTGGTCGTGGAGCATGATACCGATGTCGCGAGAAGGAATGAGCTGATCGAGAATCGATCGCTCGAACATTGGCATGAACCGAGCGCGGATCAGGCCTCGTAGCCGACAGTAGGCCGGAACTTGCCAACCTGAAACTGCAGCTCGTCGAAGTAATGGATGTTGAGATAGGCGTCCTGAATGACCGAGCGGCTGTTGCCCCAGTCGGGCACGAAACGAAATTCGTAGCCGTTCACGGTCGAATACTGCCGACAGCGCGTACCAGTTGCGTTCGAGAATGGCCAACACTACGTTATGAATGGAAGTACCGGCAGGAAGCGGCTCAGGTGGTGTCGGGCAGCAGGCTCGGGCTGGGTTGATCGGCAAAGTA
>SHZY01000114.1 GCA_009692065.1 Gemmataceae bacterium
CCAAGAATCGAACTTGGCTTCGGCCAGCAGCTCGTTCAATTTCTGATAGAACGGATGCCCCGGCGACTTCGGCAACTCAGTGGTAGCGATCCACAGCCCTTGCTCTTCGCGTTTTCGTTTGCCCAGAGCCATCGTGACTCCTTGGTCTTGGGTACGTTGATATCCCCAACATCTGGGCAACAGCATACCATGCCTGTCAAGAGGCGTTTTTCAACGGGCTGCTAGCCGTGGTCCGAGAACTTCGGCGGGAGTTCGCTAGTCGAGACATTTGCGCAGACGGTTGTTCAGGATAAGTTAGCCGCGTTGTTGCGTTTCAGATTTGAATGCGCCCACGGACCGGTCAAGCTGATCCGGCTCCGGGGTAGGAGTACGCTTCTACCGGATGAGCGTTCTTTGTGTCACGCCCAACGAAACTGACGTCTCCTGTGCGTTTTCGGTACCCTATCATTGGGCAATATCGCGCCAAGGTCGTCCGAGATTTCGTCTCTTGCCCAGCTTGCCAGTGTCGCCCTGGTCGGCATTGCTAAATTGCGAAGGAGTCGGCATCATTCAGCCGATGACAGGGATGTCTCTTTCGCGAGGTGGCATGGTGCGCAAATTCGATCTCCCTCGCTGGGCCGCCGGTTTGGCCCTGGCGGGCTTCATGTTCTACGCTCCCTACCTTTATTACCGCCATGCTCTGGAGCATTCCAAGCGGCTGCGGCCCATTGTCGAGGGGCAGGTCTACCGTAGCGGCTGCCTGAGCGCGGACGGCTTTCGCGACTGCATTGACAAGTTCAAGATCAAGACCGTCATCACCTTCTGGGACGAGGATCCCGATCCCGAGCTGCAGGCCAGTCGATTCAACTGGACCACGATCAAGGAAAGCGAGCTGTGCTCCAGTCTCGGCGTCAGCTACCGATTCGTTTTCGTCGAATTGTTGCCGGACAATCAGGTCGGCAAGGCACGGCTGCGGGCGGTGGATGAGTTCCTGGAGATCATGGATGACAAGAATTCGTATCCGGTGTTGATCCACTGCAAGGCGGGCCTGCACCGCACCGGCGTGATGGCAGCCATCTACCGCATGGAATATGACGGCTGGAGCAAGGAGGACGCCCTGCGCGAACTCCGCTCGCACGGCTTCGGCCAGTTCACCGCCAACGCGTCCAACCCTTATATCGCACAGTACGTGATGCCCTATGAACCGCGCCACCGCGCTAGGCCCGCACTTCGGTCGGTGACGGGGCACGTGGTGGGGTTGCAGAAATAAAGAACGCTTCGCCGCTTGCCGTTTAGCGTTCGCCGAACGCCGCGCGAACGCTAAACGGCAAGCGGCTGATCCTTCCGTCATCGGTATGTACTCTATGCTCACGATCCTCGATCGGCAGATGGTTTTCAACTTCGTCAAGGCGTACCTCTTTTGCCTGGTCAGCCTGATGGGGTTGTTCATCGTCGTCGATTTGTTCATGAATCTCGAAGACTTCACGGCTCAGCGCAAGGATTTCGAGTCGGTCTTGCGCTTCATCGGCACCTACTACGGCTACAAGTCGTTCCAGATTTTCGATCGGCTCTGCGAGTCGGTGGTGCTGCTGGCCGGAATGTTCACGATCGCGTGGATGCAGCGCAGCAACGAGTTGCTGCCGCTCTTGTCCGCGGGAGTTTCGACGCGCCGCGCCGTGCAGCCGGTGCTTCTTTGCGCATTCGCGATGATGGGGCTGGTCGTGGTCAATCAGGAATTCGCCCTGCCGAACATCGACATCTTCATGGTAGAGAACCGCGCAAATCCCGAGGGTGCCAAGGACTCCGAGGTCCGCGGCACCTGGGATCTGAACGGCACCCATATCTCGGGCAAGAACGCGGTCAAGAAGGAGTCGATGATCCGCGAGTTCGTGGCAATCATCCCCGCGCACGTCGGCCAGGGGCAGATGCGGACCTTGCAAGCACGCGAGGCACGCTACATTCCTCATCAGGACGGCGATCTCCGCTCCGGCGGCTGGCTCTTAAAGAACACGAATCCCCCGGAGCTTCCCAACTGGCGCGAGGACGAGGACGACGTCCTCATGCCGCTCGGCGACGGCGCGTATTTCCTCAAGACCAAGGCCGTCGATCTGGATACCGTGGTGCGCGTCAAGAACTGGACCCTCTACCTGCCGACCTGGCAGATTCTTCAGGAACTGGATCGCCCGAACAACACCCAGCGGCTCCTCGGCGACCTGGCGGTGGTTTTCCATACCCGGCTCACCCGGCCGTTGGTCGGCATCATTCTCGTCTTGCTCGGCCTGTCGGTCATCCTACGCGATCAGAATCGCAACATCTTCATCAGCGCCGGTTTGTGCCTGATGCTGTGCGTGGTCTTCTTCGCCTCGATCTTCGCGTGCAAGTCTTTGGCCCAGGACGAAGTGAAATGGATCTCGCCGGCTCTGGCCGCGTGGCTGCCGGTGCTGGTATTCGGACCGGTGTCGTTTGTGATGTATGCGGAAGTGCACACGTAATTCAGGGGTCAGGAGTCAGGGGACAGGAGACAATAAAAAAGCCCACAGGCTTGCACCTGTGGGCTTTGTGTTTGATAATCCTGATTCCTGATTCCTGATTCCTGACCCCTGGCTCATGGCGGCGACGACGGCAGCATCTCTTCGTACTCCGAGGTGTCCTCGGCGCCGTTGTAGCGGGCTGGCACCAGTGCCAGATCGTCGTTCATCTCATCCCGCGCGAAAATCTTGCGAAACTTCGTGATGAACAACTCGGCGCTTAGGTGCCCGGCGAGCTGTTGCAGGTTGTTCACGTCGTCGGCCGGGGCGTGGCGCACCAGATAGCCGAATGGGCGTTCGCGCTGGGCCTTTGTCAGGCGTGCCTGGATGACCTTGCGAATCGCCTCGGCCCGTTTCGGATCGTTCATGTCGGCGGCGGTGAAGCCTTCATCGACGTCCGGCACGATTTCGGAGTACGGGGCCTTGCCGCTCAGGACGCTGATGTCGGCCTTGGTCAGCTTGCGGGCCCATTCCATGGTGGTCGGGATGTGGCCTTTGTTGTTGGGCTGCGGGCGCTGGCGGGGCTGGAACTGGAAATTGAGCTCGCGCGCGCGGGCCATGAGAGCGGGGATCTGGCCCTGCATGCCGTCCAGCCAAACCTGACCGCGACCGGGGATGCCCCCTTGACAACCGCGCGACCAATCGAGCATCGTGAGCCAGTTGTACTGGTAGGTCATGTCGCCCGGCAGATCGACCTTGAAGGGGGCCTGCACATAGAACAGCGCCTCGGTCCGTTCACGCACCGAGATCTGCGTGATCTTGAGCGGGTAGACGAGTTTTTGGCTGGTAAATGCGAAACGGGTCGGCGTGACTTCGCCGTCGAAGGTGCCGTCCTTGTTGCGATTCATCTGCATGGTGTCGATCTTCATCACGGTGAAGATCCATTTCTTCTGGACGTAATGGCCAAGCGTGGCCTCGTCGCCGGAATAGTTGTACTTGTTGTCCTTGAGCCACTGGAAGAGATCGTCGGCCCGGTCAGCGCTGATGATTTTGTAATCGAGCGAGCCGACCACGCCGGCTTCAAGGACGATGACCTTCGGACGCGGGGCGGCAGCGGAGTCCTTGTCTTCGCCGAGTCGGTCCGAGGCCTTGGATGCCCGTTCCAATTCACGCCCTTCGCCTCGGTAGCGGCCGAGATAGAGCAGTTTCGACTGCGGCGATTGCCGGGATTTCATGATGGTGTAGATGGCGAGATGCTTGAAGAAGTCACGCGGCATCTCGTGCAGCTTGGGCTGGCTGGGCGTTGGGATGACCATGCCGAAATCGAGGGCGTTGCCTTCGAACTTGGGCTGGACGGTGAAGGTTTCGATCTTCTCGCTCGGGTCCCAGGTGATGAACACCTTCTGGGCCGGCTGCAAAATGTCCGTGTTCTTGGCGGAGAAGTAGCAGCACGCCGCCTGCACGCCGGTCGATCCGACCGACAAGAGGGCGAGCGCCGCCGCTGCCAGGATAAGACGAGATCGCATGTTCGAGATCCTCAAGAGGGAGAAAAGTGCCTGCTGTGATGATACCATAAGCTGTGCTAAGATTACACGGAAATTCAGGACGTAATCCCTACCAGCCCCACGCGCCAGCGTGGGGATCGAGCATCGGAAAGGCTATCCCCACGCTGGCGCGTGGGGCTGGTAGGACAGCGAATGAATCTCGTGTGGGAAACCGCTGCCATGAGCCTGCCCGCCATTCTTGGTGGAACGCCGACGCGCCCGCAGGGGCCGCCCGCCTGGCCACTTGCCGATCCGGAGATCCGCGAGGTCTTCGAGCAAGCATTTCGCGACGGCTGGTGGGGCAAGTATCAGGCAGGCCAAACGGAACGACTCGAAACGCTGTTGCGCGACTATCATCAGGTCGAACACGTTTTGCCGTGCGGCAGCGGCAACTATGCGGTCGAGCTTGGGCTGCGGGCACTTCAGATCGGTCCCGGCGCTGAAGTAATCCTCGCCGACTACGACTATCCCGGCAACTTCCTGAGCGTCCACGCCGTCGGCGCGATCCCCGTGCTGGTCGATATCGAGCCACGCAACTGGAATCTCTCAATCGAGGCAGTGCGAAGCGCCATCGGGCCGCAGACGAAAGCGATCCTTGCGTCGCATCTGCATGGCGGCCGGGTGGCGATGCGCGAGCTGATGGACCTGGCGCGTGAAAAAGGGCTCGTCGTGCTGGAAGATGCCGCCCAGGCGCCGGGGGCGCTAATAGAAGGACGCCGCGCGGGAACCTGGGGCGACGCCGGCGTGTTCAGCTTCGGCGGCTCGAAGCTGCTGTCGGCAGGCCGCGGCGGCGCCCTTCTGACACGGCACGCCGAGGTCGCGCAGCGGGCGCGCAATCATCTGGTGCGCGCGGGAAATATCGTCTGCCCGATGACGGAGTTGCAAGCCGCCCTGCTCGTGCCGCAACTCAAGAGACTCGATGAACGAAATCAGCTTCGCTGGGGAAATGTGCAGGTCTTGTGCGAAGCTTTTGCCGATTTACCAGGCGTGCGGCCTTTCGTCGGGCCTGGCGAGGAGGCGCTGCCGGCGTTCTACAAGCTCGGCATGAAGATCGACCAAATCGCTTTCGGATTGCCGCGGGATAAGATAATCGCCGCGCTCCGTGCCGAGGGATTCGCCGTCGATGAAGGCTTCGCGGCCGCGCATGTCACGCGGTCGCCGAAGCGATTTCGCCAGGGATCGGCGCTCGCTGAGGCCGCCAACGCTCACGCGAATTGTATCCAGGTGCATCATCCGATCCTGCTGGAAACGCCGGACGCGCTGCGTGAACTCGCCCAGGGCTGGCGGCGAATTCATGAACATGCGGACGCGATCCGGAATATGATGAACGACGGTTGATGAGCGACTCTACAGATTTCCGCTTGCGGCTTAGCATTCGCAAGGCGCCATGCGAGCGCTAAGCGGCAAGGCAAGAGAACTCCCGAAGGAAGCCGTCCCGTGAAAATCACGCTGCTCCCCTCGTCATTCGGCGCCGACGCCCGTCAGCACCTGACCTCGTATCTGGTGAACGGCAGCGTCGCGATCGACGCGGGTTCGCTCGGCCTCTACCAGACGCCGGCCGAGCAAGCGGCCGTTAGGCACGTCTTCGTGTCGCATACGCACCTCGATCATTGGGCCACGCTGCCCGTTTTCTTGATAAACGTGTTCGATATGGGTGGCGCGCCAGTCACGCTTCATGCCAGCGAGATCGTTCTTGAGTCGCTGCGGCAAGATGTCTTCAATGGGCGGGTGTGGCCAAAGTTTCTGGAGATGACCCACGAAGGCCGGCGTTTTGTGAACGTCAATACGATCGCCGCCGGTCAAACCGTTCAGGTGGAGGGGCTGCGCATCACGCTGGTGGCGGTCGATCATGTGGTGCCGACGTTGGGGTTCATCCTCGAAGACAATGCGGCTGCTGTTGTCATCCCGTCGGATACTGCTGCGACCACGGAGATCTGGCAACGCGCCGACCTCACGCCGAACCTCAAGGCGGTGTTCCTCGAAGCCACGCTGCCGAATAACTTGGCGGGCCTCGCCGACGTGACCAAGCATCTCACGCCTGCCGGGTTCGTCAAGGAGATGCAAAAGGTGTCGCGCCCCGTGACATTTTTCGCGGTGCATCTGAGCGCTCGGGCCAAGGACCAGGTGGCCGCGGAACTGCTGGCCCATCGCCTGCCGAACCTGAAAATCGCCGACTTTGGCAAGGCGTATGAATTTTGAGCGTTGCGCCGGTAAACGGGATTATCTTGCCGCGAGATTTGCTTGACAAGGCTGCCTCTCCGCGGCGATGATTCCTTGGGCGACTCTTTTCACCACGCGGCTAACCCAGGGAGGGCATTCGTGAATCCGCGGCTGCTGCTCCTGGCAATCGTGCCCCTCGGGATTGCGTTTGCGCTGTTGCGCGAGCCAGATTCATCGGTCGCTGACGCGGGACCGACGAAGGTGTCGCGCACGCCTCAATTCCTCGGCGCCGGTTCCTGCTCGGCTTCGGCCTGCCACAACGCCAACTTCGCGAAAGGCCACACCGGCAGCGAATATACCCTCTGGATCACGCGCGATCCGCATGCCAAGGCTTACGAGACGCTCTTCGGCGAGCGCTCCTTGCTCATGCAAAAGAACCTGCGGAGCCCGATGTCGGCCCACGAGGATCCACGCTGTTTGAAGTGCCACGTCGCTCCGGATTATGATGTGAAACAGGCGCCGCCCGTGGCCCCGTACTTCAAGACCGACGGCGTGAGCTGCGAAAGCTGCCACGGTCCCGCCAAGAACTGGGCAGCGTTCCATCATCTCGCCTCCTGGCAGTTGAAAACGCCGGCGCAAAAGAAATCTCTGGGCATGAAGGACACGCAATCGCTCGCGGGCCGGGCGCAGGTTTGCGTGACGTGCCATGTCGGCGCGCCGGGCATGGAGGTCGATCACGATCTGATTGCCGCCGGGCATCCGCGGCTGCATTTCGAATTCGCCGCGTTTCACGACGCCATGCCACGCCACTGGCCTGACTTCAAGGATCGCGATGCAACCAAAAGCGCGCGCGGCCGGCCCGACTTCGAGGCCCGCGCCTGGCTCGTGGGGCAACTGGTGACGGCGCATGCCGCGCTGGAGTTGCTCGCCGATCGCGCCGCCGAGAAGCCCTGGCCCGAGTTCGCCGAATATGATTGCGCGGCGTGCCATCACGACTTACAATCGCCGAGCGCCCGCCAGAAAAGCGGATACGGCAAGCGCAAGCCGGGCGTTTTGCCGTGGGGACATTACCTCGCCCTTTCTCCCTTAGCGATCGAGACCCTTGCTGGTGAAGATGCGCAGGCGCTGCGTGATCAGTTGCGCGCCGTGCAAAAGATCATGGATGCGGGGAATCCACGCCGTGACGGAGTGGCCGACGCCGCGCGCCGAGCCACGGTGATTAGCCGAACGGTGTTGCGCGATCTAGATCAAAGACTTCCGCATTCGCTGTCGCTGCAAGCGAGGTTGCAGACATTCGTTGAGGCGCGCGGGGCAGACTTGGCGCCAACGGCGGACTGGCTGACGCAGGTCCAGCTGTCACATGCCGCTCTGCGTAAAGCAGCGCGCGACCTGCGCTCGCCGGGTCCTGCCGAATTGCCGAAGGCGATTCGTGAGGGCCTGCCGTTACACTTCGATCCACAGGCGATCAAGCAGAGGCTTCTCAGCAACTCCAAGAAGGGGTCGTAACATGCTCGCCACACGCTACAAAGCTTGCGCGTTGATGATCGTCGCAACGCTCGCAGCCGCCGCGCTGGTGCTGGGCCGAGAGACGGCACGCAGTTCGCCCGCCCCCGTCGCCGAGCAAGGCGGCCCCGCCAAGCCGGCCCGGCTCTACTATGGCGTGCTCGCGTGCAGCAACGGCGGTTGCCATAACAACCCGACCAGCCCGAACCAAAAGGACATCCTGCTCTGCGCCTACGACGAAGTAGATATATGGACCAAGCATGACAAGCATCGCCTCGCCGCCAAGGTGCTCAGCGGCGAACGTAGTAAGCAGATGGCCAAGCTGCTCGGCATCAAGGGCGATATCGCCAAGGAGCCGAGCTGCGTGAGTTGCCACGGCGTTATTGTCGAGGATAAAAATTCTGTCCACGAAAGTTTCGACCCGCAAGAAGGCGTCAGTTGCGGCGTTTGTCACGGCCATTACAGCGACTGGGTCGCCCAGCATTCCGCGTTCCTGCAGCGCAAGAAATGGCGTTCGTTGGGCCGAGCGGTGAAGGAGGAGCAATTCGGCATGCGCGACCTGTGGGACCCGGAGAAGCGCGCGACGTTGTGCGCGTCGTGCCACATCGGCAATGCCGCGGAGGGGAAGGTGGTGACCCACGCCATGTATGCCGCGGGCCATCCGCCGCTGCCCGGCGTCGAGCTGGCAACCTTCTCGGACGCCATGCCGCGGCATTGGAAATACCTGTCCGAGAAACCCGCGAATGTCCAGAAGATCCTGGAATACGATCCATCGAAGTCGAGCCTGGAGCGAACGGAGCTGGTGGTCGTCTCGGCGCTGGTGTCGTTCCGCGAATCGATGAAGCTCCTGGCCGCCCAGGCTGAGCAAGGCGCCGAGGCGAAGGAGGCCGACAGGGCCTGGCCGGAGCTGGCGCAGTTCGATTGCTATGCCTGCCATCACGATCTGAAATCGGATAGTTGGCGGCAAAAGCGCGGCTACGCGGGGAAACCAGGCCGGCCGACCATGCGCGCCTGGCCGACCGCGCTCGTTCCGCTGGCGGTGCTCCATGTCGGCAAGGCGAATCCGGAGCGCGAGCAAAAGCTGGCGAGTGAGTTGCGCGACAAGCTGAAGGAGCTGACCGCCGCGTTTGACGCGCAACCCTTCGGCGATGCGAAGACGGTAGCGATTGCCGCCCGCCAGGCCGCTCAATGGGCTGACACGATCCTGAAAGACTTCAAGACCGCACCCTTCGATCGTGCCGCCGCCCAGCACCTCGTCGTCGGCATGGGCAAGGAATCGAAGCTTCGCCTGCTCGATTTCGACTCCGCGCGCCAGTTTGGCTGGGCTTTCCGTTCGATTCAAGGCGAACTGGATCCCAAATTTACCGCCAACGCCGACTCGGCCAAGGCGCTCAAGGAGCTCGATGAGCAGCTCAAGCTCGAATTGCCCAAGGGCCAGGTCGAGATCTCCAAGGACTTTCTGAAGGACGCTCTCGAAAAGCTCAACAACTACGAGCCGGAACAGTTTCGACGGACGTTCGAGCGGTTAATGCAAAATGGGCAGAAGCAGACTCGCAAGGAATGAGTATCAAGAAATCCTTAGCCGGAAGCGCAAGCGAGAGGAGAGGCCATTTCCCTCGCTTGGCGCTCGGGCTCGGAAGGTAACTACCGCCGCGGCAGTCCGTAGATCGCATCGCGCGGATCATCGCTGACGAACCACGGTTGGCCATTCGGTCGCAAGTACATCCGGCGTTGCTCTTCAATCCCTAGCGGGCGAGCGCCGACGCGGCCGAAGACGCCAATCGGGTTGCCGCTCTCGTCGATGGCCCGATCGCGATCGAGCGCCCTGCCGACCGAGTAGGCGTGTCCTCCGTCGGGGATTGGGTAGGTTGCAATCAAGCGCGGCGTCGGCCGCGGGCTGAATCCCTGGTTGCCCGGCGTCTCCGGCGACGTCAACTGTACAACTCGCAAGCCATTCTTGCCGTCGGCCAAATACGCAAATTCACTGACGTAGGTGATGCCCAGCTTCACGTCGTGCAGATCGTTGATGTGCCCGTTGGCGTTGTAGATCTGATCGATGCGGAAGTTTTCCGGGTTCTCGATGTTGAGGATGACCAGACCGTGCCGTCCGGCCGCCACGTAGCCGTAGGTCCGCGCCAGGTAGATTTTGTGAGCGTCGTCCATGCGCAGCATTGCCTTGGGGATCGGCCTGGCCAGGTTCGTGATGTCGAGGGAGGTGATGCCTTCCTCGCTGCAGACGAACGCATAACGAAACTGCGCCTGCACCGAGCGCGGCTTTTTGATCGGCACAACCGCCGTCAGCGCTGGACGCGTCGGGTCATTCAGCGAGACTACCGCGAGACCCGCGTCACAGCAGACGTAGGCGTAGTTGCCGACAATCGTGATGCCGCAGGCGCCGTTGAGGATGCCCTCCGGATTGAAGGTCACGTCACGCTTGAGAAAATTGTTGGTCGGATTACCGTCGAGGAGCGTGCCGGCGCCTACCAGGATCAGCCCTTCGTATTTGTCCGCGATATAGAGATAGCCATAGAGGGGATGGACGCCGGGCTCCTTGTTGGCGGGATTCTGCTTTCTGGTCGGATCCGGGGCCGGCGTACAGGGAGCGGCGATGGCGGCGGCGTACTTCGTCGGGACGTGGAATTTCTGCCCGATGGGCGACACCGGAGCCGTCGTGATGCGCTCCGAAAACGACTTGTTGTCGATGAACGCGATGTCGAAAACGCGCAGTCCGTCCGAACCGCACGCCGCATAGAGATATTCGCCGCGCGGCTGCACCTGCAAGACATTCGCCTTGCGCAAGGGCTGTTTCAGCCGCTCGCCGACGTCGCGGCCTGGGTGCTCGTGAGCATGCTGCAAGCGATAGTTGTGGAGCTGATGCTTGCGGAAATAATCGGGAAACGCGAGCTTGTGCAGCGTGCTGCCGATCACCGCTTGCGGCTCTTCCTGTTCGGTGACGACGACGCCGTGGAGGCCGTGATCTTTCGAGGCCACCCAGCAAAAGCGACCCATGAAGTTGACATAGCCGGTCCCCTGCATGAGGAGCTGAGCCATGATCGCGTTGTTGTCGTTTTTCTTCGCCAGATGGCAATCGGTGCAGGTCTTGGTTTCCCCGCGGCCGGGCTCATAAGCCTCTGGATGCGCCGCCCGACCGTTGTCGGGATTGCCTTGTTTGAACGGGACCGAAGGAGGCGCCCCGCGCACCGTGTGCGGCACATTGGTGCTGAAGGCGATGCCGCTCAGCCCGTCGGACGAAATCGTCTGCTGCTGCGGGTAGATCGAGTCGCGGTTCTGGTTGTACGAGCCGACATGGACGGCGCAGGAGGATCGCGCCGGGCCGATCTTGTTGCCCGTGACATCGCCGTCGCGCGCCAGCATGAACACGTCGTCGCGCAAGGTCTGAAAGTTGTACGACACATAGTTCCGCGTGGTGTCCCCCTCGTTGTGCAGTCCCGGCGACTTCTTGTTCGCCCGTTGGGGCAGATGGCAGCCGAAACAGCTCGGGTTCCACGACGAATGGCAGGCGATGCAGCTCATGTTCTGGTTGCAATGGGCGACGGCATTCTCATTCGGCTGACCCTTGTCATCCAGCGGCACATTGCCCCATTCGAGCTTATCGTTCTTGCCGAAGCGGACCGTCTTGGCGAGGCGTGCCTTTTCGTTGTAGCGAGGATGGTTCGGATCGATGACGTCCTTGGTCTGGGCAATCTCCCAGGAGACCTCCGCCTCAACCATCGAATTCTGAATGATCTTGTTGCCCTGCTTCTCGAAGCGGCGTTTGCCGAAGGGTGTGCGCAGCGTGGTTAGATCGTGGCCGCCGGTCGGGTTCGACTTGCTGGCGTCGGGAGCCGCCGGGCCCGTGGTGCGCAGCTCCGCGTATTTGCTGATGGTGCCGTGGCAATCGGTACACTGGATTTCAATCGCCGCGCGTACTTCTCCGTAGAGCTTGGTGTTGCCGTGATTGTCCTGCACGAAATGACAATCGACGCAGTGCATGCCCTTTTCCAGGTGGATGTCCATCAGGTGAACCGGCACGTCGTCGCGCTGGGGTTTCTTCGCGGCTTTGGGGCGTTGCTCATAGTTCTTGATGTGCGTCGGCATTTCGATCGCCTTCATGAGATCCAGCGTCGTGACCTTTTCGATGACAGCGCCGCGATGGTCCAGGTACTTGCCGCTGCGGTCCTTCTTGTAGACGGCGCGATAGACCCAGCCGTGGCCATGGAAATCGGCGAACTGCGTGTGCTTCAGGTGCGGGTTGAGATCGGTGACGTTCTTCAGGAATTTCGGGTCGGACCAGAGGCCGCGCGCCGACGCCTCATCGGGGTTGTTCAGCGAGGCTTGTGCGTATTCCTCCGACGTGGGATATTTCTGCTTCTTGGGGTACATGTGCTCGCCGTCGGTTTCCTCGTCCCACCACATGTAGCCGAGGTAGCTGTTCATGACGTTGGTGCCAGGATGCACATGGCAGGTGATGCACTGGCTCGTCGGGATGGCGCGAGTGAACTTATGCTTGATCGGATGGCCCGATTCGTTTTTGGGGATCGTCGGGTCAAGGCTTGCGGAGAATCCCTCGTTGCCGAACTTGGCGTAGGGCCCTGAATGGATCGGCGAGCGATCGTTGGCGTAGACGACATGGCAAGCGGTGCAGCCCGAGGAGCGATAGTCGCCGGGGTGATCGTTGGTGCCGAGGAAGTTGAGCGTCGGGTCGAGCAGGCGCGTGCGCTGCAAGCTGACGAAGACCGGATCGGTGCGGTTCTCCGTGCCGAGGCCGCGCGTGCTGAGACGTGCGCGGGGCCGACCCGATTCTTCCTCGCGGTCAGGAATGCCGATCTCCGGACGAAACCGGCCGCCGCGCTCGAAGATGCGCAAAACGTTGCCTGGCTGTGTGATCTCGAAGCGGGGCAGGGGATCGAGGTACGGGAGGACGCCCTTGCGGGTCATCTCGTACTCGGTCGGCGGCGGCCAGGTTTGCAAGCGCTGCGGCGCGCCGTGCATGCTGTAGCTTTCACCGTAGCGGGCTTGTTTGTGGGGCACCGCGCCGTTGTTGTAGAGAGCGGCGCCCCACAACATGCAGCCGTGCGTCATCATGCTGGTGCGGGCTTGCAGCACTTCGTCCTGATGGCAGGCACCGCAACTGATATGGGCGATACGCAGGTCGCCCGGGTTGACGAAGCGGATGAATTCCGGCGATTCCTGATTCAAGAGCGTGTAGGACCGCACTGGGTTAGCGGAGGTGCGCCAGGCGTTGGGCAAGCGTGACGGAACGTGCGCATACTCCTTGACGTTGGTGTTTGCGTGGCCGCCGTGGCAATCGACGCAGCCGAGGTTGATCGTCGTTTTCTCGTGCGGATCGCCGGTGTGTTGATGGCACTGGATGCAGCCGGCGCTCTTGATGTCGGCCTCGCGCTTGGTTTGCTTCAGCAACTCGCTGCCCTGGCGTTCGATCGGCTCTTGTCCGGTAGCACGCTCAAAGAACGACCACGGCTGCAACGCCGTCAGAACGGCTACAACGATCGGCGCGCCCGCGAGGATGTGGCGTCGCAGCAGATAGCGTTTGACTGAGTCGAGTAGCACGATCGCCCTCCGTTCACGCCGCTTGCGGCATAGCAACTGCTAGGCCGCAATCGGCAAACTAGAACGTCAACACCGCCTCCACGAAACCCGCCACCAGCGGCCGGGTGGACCCATCGAAATTACTGAACAGGTCGCGGAAGCCCTGGCCCGGCAGCAGCGTCGAGATGCCGGCCTTGAAGATCACGTTGTTGCTGAGCAACGGGCGATACTCCACGCCGGTGCTCAGGTCCACGCCGATGAAACGATGCATCGTCTGCTGGTAAACGAACTGCTGCAGCGGATTCAGCGAATCGAACCAGAGCACATTCGCATTGTTGATGATTCGCAACTTCGGCGTCGCCTCGACGTCGAACCCGAAGTTTCCCAGATACAACCCCGGATTGACGAAGTTCGCCTGGCCTTGAATCTTGCTAGCGCGCAGGTCCGGCACCAGGCTCATGCGCTGGTTCAGGTTGACGCCGAAGAGCCGAAGCTGCTGGCGTTGCCAGTAGGTGAATTCGCCGCCGGCGAAGTTCGGATTGTCCTGGATGGTGTCGAACCCGCTGGCGCTGCCGTTCCTGATGTCGCGATCACCCGATGACCAGAAGAAGGAGGTGCGGAAGCGGATCCAGTCCATGTCGTAGGACAATTCCAGGGCGGCCATTTGGCCATTGATCCTTTGCGACTGATTCGCGAGCGGATTGTGCGAGTCGCGGCCCAGCGCCCAGTAGAACGCATGGTTGACGTTCAAGCGATTGATGTGCCCGTCGCCGGTCCAACCGAGGTAGACGACGTCCACCGTATGTGGCTGATAAGTGCCGACCGGATCGGGGCGGACCAGGAAGCCATTGTTGTCGAACTTGGTCGTCGGCGCGTCGTGGTTGTAATGAAAGCTGAACTGCGCGGTATAGCCGGGCCAGATGAAGTCCTGCCGATAGTAGTTGGCGATCACCACTTGCTGGTTGCGATTGCGGAATGTGTTCAAGCCGCTGTTCGTGTCTTTTTCGAGCAGGTTGAAATAGACGACGTTGAACTGATCGCGGTTGGCGAACTGATTGCCGAACAGGCGCACGCCGCGATTGACGTCGCTGAAAAGGAAACCGCGGAAATCGCTGGTGAACGGTTGCGAGCCGGCGCGGATCGACAGAAAATCGAAGTCGTCGCTGAGATCCGCGATCTTGTACTCGGCAAACCATTCCTGCAGGGTGGCGAAGGTTCGGCCGCGCGTTGTTCCCTTGGTCACATCGGGGCTGACGACGCCCAGCTCGTCCACTGAAAGATAGTTGATGTTGAACGCGGGCGTCATCTTGATGCGCCAATCGACCGGGCGAAAGGCGGCGTTGCCGCGGAACAGATCGAACGACAGGAAGAAATTCTGTGAGTAGAAAAACTGGTTCGGGCTGCCGAAGAAATCCTTCTGGCCGGGATTGGTCGTGCTTTCGAAAGGCGTGGTGCCGGTCGGGGCCTGGCGCGGCTCGAAGAGCGCCTGGGTCGTGCCCGTCAGTTCCAGAAAGATGTTTTGGCCGTAGATCGGATAGTCTCCCTTGAGGACGTTCTGGTTGAACGGATCCCACCAGCGGCCTTGAGCATACGGATAATCGTCCACCCGTGGATGGCCCTTGCCGTAGCGGTCCCACTCGGGGAAGCCGATGCGCCAGCGATCGTCAACCGGCACGAAGTGATTGTCTTGCTGCCCATCGCGTGGCAACACTCGTGATCGGCCGGCGAAACCAAGCGGTGCATCCGTTTGCGTCCGGAATAAAAGCTGCGTGGCCGATTCGGTTGATTCGACGATCTTGACAAATCCGAACGTGGACGGCGGCGTCGGCGATTGCTCCAAGGGTTCCTTCGCAAGGGCCGTCGGAATAAGCGTGGGCAAAACTGCACCGACCTGCTTCGACGAATCCAACGTCGCTTCTTGCTCCTCGGAAACGTCCTGGCTCGCCGACTTCCCTTCTGGCTGACGCTGCGTGTCCATCCAGTCCTTTTGCGTGAGCATGGCAAGATTGGCGCAGCCCGGTAGCGCAATGCCTCCCAGAACCAGGAAGGCTCCCAGGTTAACCAGGCCCTTGATTGTGCCGATCACCCATTCGTCTCCGAGCCGCGCACCCATTAAGGCGAACGGCGGAAGGTAAAATACCCGCTCTCTCATTCCTGAGTTGGCCCCGCGGCATGCGTGCAGCGAATCATTGGCCAATAACTACTTGGTACACAACACGTTACGCCAATTCGTTGCACACACAGACACACACACCCTCCGTGCAACGAATGCACCAGGGCGGGTGAGTTTTCATCTGCCGCTCGCCCAAGCGGTTACCGCGGAACCGCTTACTGCGTGTGCGGCTCTGACGCGTCCGTTGCCGCGCCGTTCTTTAGGGAATTTCCGTCATCCATCTAATATCGGGTTAAGCTGTACGCGAACTTGACCAACACGCCGACTATTCCGATTACGCAGGCGCTTCCGATCAAGAGGCAGCGACGCTCGCGCCGATAAAACTTGTAGATTCGGAGCAGTCGGCACAAGCGACAGTTCTTACCCAAAGTGACGCGAGCAGAATTGGATGCGTTGGCGATTTCTCACTCTCGTGCTTCTTCTAACGGCCCATGCCGCGCCGGCATTTGGGCAAGGTCCGAGTTACGTGCAGGATCCACCCAAGCTAGGAAAGAGCGAGCGTGCCTTGATTCGACGTAATGTCGGCATCGCCGAGGACGCCGAGGCCGCCGAAGAACTGGAGGCACTGAAATCAAAGCCGCGGGTTTGGCTGCGTGCCGAGTACCTGCTCTGGTGGATCAAGCCGGCCAACTTTCCGCCCCTTGTTACGACGGGCCCCTACACCGAACCTCGCCCCGGAGCGATGGATTCGCTGGGAACGAGCGTGGTCTTCGGCCAGCGCGGCATGGATTATCAAGACCGCAGCGGCGGGCGCTTTACTTTGGGTGGATGGGTGGGCGACGACGAACTCTGGGCACTTGAAGCACGCTATTTCTTTCTGAAGGGCCGATCGATCGGCCAACACTTCGAATCGCCCGGCGCGCCCATCCTGGCCACGCCGTTTTACAACCTTGCCACGAATACTGCGGATTCGTCACTGATCACCTTCCCCGGCGTGATGAGCGGCAGCATCACCGTGGACGCACCGAGTTTTCTCCAGGGCGCCGAAGCTAACCTGAGCGGGGGCCTGGTGCGCGACGAGCGGGTTCGATTCGACCTCACGGGTGGGTTCCGGTACCTCTACCTGCGCGAAGGACTGAACATCAACGCGGTCTCTCTCGTGGAGCTGGCGCCGCAGTTCCAGGGCCTGGGCATTCCGTTCGATGGCAACACGATCACCGTCAGCGATCGCTTCGACGCGAGCAACCATTTCTACGGCGGACAGGTCGGCGCCCGTGTCGAGCTGCATCACAAACGCTGGACGCTCGATCTCGACGCCCGCGTCGCCCTGGGAGTTTCGCACCAGGTAGTTTCGATCGCCGGCTCGACGGGCATCGACACCCAGCCGGCCACCTCGGCAAATGGTGGACTGCTGGCCGTCTCCAGCAATAGCGGGCGCTTCACGCAGAACAGCCTTGCCGTGATTCCCGAGGTGGGCGTCTCGCTAAAGTTGCGGTTGACTGAACAGCTCCAGCTCTTCGGCGGCTATTCGTTCCTGTACTGGAGCCGAGTCGCCAGGCCGGGTGACCAGATCGACGCCAACGTCAATCCGAATCTGGTGCCGACCAGCATGACGTTTGGCACTGCGGGCGGCACGAATCGGCCCGCGTTTTCGTTCCGCCAGACCGATTTCTTTGCGCATGGCGCCAACTTTGGGTTGGAGTTTCGGTACTAGAAACGCTCTTCGTTTAGCGCCCGCATGGCGTCTAGCGGGCGCTAAACGAAGAGCGGCAAACAAAGGGACCTGCGATGTCGAAAACCTATCGCCCGAGAGTAGAATCTCTCGAAGTCCGCATCGCGCCGGCGTTCATCGCCAGCCAGCTGCCGGCTGCCGTCCAGGCGCCTTTGACACTGACGGCCGCCCAAGTCGGCACGTTGCTGCAACGCGCGGCCGCGGCGACGGGGAGCGATGACGCCATCATCGCCATCGTCGATCGGACCGGCAACCTCCTCGGCGTGCGCGTCGAAGGCGGCGTCTCGGCGGCGGTCACCGGCAACGTCAATGTGTTCGGTTTCTCCATCGACGGCGCCATCTCGCTGGCGCGCACCGGCGCCTTCTTTTCATCCGATCAAGACCCGCTCACGTCGCGCACCATTCAGTTCATCAGCCAGTCCACCATCACGCAGCGCGAGGTGAATTCCTACACCTTCATCTCCAGCCCCAGCTCGACCATCGGCGGACCCGGCTTCGTCGCCCCTATCGGCATCGGCGGGCATTTCCCGCCCGGCGTTGCCAATACGCCGCAGGTTGATCTGTTCGACATCGAAAACACCAATCGCGACATGCTCGTGAACCCGGGTCCCAGCTCCGGCGGCGTACTCTTCACCCCCGGCGGCGGCAGCCCGGGCTTCGACGTGGGCCTCGTCGGCCGCTTCAACATCAACCCCGCCTTCGTGCCCGCAGGCAAGTCGCTGGTCGCGCCGCTGTCGTATTACGACACGCTGCTGACGTCGGCACAGCGAAAGGACCCATCTCTCCCCCACGTCCCCGCGCGCGGCATTGGCACCCTTCCCGGCGGCTTGCCGATCTACGAAGGCGGCGTCCTCGTCGGCGGCATCGGCGTCTTCTTCCCCGGTAAGACCGGATTCGCCAGCGAAGAAAACTCCAAGCTCAGCGCCGACTTCAATCCGAACAAGGTTGACCGATCGATGGAAGCCGAGTTCATCGCCCTCGCCGCGATTGGCGGCAGCAAGCAGGCCGGCTTCCAGATCGGCGCACTCGCTGGCATCCCCGCGTTGAAGGGCTTCGATCTGCCGTTCCCGCGCATCGACCTCGTCGGCATCACCCTCGACACTGTCGGTCCCGGCGGTATGCAGGGGCCGCAGAATCTCGTCAACTACGCCCAAACCTTCTTTTCCATAGGCACAGGCAACCCGAACAGCGGCGCCAACCAGATCGTCAATTCGGCCGCAGCCACGCTGCGCGCCGGCAAGCCCGCTCCGGCCGGCTGGCTGGTCACTCCACACGCGGGCGTCGGCATAACAACCGTGCAGGTGCAGCAGATCATCACCCAGGGTATTGCCCAGGCCAACAAGACGCGCGCCCAGATTCGGCCGCTGGGAACCACGACACGCATGGTTCTCGCCGTCACCGATCGCACGGGCGCAGTTCTCGGCCTATACCGCATGCCCGATGCGCCGGTGTTCTCGATCGGCGTCGCCGTCTCCAAGGCACGCAACGTCGCCTACTACGACGACCCCGCTCAGTTGTTGGCCGTGGATCAACTCGCCGGTGTCCCAACTGGAACAGCGCTGACCGCGCGCACTTTCCGCTATCTGGCGCTGCCTCGCTTCCCCGAAGGAATCAATCAGAAGCCTCCTGGCCCCTGGTCGATCCTCAACGACAACGGCACCGACCGCAACACCGGCCTGAACGTTGGATCCCCGCAGCCAATCTCCGCGTTCAAGAGCGTCTTCGGCTTCGATGCCTTCCATCCGAACACAAACTTCCACCGCTTCGGCGCCAACGCCAGCGGCGTCGTCTTCTTCCCCGGCAGTTCCGCCGTCTATGTGAACGGCAAGATCGTCGGCGGCCTGGGCGTATCCGGCGACGGTGTGGACGAGGACGACGTCGTCACCGCCCTCGCCATCGCCGGCTACGAAGCACCGACCAATCGCCATGCCGACTACTACTTTTTCGGCGGCGTACGTCTGCCCTATTTGAAGTTCAATCGGAATCCGCAGGGATGAGGTCGGGCTGCTGCACAACGAAAAAAGCCATTTGCGACGAATCGCAAGTGGCCTTTCAGTGGAAGCACCGGGACACCGTACCCACCTGGCGACACACTCCGCTGACTTTATCGCAACCGATTTGCAATCAACAGGTTATGGAATTTGTCCCGACCACTAATGCTCCGCTGTCAGCAGCCGAAGTCGGATACAAAATCGGATACATCCCTGTTCGTCGGATACGCATTGACGAGAAGGGTCATTCACGCCCTCCTCCCGTCCACCCGGCCCACGTCATGCACCGGCACGATCCCAGGTGCTTGAGCCGGGCGACACGGCGGGCCTCGGCCATGAACGCCTCGGCGGAATCCAGACGGCCCGGCTTCGGCACTTTGACGGCGCCCGCCCGGTGAAGCTCCAGGTCGTAGGCCCGACACACATGGGCAAAGCCTCCTTCGGCTATCAGGTCATCGAGACGGTAGCGACCGGCGAGAGTCCGGGGTTAGTGCCTTATTTCTTGCGAGGCCGTGGCGTCAGCAGGTGGGATTGCAACGGGCTTATCGAGCCAGGACGTGATCGAAACGAAAATTCTCGGATTGCAATCGCAGATGGTGAAGCTCGATTCCGAGATCGTGGCGGCGAAAGCCATGAAACAGGCATCAGCGGCAATGGGCGATCCGAGCAGCAGTTTGGCCGAGAATCTCGACGGACTCGAACGGAAAATTGCCACATTCTCCGCCGATGCCAAGTCGGAGTTGGCTCTCGAAACGGATCGCTGGTCCACAACGAACACCGAAAAGGCAATCAGCGACGTGGACGTATTCATCCGAGA
>SHZY01000115.1 GCA_009692065.1 Gemmataceae bacterium
AATTTTTTTGTTGCAGATGAGGTACGCGAAAGAAATGCGGTGACGAACAGAGGAGTCAGACGTAGAGAGCCAGAGAAGAAATCTTTCTGGATTCCTGACTCGGTCTGCCGCCGAAAACAGGTGATGGGTTAAAAAAAAAATCCAGAAATCAATTTGCTTCCGTGTCCGCGTTCTGCATAATAAGTGCTTACTATAGAGCGCGGCCACGACGCAGACTACCCAGAGGGCGCACTTCTTCGGCTACGTCGATTGGACAGCGCAATTCGCAAAGGAGCTTCTTACATGAACCGATTCCTATCACAAAAGCACGCTATCACACTGCTGCTCTTTGCAGCGGTCGCTGCGCTCGGCACCAGCCTCTACGCCCAGCCGGGCGATGATGAGGATGGTCCCGTCTCCCCCCTTGACGCCGTCAAACGAATCGATGCGGCGTACCAAATGATCGCCCTGGGCCGCGATTCGAAATCGCCTGAAGCACTTCTCGCAGGCGCTATCATCCTGCACGAGAATCCCGCCTTCGACCTCAAGGGGGATACCGATGGTACAGAGCAAGTCGCGTCGACGAAGCCGGACGACCTTCTGAAAGAAGCCCGTGCAATGCGCGTAGACGACAAGGCGCTGGGTGCCTACATCGACAAACTCAGCGACAGATTCGCGGAAGATTCCCGTGCAATCACCGGGTTTAGCGGCGGGACCTTTGCCGTCAAGAAGGGCGCCACGGGCAAGCACGAGATGACGGTAACGGTTGGCGGCGGGGCGGTCAGCGTCACGTCGTTGCCAGTCGAAACTTTCTCATTGAAGGCCGGCCCAAAAGACAAAAAAGGCAAGCCGACACTGGTCCCTGTCAAGGTCATGAAGACCGCCGTGCTGACCGTTGCCATCGCTGGACCTGACGGCAAGAGCGGAGCCACGGGCCAGGCCAATCCGACCTTCACGAAAGAACTCACTTCCCCGGCCGGGAAGTATACGCTGTCGGTCACGTCCGGCACCCTCGATGCGAAATATGTGGTGACCGTCAAGTCGGCGCCGGCCCTTGTCGCCAAGGCCACCCTCAAGGCTGACCCCGAGCGGCCGCTGGTCAAGATCGACGTCGCGGGCCTCAAGAAGGTCGTGTTCCCCAAAGAGCATTTCAAGGACATCATACACGCACCGATCAAGTTTAAGCCGTTCCCACTGGTCGATCCCAAGACCGGCAACCCGGTGAAGGCGACCGACGTCATCGTGCTGAAAAATGGCTCTAAGGTCGTTGCCGAGAAGTACTACACGCACATCAACAAGCTCGAAGCGGAACTCAACTTGATTGGCCATAGCATGAGGACCATGGCCCAAAAGACCGTGCTCCACGAAGCCATCATACCTCACGAACTGCTGAAAAAGCACTCCGACGAAATCGAAAAGGGCCACATCAAGCACGACCCGGACAAACATAAGGTTCCGCCCACGATCGGAAGTCGCCAGGTAAAGCATGACGACGCCGTGAAGACCGGTGTCGATGTTCCCAGGGCCGTCGTGGCGTCGCCCAAAACGTACAAGTACAACAAGAACTGGAATTACGAAATGGGCAAACATTCCACGTTCGCATCGTTCGTCCACGGGGACTTTACCCTCGAGGGCAACACGGCAGGCATCACCCTGAAGGGCGACGTCAATGCCGGCGGCTACCTCATGAACCACAAGATGATTCTGTTGGAAGGCAAGGGCTCGATCGTTACCAACCCGGATGGCAAGAACGACCGAGTGCTGTTCAACGTCACCGTCATGGGTGCGACGATCTACAACCTCGATTCCAAAAAACCGAACTTTAACGTGTCCAAGTCGTTTTCCAAAAGCGTGGATTACGCCACCGCGTTCTCGATCCAAATTGGACCGATCCCGATCACGGGAAAAATCGGCGTCCGTGGCACTGCCAGCGTGCATGTCTTTTTCGGCTTGCGCCCGAGCCACGCCTCCCTCCACATCAAACCGCACCTCGAAGTCAACGCCTATGCTCAAGCGGGCGTCGGCATACCATTCGCAAGTGTAGGCGTTGAAGGAAATCTCCTTTTTCTTCGTGCCGACATGGACCTCGGCGCCGAAGTCGACCTCAAGTTCGACGCGAAAGCTCGCCCCTACATCGAAGGGCACTTGTACATGCAGAACTC
Organism: Gemmataceae bacterium; assembly: GCA_009692065.1. Classification (GTDB taxonomy): domain Bacteria; phylum Planctomycetota; class Planctomycetia; order Gemmatales; family Gemmataceae; genus SIAQ01. The sequence goes on from SHZY01000115.1 coordinate 2,142, forward strand.
GGCCCGGTTCCTGGCCGGCAGTATTGGCCTTTATGCCCACGTCGACACTCCGTGGCCCTTTGACGACGTGAATATTCATCGTGCCCTTCACAGTTGGCCAGGTTACTCGGTCACCGGTTACGCGTTCAACGATACCGCGAAGTACTACCTGGACAAGTAACCCATGCTAACCCGGCACTTTGAAGAGGTGACGCCCACTCCTCTTCAAAGTGTCCTTCTTTGAAAAAACAACGCCAAATCCGAGACAGAGAACGCAAATCAAAGTCGAAAAGTCGGTGGTGGGTCAATTTGCTCTGTAGGTCAGGCTTTCCAGCCTGACAGGTTTCGCAAAAATGTCAGGCTAGAAAGCCTGACCTACGGCAAACTGAGCCACTATCGAAAAGTGCTTGACCTCCGCAGGGTTGGCGGAGAAAATACGCTTATAGGAATCGACGCAAATTCACTCGCCCTTCAAAGGAACTTGCCATGTTTTCGCGCCTGAAAGAAAGGCTTGGTAGAAAGTTCGTAGTCAGTCTCCTGGCGCTGGCAGCCATGGGAGTCGCTCTCTGGTACTTCTTCCCCAAAGGCTCCTCTGGCCTGGCCCACCGGTTCGTGCCGGGGCAGCGGCTTGTGTTCGACGTCGAATACTTGACGATTTCGACGTCGAACTTCATGGGCCTGACGGACGAGGACATTGCCGGTGTGATGAATCGTCAAAGCCAGGCGACCAGGATTCACACGAATGTCGCAGCGGAAGTGGTCGCCACGGTCGTCGAGGTGACCAAGGACGGCGCCGTCGTCGCCATGGCATTGCGCAAACCTTCCATTACGATTGTGTCCGAGGGGGAACTCGCTCTTGACATGGGTCGCGTGGTCGAGACCGAGCTGGCGCTGCCCTTTTTTGTCCAGCTCGACGCGCGCGGCCGAATTGTCAACGTTCGCTTCGCGCAGGACGTGCAGTCGATAACGCAATCGTTTGCCAAGAGCCTCCTCGGTTCGATACAGGTTGTGCTGCCGACCGACGTCGCCGAAGAAACCTGGCAGACCCGCGAGGAGGATCCCAACGGCACGTTTCTCGCAAGCTACACGCGAAAATCACCTCTGGCGGGCGCGGTCATCGAGCTTGAAAAGCGGCGGATGAGCTATGTGCCCAAGGTGGCCAAGAAAAAACTGCGAACCTTCGAAGCCGACACCATCGTAAATCCGACGGGACAGATCGCGGTGGAATTCGACGCCATCGATGGCGCGGTGAAATCGCTGATCGCCGACGAGACCACGACCGTCGTTGCCGATGGCCAAGTCGTGGCCCGATCGGAATCGAAGCTGAAGCTGCGTCTGATCGGCCGCGAAAAGCTTGAAACGCCGGAGCAGAAATCGCTGCGCGCGAATCTCAAGGCGGCGGCAACGGCCCAGCTCCTGTCAACGCCGGGGGACAGGTCCAAGGCAGACGCGGCCATGTACAAGCAGGAGCTGGGCGACGACACCCTTGATTCGTTGATGAAAACCCTTGCCAAGATCCAGGCCGACAGTGAATCGGGCGCCGACGATACGAAGCTGTATTTGAAGTTCAAGGCACTGCTTCACTTGCGCCCCGACGCTGCGCTCCACATCGGCAAGGAGTTGGCCGTCCTAAAAACCAAGGGCCCGGCGTTCCCGATGCTCTGCGGCGCACTCTCCAGCGTCGGTAACGATCACGCTCAGTCGGCCCTGCAAGCGGCGATAGCCGCACGCCCGGACGACTGGGAAGCCCTGATGGAACTGATCCCGGCGATCAGCATGGTCGAGGCACCGACGCAGGCCACTGAACAGACCCTGCGTGACCTCGTTCAAAAGGCCCTCGACCCGCAAATCCGCTCCACGGCTCACCTTTCGCTCGGCATCGTGGCCCGGGCTCTGGCCGATACCGATCCGGCACGTTCGAACCGCATCTTGCTAGAAACGCTCAAGAATATTGGAGGTGCGGCCGCTCCCGATGCCCGCCGGCAGAACCTGCTGGTGCTGGGCAACATCGGCGCCAACGAGGCGTTGCCCGTCATCACCAAACACCTGACCGACGAAGACGCCCCGGTCCGCGCCGCCGCCGCCATCGCCCTCCGCTGGCTGGAGTCCGACGACATCGACGGTCTTTTGGTCAAAGCCCTGACCAATGACACCAACGAGGGCGTCCGCCAGGAAGTTGTCAACGCCCTCGGCTACCGCCCGATGACCGCGTTCACGTTCGCCGCCCACAAGACCGCGTTGGCGAAGGACGCCTCGGCACACGTCCGGAAGAGCCTCTTGCGGAACGTGGCGCAAGCCCATCGCGGATTCAGCGAGGCACGTGTGATTCTTGCCGACGTCGCGCAGAACGATTCGAGCGAAGACGTCCGCGAGGTGGGGGCCCGATTGCTTCTGGAACTAGGACAATAATACGACAAATCACCCTGTCGCTTGCATGTTAGCGCGACGCACGAGCGAGGGATGCCGCAAAAAACCAGCGCTTGCGCGTTTTGAAGTTGCGCATTTGGGTTCGCACCGAAGGTGTAGCAACAAGTCAGCCCAGGGCAGAGCGCAGCGCCGCCCTAGGTAGTCGGCGGAATCATGGGGCACGCCCTGAAAGGGCAAAACAGGTCGTAGGTGTTACACCCTTTCAGGGCTGTTCGCGTGCGACGGTTGCCTTTTCCCAGGGCGGCGCTGCGCTCTGCCCTGGGCTGAATTGTTTGCGCACCTTCGGTGCTCCGAAAACGTGCAACTTCAAAACTTGGGCGTCGGGCTAATATCTGAGCCGAGCAGGACCTACCAACTCGTCCTTTTTTCGTGCCTCAGGTTAGCGCCAATCGCCCGACAGGACGAACGCGGCCCAGTAGAACGGTGGCGCACGGCGGACGCCTGCCATTTTCTCCACTCGAACGATGCCGCGCGTCGGACCTTCTTGCAGGAGCCAGATCTGGGCCTCGCGCAGCGCCTCGAGCGTGCCCATGTTTTTCTTCCAGTAATTGTCGTAGAAGCGTCCCATCAGCTTGCGCGTCGCTTCGTCATCGACTTTCCACAAGCTGGTCACGGTCGTGCGGGCGCCAGCGATCTGAAACGCGAGTTGCAGGCCGAGCACGCCTTCGCCGCCGGCGACTTCGCCCAGGCCGGTTTCGCAGGCCGACAGCACGGCCAGCTCGGTCTTGCGCAGGTCCAGCTCGGCGACCTCCAGCGCGGTCAGGACGCCGTCGTCATCGTCCGTCGGCTTGTTGGCGCCGGCGAGCACGATACCCGAGAGCAAACCCGGGTGATGGCCCTCGACCCTCGGCCCGAAATCGGTCGCGAACGCCCCCTCCCTGGGGCGTGCATTCAGGGCCGACTTCACTTCCTTGGGAGCGAAGAATCCGTGCGTGGCGAAGTGCAAATATTCGTTCTGAGATGCCAGGCGGCGCACCGTCGCCTCCGTCGGCTGGCCTTCGCGCAGCACGGTCAACCTGCCTTGCGGCACCGCCTTACGGAAGGTGTCCTCGATGGCCAGCACTTCGCCGCGCGTGCCGGGCAGGCGCTCCCACTTCATCGGCGAGCCTTCACGCTGCCTCTTCCAGCCCGCGTCGGCTTTCGCCTCATTCTTGGCCAGCAACGCGCCGTCGAAATCGACTTCGCCGATCGCCAGTAAGCTTGGCGGCGTCTTGGCACGAGCCGGATCACGCTTCGCCAGGAGTTCCGGCAACATCTGCGGCACCGGGAGGATCGCGATCGGTGTTTCTTCGATCCAGTATTTTCCCTCTTTCTTGCCTGGCAAGGCCGCGAAAGGGAGCGCGTGCAGCGGTCCATCCGGAGCGATCAGCACCAGCTTCGCCCCGGACAAATACTTGTCGAGCGGATCGAGCAGTTTCTCGCGCAACACGCGGGCCGGATCATCCTTGCCCGTCAGGGGCGTGCCGCGTTTCATCGTCATGCGAAAACGATCGACGGCCTCCGCGATCGGCTTCGTCAAACCCAGCTCGATGCGTTCCAGCGTGTTCTTGGTGACGACAAACGCCGCGAGTTTCTGGCCGTACTCGACGAAATCGACAAGCACCGTGCCATCGGGCAACTGCCTCTGCAACTCGGCTGTGGTGAGCTTCTGGCTCTGCTTGAATTTGCGGAACGCGTCGGTGCGCGTGGAAAGCTTCGCTTCGACGTCTTCACGCTCAGCCAGGAGAGCGGCGAGTTTCTTCGGCAGGTCGACGCCTTTGGGCAACCTGTCGGAACTCAGCGCATTCCAGGTGGAGATTTGTCGCGACAGGCCATCGAGCTGCTCGAAGAGTTCCTTTGCTTGCGGATCTTTGTCCAACTCGGTTCGCGCGAGGCGGGTGAGCCGTTGGCGCGCGGTGACGGCGCCTTTCCAGGAAAGGACCAAATCGTAGGTCGCCGGCACGACGGCGAGTTTCGCAGTCGTCAGCAAATAATTGCGGATGTACCTATCCGTCAGATTGCGATGCACGAGCTGACGCCGTTCCGATTGAGCGCCCGCGGTGTTTTCGAGATTCTCGTGCATGATTTGTACCGCCTGCCGAGCGAACGGCTCGGCTTTCGCGTCATCGCCCTGAGCCTGGTGAAGGATAGCCAAGTTGTTCAGACTGCTGGCAAAATCGGGATGTCTCTCGCCCAACCATTGACGCTCAATTTTCAACGCCTGCCTGACCAAGGCCTCGGCTTTCCCGTAATGGCCTTGGGCCCGGTGAACCTGGGCGAGGCTGATCAAACTGGAGGCAAACTCGGGATGCTTCTCGCCCAAGGCTTGACGCCGAATTTCCAGGGACTGCTTGACCAACGTTTCAGCTTTCGCGTGATCGCCTTGAACCGAGTAGAGGAAGGCCAGGTTGTTAAGGCTGATGGCGAAATCGAGATCTTTCTCGCCCAGGATTTGCCGACGAATTTCCATGGCCTGCTTGACCAGCGGTTCGGCTTTCGCGTAATTGCTTTGAGCCAAATAAAGGCCGGCCATGTTGTCGAGGCTGGTGGCAAAGTCGGGATGTCTTTCGCCGAGGACTTGCCGCCTGAGGTCCATGGCCTGCTTGAACATCGGCTCGGCTTTCGCGTAATCGCCTTGAGCCTGGTAAAGGAGGCCGCGATTGTTGAGGCTGAAGGCGAATTCGGGATGTTTTTCGCCCACGACCTGACGCTGGTTTTCCACGACCCGCTTGTACAATGGCTCGGCTTTCGCGTAATCGCCTTGTTCCCGGTAGAGTTCGGCCAGGTTGTTCAAACTGGCGGCGAAATTGGGGTGCTTCTCGCCCAGCACCTGCCGAAAGATTTCCAGGGCCTCTTTGTGCAACGGTTCGGCTTTGGCGTAGTCGCCTTGCGCCACGTAGAGTTCGGCCAGGTTGTTGCGGCTTTCGGCGAAATCGGCATGTTTCTCACCCAGGGCTCGACGCCGAATATCCATGACCTGCTTGACCAACGGCTCCGCTTTCGCGTAGTCGCGTTGTTCCCAATGAAGTTCGGCCAGCTTGTTAAGACGGGTGACGAGCTCGATTAACTTCGGGTCACCATCCTTCTGGAGGTTGCCAACCTGAAGCGTGAAATTGCCGGTCAGGCCCACAGCATCGGTGGCGCTGCCAACGAGGATAGCAAGGGCCAGGCAGCCGCAACAAAATGTGGTCGCATGATGGGGACTCTCGTCGAGTTTACCGGGCCGGAGACAATGATCGTACCCGAACGACTGCCGGCGAGCCAGTGCATTGTCACGCGTGGCTTGATGGATCACATGTAGCGGAAGTCGCCAGACTTCCGATGCCGCCGGAAGTCTGGCGACTTCCGCTACAATCCATCACTTGAAGGAAGGATGAAGGCGGAAGGCCGAAGGATGAACACTCATTGTCCCCTTTTCCTCCTTTCGCCGCGGCTGGCCTGGTCAGAAAAATCAAAAAAAATGCACTTTTTTGTCCACTCACGCGAGATTCTGTGTTTCAATGTTGGGGTTCCAAAATGCGTAATCAGGTCCGTAAAGGTTGTTGCCTACCAATAGGGAAGGTTGCCATGACTCAAACTCACATGTCCTGGAAGGTAAAGACGGCGATCGCGTGCTTCCTGCTCATGGCTCTGGGCTACCCGAGCACCGAATCCCCAGCGATTCTTGCCCAGGGGCCGGCGAAGAAATCGACGATGCACGCGTTGCTTGTCGGCGTCACCGTTTATCCGAACCTCAACGAGCGTTTTTGGCTCAAAGGCCCCGCCAATGACGTCTTGCTGATGCAGGACTTACTTATCAAGCAATTCAAATGCCCCAAGGAGAACGTCACCATCCTGTCCGAGGCGGAGGGGAAGAAAGATGAAAAGAACTACCCCACCCGCGCAGCCATCAAACGGGAATGGGATCGGCTCGCCAAGGTTGCGCAGGCCGGGGATCAAATTGTCATCATGATGGGCGGCCATGGCAGCCAGCAACCGGAGCCAGAGGAACCTGCCGATCCCGAGCCGGACGGACTGGACGAGATCTTTTTGCCGCGCGACGTCAAGGAATGGGAGGGGGATGCCAGTAAAGTCCCCAACGCGATCATCGACGATGAAATCGGCGCTTGGCTGAAGGCAATTCAGAAGAAGAAGGCATTCATCTGGCTCGTGTTCGATTCGTGCCATTCGGGCTCGATGATTCGCGCCGTCAATGAAACGGAGCGGCAAGTCAAGCCCACCGACGATTTGAAGGTTCCTACCAAGGCGATCCGTGAGGCGGAGGCACGTGCAGCGAAGCGTTTCCCCGATAAGAACCGCGGTGGGTCGGCCGAGCCGGAGCGTAGTCAATTGCCCAAAGGAGGCATCGTCGCGATCTACGCTTGCCAATCCAATGAAGTCACCGTGGAGCGCATGCTGCCAGGGGGGGGGAGCCCGGACGCCAAGCCGTTCGGCCTGTTGAGCTACACGATCGCGCAGATCCTCGTTCAGGCGGAACAGAACGGTGGTACGCCACCCACTTATCGCGAGTTGGTCCAGGGCATCAACAATCGCTATGGCGCCATGGGCCGCACCGCGCCGACGCCGCAGATCGAGGGAAACCTGGAAGATCGCAATCGCGAAGTGCTTGGCACCAAGTCGTGGCCGGGGCGGTCGGCCATTCTGTTGAGCCAGGATGCCGACGTCATGAAGATCAACGCGGGAACGCTGCACGGCATGAGCGAAGGCTCCATCCTCGCGGTGAAGCCGCTCGCCGATCAAAAGGACGCCGATAAGGTGTTGGGGCACGTGCGTGTTGAAGAAGTGAGTATGACGTCGGCCAAAGTGAAGCCGTGTGCGTTCGAGAAAACGCCGTTGCAAGCAAAGCTACCCGAGGAAGCTCGCTGCGAAGTGGCGTATCTAGATTTTGGCGTCAAAAGAATGCGTATTGCGGTCGATCCGAAGGACGACGAGGGAAAACCACTGCCCGCCGCAGTTGCCAAGCAGCTTGCCCTGGATTTGCCGAAAATTGTGGGCAAAGGCGACGCCTTGCTCCAGATCGTGGACACGCCGGACAAGGCGGAATGGCTGATTCGCTGGCACCAAGGCAACGTCTACCTGCTCCCGGCAGCGGAATGGTCGCAAAAACTTAAAGACCGCAAGCTGGCGACACGATTTGTGCCAGCCCCGCTGAATGCCCAGTTGGCCGACCTGCTTCATGATCGCTTGAATCGCATCGTCCGGGCCGAGAATTTCAAGAAACTGATTGGCTCCGCCGCGAGCGACGTGTCACGCGGAAAAACCGTGTCCAGCGTTCAGGTTGAATTCAGTCTGGTCCGCTACGAAAGCGTCAATGACAAGAAGGGGACGCCGTTCAACCTGGATGAGGGCAAAGTCCAATTGCACCACAAGGATAGGATCGGCATGGCTGTGAAAAACCCGAATCGTTTTTCCATCGACCTTACCATTCTGTACGTCGATAGCGGCTTCGGCATCGAATCGTACTTCCCGGACTCAAGCAGGGGAGAAAATAATCGCATCCGGCCCAACGAAACGTTGATCGTCCCGTCGTTTGAACTTGATGGGGACAAGACGTTTGGGCTCGAGAACCTCGTCATCATCGCGATCAAGGCTAGCTCCAAGGAACCGGTCGATTTCTCCTTCATGGCACAGCCTACGCTGGAGCTGGCGAAGGACAAACGCGACAAAAAGATGGGTGCCCAATCGCCGTTGGAGTTGCTATTCGAGACGAGTCTGTACGGGGCCGGCACCACCCGCGCTATCAAGCGGGGCGCCGTGGAGGATTTCTCATTGCAGACGGTGCCGTGGCACCTCTCTCCTGAGGTCAGGCCGAAGAAGAAACCCGGCGGTGCCGGCGTCAACGAAAAGATCCCCGGTGCTGCCGAGCTCATTCTGAAGAACGCTGAGACCTTGGAGCTCATTTCGCTGGACCCCGGCCAACCCAAGGAGAACGCTAAAGACGCTTTCCACGGATGGAAGGTCCTGGGCAAGACATCGGTGAAAGACGCCAATGCACGCAAAAACTTAGTCGAGGCGTTTGAAGACGGCGTACGCGAGAGTGACGGCACGGTTGCAAGGTGTTTCAGTCCGCGGCACGGTATCCGTGCTACTCATGAGGATAAAACGGCTGACTTCGTTATCTATTTCGAGTGCCTGCGCGTCCGAGTTACGGTCAACGGAGAGGATCTGAAAGACTTCGCTTTGACAGATTCGCCCGCGGGTGCGTTCAATGAGGTCCTCAAGAAAGCCGGCGTCGCCTTGCCCAAGCCGCCGGCACTCCGCTGACGTTGAGGTCATCGATCGCGGCGCGCCGAACCAAGGCGCTGCACCAGTTTTCCGAGCACCGAAGGTGCGGCAACATATCAGCCCAGGGCAGAGCGCAGCGCCGCCCTGGGTTTAGCCGGAATCACGGAACACGCCCTGAAAGGGCAAAACAGATCGCGGTGGTTGCGCCCTTTCAAGGCCGTTGCGCGAAAAGTCCCGTTTTCCCAGCGTGGCGCTCTGCCCTGGGCTGATTTGTTGCTACACCTTCGGTGCAAATACAAATGCCAACTTCAAAACGCACCAGCAAGGGTTGGAGCGTCCCGCGCCAAGGTACTTGTGCAGGTCTGCTGACACTGAGGTCAACGATGGTTGCTTCCGTATTCCCGAGACTCCTGGCGAGCGCGGCCCTGTTGACATGGTTCGTGTTGCCGGCTGCGGGGCAGGATGCATGGCTGGTAGAACTGGTGGATCGGGACGCCAAAAAGATTCCGCGCGTGTCACGACTGCCAGTGAAAAAAGCGGCGTCTGGGCGGGCACTCGCGTTGTGGAGCCAGGGCGGCAGCGAACACTGGCAGATCGTGGCCGCCGGCTGGCGCGTGCCAAACGAAGGGGACGCGCCAGCCGGTTCCCACGTGGTATCGCCGACCGTCACGCGCAGCACCGTATTGACCGGCTCCAGCACGCTTGAGTTCGGTCAGCTGACGATGCAGCTCGACCAACTGCGCGGCGCCATCGTCGCGCGCGATTCCGATTCGTCCTTCCTTACCCCGGCGCGGGACGGCAGGCACCTATCAGGAAAAATCACCATCCGCCGAATGCAGCAACTGACGAAAGACAAGACGCCCCATTACCCGAAGGGGGACGCGAAGCTGGTGTCCGATACCACGAAAAAGACCTGGAGGATCGCCTTCGCGGAAGGGCAGATCAAGCAATCCTGGGAGAAGCTCGGCACGCTCGCCAGGGAGTTTCCCAACGGCCTACCGCCCGATTCGTATACGCTGACGATGTCCGGCAAATCGACGCAATTCGAGGTTGAATCCGCCTACGACGCCAGGCAAATCCTCCGGCCGATTCGCGAGGCGGAATCTTTGCTGGCGAATCGTCGCGATCCGCTCTTGATGCTGTTCGTTTTGGATCATCTGCTGGGTCAGCTCGATGACGATGCGGTACCGATCTACCTGGCAGACGCGCTAGATTTTTTGGAGGAGAAAGCTGAACTACCTGAGTACTTCCAGAAGCAACGAAAGGTTCTGCTGACCTGGCTGGAAAAGCCGCCGCAATTCCGGGCCGAGGCGGTTCGCTCCGCGCAAGCAAATCAGGAGGGATCTCTGGGCATCGAAAAAATCGATCAGGCCCGCGGGCTCTTGGAGCGAGGCAACCGGGACGCCGCCGAGAAGATTTTGAAGGCTCTGGCAATCCCGAAGTCCGCGCCGCGAACGCGCGGCCTCGCCCACCTCTATCTGGGCGTGCTCCACTCCGAAGGCGGTTCCGCGACCGCGGACAAGGCGGAACAAGCCTTCCAGCAGGCGTTCGATTCGCTCAAGGCGCCAGCGGATCAATTGCGCATACAGAATAATTGGGCAGATTATTGGCACCAGCGAGCTCAGGATCATCTGTACAACCATTCCTTGCGCATGGCCGCCGGCATTGACCGACCCTTGGCGTCCGTTTTGAGCCATTGGTCGCAAAGCCTGATCCATTACCAGGCCGCTTGGGAGCTGGCAGTTACCACCAAGTCCGCGACGAATCAATCGGCCGTGGCGGTCAATCTGGCCCGTCACCATGCCCTTCTGAGTGATTTCCTGCGCACCCTGGATGTGCCAAAGAACTATCCGGAGTTGGCCGCCGCAGCCGACAAGGAGGCGCAATCCTGGATCGACGAATCGCTCAAGACGTCGCAAGGCGCGCCGCTCTTGCGGGGCATGGCCAAGGAATTGCAGGCCCAGCTCGCGTTCCGCAAGGGCTCGCTGGATCAGGCCGGCAAGCTCGCGCGGGACGCCCAGTCCCTCTATCTCGACGTCGGCTTCCTGGCCGGCGTGGAGAACCTGCAACGCCTCCAGGGACTGGCGGCATCACCCCCCACCGCAGGTCTCAACCATTTCCGCCTTTCCGCGCTGATCTCCGAATCGCTCCGGCAGCGCCTTCCATCGGATCGCATCGGTGCCACGCAAGCAGGATTTTTCGCGCGCAAGGCGTGGGTGCTGGATAGGATGGTCGAGTTGCTGGTGCAAGACAATCAGGCGGAAGAGGCCCTGCGGGTCGCCGAACTCGCTCGCGCCCGCACGCTCCAGGATTATTTGCTGAGCGATCCGCGGCTCGGAAAATACGCGGAGGAAAGCACACCCGATCTCTCCGAGCTGCTGGCGAACTGGCCCACGGACACGGTCGCGCTGGAGTACTTCCTGGGGCCAGATCGCGCGTACGTCTTCTTCGTCAACCGGCGCGGCAAAGTTCAAGCGTTCCCTCTCCAGCACGACGGTAAGCCCCTTTCTTCGAAGTCGCTGATATTCAGGGTGCAGAAGTTCTTGCAGGGGATCGAAGGCCAATCGTCCAAAATGTATGACCGGATTCGCGCGGGGAAAGGATTCGACCACGAATGGCAGGACGAGCTGTACGATCTCTATCAGCAACTCGTTCCGCTGACCGCGCGCAAGGAGATCCGCGAAGCGAAAACGACGATCATTGTGCCGCAACATATCCTGCACTATTTTCCTTTCGCGGCCCTGGTGACGAAAAAGGACCCGAAGACGCGGACGAAAAAAGAGATGGTCACGCCGCGATTTTGGATTGATGAGCCAGGGCTGCGGTTGGTGACGCCTTCGTTGACGTTCTGGCACGGTTCGCGGAAGCGTTCGGCACCGATTAGACAAGTGACGGCGATAGGGCTGGTACAAGCTCCAGGGGCCGACGCCTTGCCTGGCGTCGAAGAGGATCTCAAGAACCTCAAGTCCGTCTTCGGTGCGAGCGTTCGCCAGGTCATCGAAGGGGACCAAGCGTCGGTCGCGGCCGTCAAGAAGGTCCTGCGGCAGCCCGGCATGCTCTTCTTCGGCACGCACGGGCACAATGACGGTGAACGGCCCTTGCAAAGCTACCTGCTCCTCATGCCGTCGGGCGACAAGAAAACATTCGGCGAGCAGACGGGCCATTTGACCGCGCAGGCCGTGTTCGAGGCCGAGGTGAATGCGGACGTCGTGGTCATGAGCGCGTGCTATTCCGGCCTGGGCGATCGCTCGCCGCTGCCGGGCGACGACCTGTTCGGCATGCAGCGAGCGTTTCTGCAATCGGGCAGCCGCACGGTGATCGCCGGGCTATGGGACGTCTACGACGGCACGGCGCCGGACCTGATGAAGGGGTTCTTCGAGCGTTTCGAGAAGGGACAACCGGTCGCGTTGGCACTCCAGGACTCGCAGCGGGACTTCCTGGAAAAGCTTCGCGCGACAGGAAAGACCGAGCCGTATTTACATCCTTATTTCTGGTCGGTATATTCGTTGGTAGGGAGTGAACGGGTTCGTTTTGAGAAGAAGTGACGGCGTTGAAAAAATCGTCCACCTGTGTGTGATCCACGGTGCAACGTATTCCACGATTAAAGGTAGTTTCGCAAGTGAAGGATTTCCCCCCCCCGGCAATCCTCGCGCCCTACTGGTCTTTGCATGGGTCACGGTCCTTGCCGGCAGCCTCTACGCGCAACCGGACGAGGAGGAGCACGTTCCCGACTCCATCGGAATCGTCAAGAAGATCGAATTCGCGCATCAGATGATCTACTTTGGCCGCGAGGCGAAATCGCCGGAAGCGATTATCGCGGGCGCCGTCCTCCTGCACCAGAATCCGACGGTTGAACTCAAGGGGGAGTCGGAGAGGGCGGAGAAAGTCGCGTCGATGAAGCCAGCGGATCTTCTGAAGGAAGCCCGAGCGATGCGTCCCAAGGACCAAGCGCTGGCTGCGTACCTCGAGAAGCTGAGCTCCGATTTCGACGATCTCAGCCGTGACGTGGACTTGGGGCTCAAAAGCCAGACCTTTTCGATCAAAAAGGGGGCCGTGAGCAAACATGAGATCACCATGCCCGCGCAAGGCGGGAGCATGGGCGTCCTGTCGAGCCCGATCACGACGACCGAAACCAAGGTGGTAATGATTCCCACGACCGTGAAAGGAAAGACCGTACTCGAAAAAAAGACCGTCACCACGAGCGTCACGAAGACTCCTACCCTGGCGGTGACGATTTCCGTGGACGGCAAGGTCCTGGCCACCGGCCAGGCCAATCCCTCTTTCAGCAACAATTTCGCTGCCGCTTCGCCTCCGAAGAAGTATATGGTGTCGATCGCGTCCCCTGCCGCCGATGCGCGCTATGTACTGACCAGCAAATTCGCAATCGTTCCGGTCGTGGCACGCGTTGGCGACAGGCCGATCAACGATGCCACCGCGGACACCGCCCTCAAGCGTGGCGATGTACTGGTAAAGTTCTTCGGTCCCACGACCAAGGTCACGGCGACGCAGCTTGCGATCGAGGGAGAACAGACGGTTGCGCAACGGCTTATCGGCGCCTTCCACACCGAACTGAGGAAAGGGGATCCCAAGGGCTTTCATGTCGCCCTCTACCTCGGCGGCGGCAAGACGGCCGAGGCGAATGGCGCCGATGCCAGTAGTGCCCTCGTCGCCCCCTTCACCATCGATTACCATGCCGGCTACATTTTCCAGGTGTTCCGCCCCAATGATGCCAAGATGGCCGACGGCGCCGCCCATGTTGCCGAGACCTGGGCCAATGCGCGGCGCATGAAATATCTCGTGCCGATCGCCGTGCCGTTCGTGTTGTCCAGCTTTGGCCCCAAGGCCAGGGCGGAGACGCTCGATTTCGGCCGGTTTGCCGACAAGGCCGGTGGTCCGCCGGACGTCAAGTCGATGTTCTGCTCCGAGTTCGTGATCGCCTCGTATCAGGCCGCGGTTGTCAAAGGCTTGCTGGCAAAGAACCCCAAACTCAAGACCGGCGACGTGGCAGTGCCGATCGGCATCAATGTGCAAGCGTCGCATACCTCGCCGTTTGTATTCCAATCGCACCTCACGGCAGCCGTGGAGCAGGGCCTGTGGCGAAAGATTGGCGAGGTGCTGGTGCGGCCGAAATGAACGTGCGACGTGATCCCTCCTCGAAAAAACGTCCAACCCCGGCGCATTTTTTTTCAAAGCGAGTTTTTATGCGAACCTTCAAGTTGCATTACGGAGTCCTGGCGCTGGCGTCATACGCCTGCTTCACCCTGGGAATGACGCATGGCGTTGACGCTCAGCCCGACGATCCACCAGCGCCCGCGAGCGAAAGCACGGAGGCCGCCGACCGCCTGGCCGCCGCTTACCAGATGGTGTTCCTCGCGCGGCGCACGGAAGCGCCGGAAGCGCTGCTTGCCGCCGCCGTCATTCTTCACAAGAATCCGGGTGTGGAGTTCAAGGAGAAAATCGAAAACGCGGAAAAGGTCCCGCCCATCACGCCCAAGGAACTTCTGGAGGAAGCCAAGGCCATGCGACCGAAAGACAAATCGCTGCATGAGTATATCGCCAAGCTCGCCAGCGATTTCAAGGAGGAACCGCGCGGCGCACTACAAATCTTTAACCAGACCTTTAGTGTCGCGCCCGGGAAAGTGGGGCACATCGGCATCACCTTCAAAGCCAACGCTCCAGCAACCATTCATGTGACCTCCTTATCTGTCAAGACGACAGCTACGAAGAAAGATGCCAAAGGGAAGGTGCATACCGTGGTCGGCCATTTCCAGCCGGTCGTGGAGGTGCAGGTGAAGGACCCGAAGGGCAACACGGTTTACTTCAGCAAGGGCACCGCGGCAAAGCACACTTTCAACCCGGTGGCGCAAACCAGGTACGAGGTGCGCATCAAGAACGACGACAAGCTCACTACCGCTCATGCTCACGTCGTGAGCAACTGAGCACTCGTTCGCAGCCTCTGGCGCGCCGGCGCTGCCACTCACCGCCAATCGCCCGAGAGCACAAACGCGGCCCAGTAGAACGGCGGGACGCGGCGCGGCGCCTCGGGGTCTTCGACGCGAACGATGCCACGCACCAGTTCGCCGCGCAACATCGCCAGTTGGGCCTGACGCAGGGCATCGGCTTTGGACATCTTCTTCTGCCAGTGGTTTTCGTAGAAGCGTTCCATCAGCTTGCGCGTCGCCTCGTCATCGACGCTCCACAGGCTGGCGACGACACTCTTGGTGCCGGCGACCTGGAAGGCGCGCTGCAAGCCCAGGATGCCCTCGCCGGCGGCGACTTTGCCCAGGCCCGTCTCGCAGGCGGACAGGACGGCCAACTCGACCTTGCTCAGATCGAGTTCGGCAACTTCGAGTGCGGTGAGGATGCCGTCGCTTTGGCCCGGCGCAGGCGGCTTGTTCGCGCCCGCGAATACCAGGCCGCTCAACAGGCCGGGGTGGAAACCCTTGACCCCTTGCTGATCGAAGAGGTCGCCGGCCGAGCGATCCTTATCGTCGCCGGCGAGGGCGGAGCGGACCTCGGGCGGGGCGAAGAAGCCGTGCGTGGCCAGGTGCAGGTGGGTATACTTGGAGGCCAGGTCGCGCAGGTTCGACTGAGTAGCTTGCTCGCCACGCAAGACTTTGAGCTTGCCGTCGGCGAAACGCTGCTCGAAGGCGTCGCGGATGACCAAAATTTCACCCTTGGTGCCGGGCAGGCGTTTCCACTCCTGGCGGTCACCGCTGCGCGTGCCGGTGGCGGCGACACGCGCCCCCGCATCGGCTTTGCCGGCGGCGGCGTTGAAATCAACGTCGCCCACCAGCAAGAGCGACGGCTCCTGGCCTTGTTCGGTCATGCCTTTGCCGAGCAATTCCGGCAGCAAGCGCGGCACCGGCACCACCGACAGGGCGACGTCCTCCAGAAGATAGCTCCCCTCTTTGCCGCCCGGCAAGGCGGCGAACGGCAGTCGGCCCAGCGCGCCGTCGGGGGAAATGATGACCGTCTTCGCGCCCGCCAGGTGTTTTTCTAGCGGCAGCCAGAGAAGGCGGCGCAGCTCGTTGCCCGGATGATCCTTGCCTGCATGTCGTTTGATCACGACAAGCCAATGGTCGATCGCCTTCTCGATCGGCGCCATTGGCCCCAGATCGAGCCGCACGATGGCTGCCCCTGGCTTCAGTACGAACGCGGTCAGTCGGTCGTGATAAGTCCACGGGCCTTTCTTTTCTAGATCGGGTTGTCCGTGCCGATAGACCAGAAAATCGATCAGGGCCGTCTCCGTGGGCAAGAGTTCGAGGAGCTTGCTCGGGGTCAGGTTCTTGAGTTCCTGATCCTGGCGAAAGCTTTGGCTTTTCTGGGCCAACTCGCGTTCCAGGGCTTCCTTGTCCGTGGTCAGTTTTTCCAGTTGGCGATTCCAGGCGTCGCGTTGTTTGGGATCGGGTGTCGCGAAGGCCAGGGTAGCGAGTTGGCTGGACGTGGAACGCAACTCGGCGACCAGCGGCGCGAGCTGAGGATTTTGCCGTTCCAGCCGCAGCCGTTGCTGACGCGCCAGCACCGACCCCTTCCAGGCCAGCACGTGGGCGTAAGTGGCAACGGTGTTCGCCTCGGTATCACAGGGGAGGCCAAGAATGTTGTGAAACTGATAGCGCAGGCTTGTGCCCATGAGCAATTGCTGACGTTCGGACTGCGCCCACGCGGCGAGATCGAGAGAATGCCGAGAGATGGCCAACGCTTCCTCGAAATAGGGCCGGGCGGCGGCGTAATCCTTCTGTTGGTGCAGCAAGGCGCCGAGATTGTTCATGGCCTTGGCGGTGTGGGGATGGTTGTCCCCCAGCGCTTTCTTGAAGATGGCCAATGCTTGCTCGTAGTAAGGGCGGGCGTCGGCGTAATCCCCCTGGCTGTGCAGCAAAAAGCCCAGGTTATACAGGGCCATAGCGGTGCGGGGGTCGTGGTTCCCCAGGTTATTCTTGTAAGCAGCCAACGATTGTTCGTAATAGGGAAGGGCGGCGGCGTAATCCTCCTGACCTTTCAGCAAGTTGCCCAGGTTGTTCAGGGAAGCAGCGGTATCGGGATGATTGTCCCCCAGCGTTTTCTTGCGAATGGCCAAAGCTTGCTCGTGAAAGCGGCGGGCAGCGGCGTAATCTCCCTGACTGGTCAGCAGTACTCCCAGGTCGTTCAGGGACTCGACGGTGGTCAGGTGGTTGTCCCCCAGCACTTTCTTGCGGATGGCCAACGCTTGCTCGTAATAGAGGCGGGCGCCGGCGTAATCATGCTGTTGTTGCAGCAAGCTACCTAGGTTGTTCAGGGACCATGCGGTATCGCGGTGGTTGTCCCCCAGCACTTTCTTGCGGATGGCCAACGCTTGCTCGTGAAAGCGGCGGGCAGCGGCGTAATCCTCCTGTCGCTCCAACAAGACGCCCAGATTGTTCAGGGAATTGGCGGTGTGGGGGTGGTTGTCTCCCAGCACTTTCTTTTGAATGACCAACGCTTGCTCGTAATAGGAGCGGGCAGCGGCGTAATCCTCCTGTCGCTCCAACAAGACGCCCAGGTTGTACAGGGACACGGCGGTGTGGGGGTGGTTGTCCCCCAGTACTTTCTTGCGGATGGCCAACGCTTGCTCGTGAAAGCGGCGGGCAGCGCCATAATCCCCCTGAGCGGATAGCACTGCGCCCAGATTGTTCAGGGCCCAGGCGGTTTCGGGGTGGTTGTCCCCCAGCACCTTCTTGTGAATAACCAACGCTTGCTCGTTAAAGGGGCGAGCTTTTTTTGAACTGTTTAGCATTCGTCCATAATATTCCAGTCCAGGTTGCACTCAGGCCCGACTGGCGATTTTCTTCCCCCAGCAGACGAAGGCGAATCGCCAACGCCTTTTCGGCATACTCCGCGCCTTCCTGGTACTTGCCCGGCGTGTTAGGGGCCGTCCGTTAATTAGTGTTACAACTTCGCAGATGTTTCATACACCTGCTCCATGCGACGCGCAAGCATGGAGGCTGCGATACGCCAACGGTTCGAAGGTCTGGCTTCGTCGTTGGATGAGCGCCAAAGACGATTGTGGGCG
>SHZY01000116.1 GCA_009692065.1 Gemmataceae bacterium
TCGTGCCTTCATCTCTTTGGCCTTGGGGATCATCTTGAGCGCAAACCCCTTGCCCGAACCGCAACCTCCGCACGTCACAAGTAGCTCATCGCCACGCTTCAGCGTGTCAAGGTGCATCAAGAATGCTCGCTTGGCAATAGCGTTAGCTGCCTGATGCAGGTAGTCATCTTGGCATGGCACGGCGGTTCGGTCAACGCCTAATCCGGAATTCCGGGCGTTTTTTGTCAGCCTGCTCCGCCTGATTTTGAGCCACGGACGTTAGTCCTCGTCGTCGCTTCGCAAGCTTTTCCCGGCGGCGCCAGTCAACTCGGCGATGTAGCCGCTGATTTTCAAATTCCAGAGGATCATGAAGATGATGTTGACGAACGGAATAATCATCAAGAGACCCAGCAACATGCCGAAATCGCCGTCTGGCTCAAGGCCGCGATCTTCAAATTCCTTTTGCAAGGAACTCGCCACGCGCATGACAGTTATGAACCACCAGATAAGGCCGAAACAGGGGATGAGAAGCAGAAACACCATCGCCGGTTCCATGTCGCGATTCTTGGGTGCAACCGCACTCAGGGCTATGTGTGCCGTGAACATCCTTTCAACTCCTTCCAACAAAAAAATCCGCCGTTCGGGTCAGATCAACCTGAACGGCGGTCTTTCAGAAACGGCCTCGGTGATATTCCGGGACGGCTACTCGTCGTCATCGGCGGGCGGCACCGGGTCGTGCACGCCCAAAGGAACATCGTGGGTGCATGACAAAAGCCGGCAGTAGGTCAGCACCAACCCCCGACGTATGCCATGAATTTCCACGGCCTGGAGCGAGTATTCAGAACAGGAAGGTTCAAAGCGGCATTGCACTTTGCCCTTCAAAAGCGGCCTCCCACCCCATGGAGCATCATGCGTACACGTCGCGATTCGGAAAGCAAGATTTATTTTTGGGTTTCTGGGCGGCATTTTGACGACCGCCAGAGTTCGGTCCGAGCGCCGAGCGAGGGGCCAACGGTTTCCCTCGCTTGGCGCTCGGGCTCGGACATTCATCGCTAGTCGTCGTAGCCGTAACCCTCGTCGGGCGCGCTGGGCCTGGACGGCGGCGCGGCTTCGAGCTGCCGCATGCACGCGTTGACTTGCTTGATCTGGATGATGTCGCAAATCAACCAGGCGGGGCTTGCGCACAGGCAGAGCAGAATGGCGCCGAGGATACCGACGCGCTTGCCGCAATCGCCGTCGCTCGAAAGGCCGCGCTCGCGAAATTCCTTCTCCAGGGAGTTCGCCACCCGGACGACGACGAAGAAAAGCCAAACGAAATGGAAACAGGGGATCAAGGCGAGGTAAACCGAGCCGGGCTGCATGCTGCGATTTTCGGGAGAAACCTGCTTGAGGGCGGCCGACATCGACACCAGGTAATAGATAAGTGCGGCCAGCAGAATGATGTCGTGAATGAGCAGGATCACAGATAGCACGCCAAGGCCGGCGAGCAGACTGTTGATCTGCTGCATCGCATCGCCCTGGCCGGCTCCTGGAAAGTCCACGCTGTGGTCTCCGAAACCTGTGCGCCGCTTGCGGCGCAGCAATCGCAAGACGCCTCGCGTGTGCTACGCCGCAAGCGGCAAGGAAAAGCCATTACTTCGCATCCTTCTTGGCCTCGTCCATATCGCGCTGGAAGTCGTAGATGAGCGGGCGTTCCCAATAGTCGCTCATCTTGTCCTTGAATTGCTTGAGCAGCGGATCGTCCAGATATTTCTGCAGCGCGTCGGCGTCATCGAGGAGGACGACCACGCCGAGCTGATAGCCCTTCTGAGCCAGTTCCGGCGTGCCGTTCTCGGCCGGCTTGCCGAGGTAGACGTTGCGAACGCCGTCGATCTTGGCGATCGTCTTGGCAACTTCGTCATACACGCGTTTCACCTGGGCGTCGTCGGCCTTCTTGAGCCTCAGAATCGCGGTATGGATGAACGGCGCCTTCTGGATGGCGGTGAGTTCACGCACGCGCTTGCGCAAGGCGCTGTTTTCCTTGGTCAAGTCGGCGACGGCCGTCGGGGATTTGTTTTGCAACACCACGATGGTCGCATCGCGATCGCGGATGGTCTGATGCGCGGCGTCGAGGTCCTTCTGCACCCTCAGGGAGACGGCGTGCTTCTTCTTGTAGAAATCGAAGTCGGCCTTGAGCTTGTTAAAGTGCTGGTGGCTCTCGGCGAGGGCCTTTTTCAATTGCTGGACTTGCTTGGCCAGTTCATCTTTCTTGCCCTGAGCCTCGATCGGCGCCTGGCTGTACATCAGCATCAAGCCGACAATCCCGCACATGCCGGCCAACCACAATTTGCGCAACATGACCTGCACTCCTCACGAGGTGAACGGAACCACGAGGATCGCCGCGGAGGGCGGCGCGTACCCTGTTTGTGAAGAGTAATCCTAAGCGCGGCCGGCGTGGAATGCACGCGAGTTCTTGGAAATCTGTGCAGGAAATGCCTTCCCGATGTCGCCGCTTGCGGCATAGCAGTGGCAACCTGGCACACGAATGCTATGCCGCAAGCGGCAGATCAATACGCCAGCTCGATCAAGCCGAGTTCGATCGACCGGTTGCGCATGTCGTGAAACAGTGTTTGCGGATCCTCGCCGCCGGATTCCTCGGCTGCGTCGCGCAGGCGGCTTTCGCTTCCCGTCAATCGACCGACTATCGGCAGCCGGCCGAGGATCGCGCCGAGGCTCCGGTCAGGCCGGGCGAGCACGTCGCCCATGTGCTGGAGCCAGTGTTCGACGAAAGCCGGCAGCACCGCGTCCAGGGCCGGCGTCGCGTCCGGCCTGGCGGCGTACAGGCCGAAATTCAGGCTGATGCCCTTCGGCGTGATACTTAGCTCGATCTTCAGCTTCCCGGGCATCGGCTCGTGGCCGCACTCCAGGCATTCGAGTGGATTGTGCGACGGCAAATCGGCGGGTTTCGCCCATGCCGACGGCACATTGAAAAAGCCCAACATCGCGGCCAACGCCGCAGCAACGATCAACCTACGCTTCAACATGAACGACTCCCTTCGTTCCCCTGTTCCTCGTGGGTCAAGACTCCGATCTTGACCTCATTCCGATTGTCAAGATTGGCATCTTGACCCACGTTCCTAGCCAAACCGCAAATGCCTCGCCACCGCGGGAGGCACGTTCAAGACCACGATCTCCTGGCCGATCTGGTAACGGCGAAACTTCACCTCCAGGTAGTGCGTCAACTGGGTCAGCCGTTCGCGATCCTTGCCTCGGACAAATGGCATCTTGATCGCCCGCACCCACACGTATTCGAAACAAGTCAGCGTGCCCCCCGGCTTCAGCAGCCGCTCATAGCTTTTGTAAATGTCGTCCACCAGTTCAAGGCTGAAGTTGTTCAGCGGCAAACCGGAGATCAAGAAGTCATACATCTTCTCCCCGGGCACTTCCTGCAAGGGGCAATGCATGATTCGGCTTTGCGAGCGCCGTTTGCGAAAGTCGGCTTCTTCCGCAAAGCGCGTGTTCAGGAACGCGACGAAGTCGGCGTTGATCTCGACGATGTCGAACTGATCGCCGGGCCGCAACTGCCGAACAATCTCGGCGGTGATGGCGCCGGTGCCGGGCCCTATCTCAAGGATGCGGCGCGGCGCCTTGGCTTGCCGCAGCGGCCGGGTCATCGCTCGCGCCAAACCCCGGCTGCTTGGCAGGATCGACCCGGTCGTGTGATATTGCTGCCGAAACTGCCGATAGAACTGCCGGCATTCCGTCCAATATTGCATGGTGAGGTCTCAAGTGGGTTGGCACATGCGACAAGCGGAGGCAGCATAGCGTTTTTTCTAATCCAGGCAATCCGAACTGGCAGGCGGACGGGCTAAAAGAGATGGTCCACGAAGCACACGAAGGAGCACGAAGAAGCGTAGGGTGCGTCAAGCGCGGAGATTGACGCACCCTGGCGGGCTACTTGCCTTTGTTCTTGGCGCTCTGCAACGCATTCTTGGCCTCCGCATTGTTCGGGAAGATGCGCAGGGCCGACTCGAATTCGGTCTGCGCGGCCATGAACATCTTGCTCTTCATGTATTGCTGCCCCGTAACCATGTGCAGCGAGAACTGGTTTTGATTCACGCCCGAGAACGCGTCGGCATCCTTGGGCCTCAGCTTCAGCGCGTCCTGGAACGCCTTGACGGCTGCGCTGTATTTCTTGTCCTTCTCGAAGTCGGCGCCGCGCTGCATGGCGTCGCTGAACAGCTTGGCCGGGTCCGGTGTCTTGGTCTTGCCGGCATCCGTGAACGCTTGTTGAGCCTGCCCCAGAAGCTTGCGCGCCCGCGCGTCATTCGGCATCAGCTTCGTCGCATCAGTGAAGGACTGCACGGCCAGCTTGTAATTCTTGGCGGTCATCGCCTTGTCGCCGGCGGTCATCGCCTTCTGGAAGCTCGCCAGGATCGCCGTTTCATTGGCGTCTGCAAGAGCCTGCTGGGCCTGAGCAAGGAGTTGCCGGGCTCGCGCATCGTTCTGGTTGAGCTTGGTCGCGCTGGTGAACGACTGGATGGCCAGCTTGTAGTTCTTGGCGGTCAGCGCCTTCTCGCCCGCGGTCATCGCCAGCTTGAAGTTCTCCTGCCCCTTGGCGGCGAGCTTCAGTTCCTGCTGCGCTTGCTTGAGCAGCTTGGACGCGCCGAGATCGTCAGGCATCAGCTTGAGCGCTTGCTCGAACGACTTGATCGCATCCTCGTACTTCATGCCCTTGAGCGCCTTCTGGCCGACGCCGAGGGCGGCTTGAAAGTCGGCCTGCGCTTGCTTGGCATCGGTAAGGGTCTTGCGTGCCTGGGCGATATCCTTCAGGCCCTTCACGACCGCCGTGTTGGTCGGATCGAGTTGACTCGCGGAGCGCAGCGCCTTCTCGGCGGCGTCGTAGTTTTTCAACTTGAGGGCGGCCTGGGCCGCCGCGAGCAGGTCCTGCAGCTTCTCTTTGCCAACAACTGGATCGGTGGTTTTCGGCGTTCTGCTCGCGAGCTCGGCCTGAGTCAGGCCGGCGAGGACATCGAGGTTGTCGGGCGCCAACTTTTTCGCTTGCTGGAATGCGCTCAAGGCCGTCTTGTAGTCCTTGCTCGTAAGGGCGGCGTTGCCGGTCGTGAGCAGTTGCTTGATGGTCTCAGCCTTCGTCGCATCGGCCTGGGCTTTCGCGACGTTGGCGGCAAGCGTGGCTTGGGCCAACTCAATCTGCTTCAGGCCCGCCAAAACCGCATCGGTCTTGAAGACTTTGCCCGCTTCCTCGAACTTCGCCTGCGCGGTCTCGTAATTCTTCGCCGCCAGCGCGGTCTGAGCGGCTTGCAGGGCGAGCTTGTAGTTGTTGTCGTTCTGTTTCGCCAGCAGCTCGGCGGTCTTGCGGCGTTCGCGCTCGGCGGCCAACTTTTCTTCGGTCGTCTTGCCGAGCTTGAGCGCCTGGCGTGAGACGGTCTCTTCAATCAATTGGTCGACGAGGGTGGTCTTTTTGAACCGCTGCGCGCCCTGGAAGGCGGCGAGGGCGGCCTCAAACTTCTCCTCCTTCAGGTAGCGTTCACCTTGCTCTTTGGCCGACTTATAGGCCAAGTCGTCGCGTTTGGTCTGGGCGAGGCGGACGGCATCCAGGTCGGCTTGCGCTTTGACTTTCTCCGTGGCGAGTTGCTTCTGAGCGTCGGCCAGTTGCTGCTCGCGCACCTTGCGAAGGGTGGACTCGCGCGCGGCGGCCAGCTCGGCCTCGCGCAGCTTGGCGGCTTGCTCGCTCTTGAGGCGGGCCCGGGCCATATCCTGATAGACCGCTGGCGCAATCACCGGCACGACGACGCCGGCGGTCGCGGGGGGTGTCAGGTCGGTCGCACTGCGGAACAGGCTGACCGAGATGCCGAAGCGGTTCGTGTTGAGAGCGACCTGGGCCTGGGTGATCAGAGAGCCTTGAGCGCGGAGGCGCAGATCGATGTGGACGCGCCGGTCAGCATCGGAGCGGGCCGCGGCTGCCGCGATCGCTTGCTGGCGCGCAAGCACTGCGTTCGCTACCAACTGGTTCTGCCGTTGCCTGGACGCCGCGATCGCCGCCTGCTGGGCCAGCATCCGGTCCCGCTGCGCCAGCATGAAGTCCTGGAAGCGCGTCTGTTCCGCGCAGAGTTGGAACCAGACCTGCACCTGAATGTTGTAGGGTCGCAGCGCGAGCGCCAGCTCGAATTCACGGCGGGCCTCGCGAAATCGCCGCTGATCCATGTGTACGCGGCCGGCGAGCACGAGTTGCTCGAAGCGATGTTGCTCCTGGGCGGCCAGATAGGCCATTCGCTCCGCGGGCGTCATCATCGTGAGCTGCGCCAGTTCCTGCAGGCGCAGCTTGAGTTCGAACGGATCGCGCACGCGGATGCTGGCGGCCCCTTGCAGGTAGCCGAACTCCGCGTCGATCAAATAGGTGTTGACATCGAAGCTGCCGGCCTGCACGCAAGCGCCGAGGACGAAGTAACGCACGCCCGTTGCGCGGCCCAGCCAGCGGCGGGCGTTTGCGTCTTCCATCAGGTCGCGCATGGTGATGCCCATGCGGCCCATGTACCAGTAGATCTCGGATGGATCGACGACTTCATAGCGCCAGCCAAAATACGGCGCCAGATGCGAAGGCGTCCAGTAGCTCAACGACGGCGGCACGAGCAGCGGATCGCCATAGACCGCGAACGGCAATACGGCGATGCGCGGCCGCTCTACGATCAGCACGGGTGGAGCAGCCAGCGGCACGACGCGATCCAGGCGGAGCTGAATCTCCACGTTGTCCGGCGCGAGCTGCAGGGCGAATTCAAACTGCCGGCGGGCGTCCGCGAAGCGGCGGGCGCGGAACAGAAAATCGCCGATCTCGACCGTGGCAAACAAAAGGCGATTGCGCTGCTGCTGTTGCAACCGATCGACCTTCGGGGCGACGAAATCGACCGGCGGCGGCGCGAGCAACTTGAAGTCCTTGAATTGGGCGTTGCCGAATCCGGGCGGCGCAACGTTGAAGGCCGGCGCGGCGCCCGCTGGAGCATCGGGCTTTGGCAGCTCGCCGTCCGCATCCGCGACGGCCGCCGGCTTGGCGGCTTGCTGCTGCGCGTCGAACTGCATCTTGTCGGCGTCCGCCATCAGCAGTTGCTTGGCCAGCTGCGGGGCGAGATCGATCGCTTCCTGAATCGTCGGGGCGACAATCTTGCCCGTCTGCACGACCAGGCCGGTGCGAACGTCGATGAGGCGGGCACGCACGGTCACGCCGACGAGCCGGCTGACGCTGCCGACCACCAAGTAGCGAACCCGGACGAGCTTGCCGACCTGCTGCTGTTGCTTCGGATCGTCAACGAAATTCTGCGGCGCCTGGAGCTCGGTAAGCACACGGTTGAGCTGGGCGCGCTCGACGAGGTCGAACCGCGGCTTCAGTCTGGGCAAGAGTTCATCGGCGAACACGGCGCCGGCGTTGGGCATGCCGACATCGTTGCGCACCTCGAAGTTGACCACACTGACGGTCTCGCGTCGCTTCTGCATGGCCAGCTGAAGCTCGTCTATCTCATTGCGAACTTGCAGTGTCTCCCATGCCGCAAAGGCACCCTTGAGCGATTCGAGGGCTTCATCGAGCTGCGTCGGATCGCGACGCAGTTCCATCGCCTTCTTGCGCAACGTGTCGTAAGTGTCGAGCTTGGCGCGGATATCTTCATACTTGGTTAGCAGTCCGGCGTCGTCGCGTGCTTGCAGGGCTTGCTCGAACGCCAGCGCGGCGGCGCGCAGGTTTTTCTCCTCCATGGCCGCTTCACCTTCCTTGCGGAATCGCTGGTAGCGTGCCTCGTTGTCTTCCTTGTCCTTGGCGCCGGCGCTCCTCAGAGCCTCGGCTTGCAGGCGCAGCTTGATCAGCTCGTCCGCGTCGTCGCCGTCGCCGAATTCCTTGAGGGCATTCTTGGCAAGCTTGAGGGCGTCGTCGGCATTGCCATCGCTCAAGACGGATTCGATGTCCTTGACCGTGGATTTGGCAGCGACGTCCTGTTCGATGCGGCTCTTGAGCCGGGCGATTTCTCCCTGGACGAACTCGGTGTCGTCGATAGATTGGGCGATCTCGAATGATGCGAGGGCGTCGGTCCACTTGCGTTCGGCCAGGGCGGTCAAAGCATCGCTGAGGGCGGCCTCGTATTTCTCTTGCTTTTCGTCGCTGACATTGGCGATAGGCGGATTCTTGACTTCGGGCTTCTTGTCCTTGTTGGGATTGGCGGGATCGACCTTGACCTTGGGAGGATCGATCTTGGCTTGCTTCTTGTCACCCTCATCGATTGGGGCCTGGCGCGTGCAGCCCAGGAAAAGGCCGGCGAGGAGAAAGACCGACGCGGAGATGGCAAGAAACCGTCGCATGGTGCGACCTCCATGATCGAGGACAGGACGGCGGAAGAGACAACACTCTCGCACACCACTTTTTACGCGCCACGGCAATCGCGAACAAGCAGGAAGGCGAAGATCACTGAATATACGCTGCGCCGCCGAGAACTTGCGCATACAATCCCAGGGGTTCGCCGCGCTCGCCCGTGAGTTGCGAGGATTCCAGCATGCCGACTGTCAAACTCGTTGATGAGAACACGAACAACCCGAGGGTGCGCGCCGTCTTCGACGACATCAAGGCGACGCGCAAGATCGAGCGTATCCCGAACATCTGGCGCGCCCTGGCAGCCAACCCGGAGCATCTCGAACTCTGCTGGCAGCAGGTCAAAGCCATCATGAAGCCCGGCAAGCTCGACCTCATGACCAAGGAGATCATCGCCGCCGCCGTCTCAATCAGCAACGGCTGCGATTACTGCGTCAACTCGCACCTTGCCGCCGCGCAGAAGCTTGGCCTCGACGACGAGGGAATGGGAGAAGTGCTCGCTGTCGTCGGGCTTTACAATCAGTTCAACCGTCTGGTGTGGGGATTGCAGATCGAGCCGGATGTGTTTCCGAAGGTCGATTCTTCAGAGCCGCGCCCGAAGTAAGCGGCCACGTCAGACCGCTTACGTCGTGCGCGGTTCCGACGCGCCTGGGAATCGGCAAGGAAACGGGCAATCTTCGTTAATACGCTCGCGGCCTTACGGTGTATATCATACCCCCACCAACTGCTGCCCTCATGGCGGGGCTTGCACAGGCGGATTGTTTGATGAATGAAAAAATACGCATCGGCGCTGTCAGCTATCTCAACACCAAGCCACTCGTTTACGAACTGGAAACGCTGGCGCCGCAGGCCGAGGTGATCCTCGATCATCCCAGCCGGCTGGCCGACCAGATGGCGCGTGGCGAACTTGAAGTCGCGCTGATTCCGGTGATCGAGTACTTTCGCGCTGGGACGTATCGCCTGGTGCCGAACATCGCCATCGCCAGCCAGGGGCCGGTGTTGAGCGTGACGCTGTTTAGCCGCACGCCGTGGAATGAGATTCGGCGCGTCGCACTCGACGAAGGATCGCGCACGAGTGCCTCGCTGACGCAGGTGCTGCTGCGCAAGAAATACGGCGTGCAGCCGGAGATGTGCGCGTTGCCGGTGGATCAGAAGGCCGAAGACGTGGATGCCGACGCGGTGTTGTTGATCGGCGATCGGGCGATGCACGCGTGCTTACCGGGATTTCGTCATGCGTTCGATCTAGGCCAGGAATGGCACGACTGGACTGGCCTGCCATTTGTCTATGCAGCCTGGGCAGTGCGCGACGGTGTCGATCTCGGCCCGGCGCTGGAGGCGCTGTACGAATCGAAAAGGCGCGGTATCGAGAATGTGGGCCCGATTGCCGCGCGGGAAGCGCCGCACCTCGGCCTCGACGCGGGATTCTGCCGCCGCTACCTCGCCAACATCATCCGCTTCGATCTTGGCCCGCGCGAACTGGCCGGGTTGCATCACTACTACATGCTCGCCAGCGAGTTGGGTTTGGCCCGTCGCGGCGTGCATGTGCAGCTTTACGAGACGCCGGCACTTGCCCTGTAATCCGTCGAAATTCACAATGCGATCCGTTACAATGATGTTGGCTCACGCCTTCGCTTGCGCGTCGGGCCAAGATCCGGATCCCCCCACTTGCAGCGATTTCGATGAACTGGACCTCCTACACCGAAGACCTCGCCCGCCGCGCTCGCGCCGCTTCTCGGATTCTGGCGACGGCGGACACTGCGCGCAAGAATCGCTGGCTGCTGCACGCTGCCCATGCACTCGGCAATCGCAATCAGGAAATCCTCGACTCCAATTCCCAGGACCTTGCCGCAGCGACAAACCTCAGCCAAGCCAACATCGACCGACTGCGTCTGACACCCGACCGCATTGCCGCCGCCGCGCAAGGATTGCGCGAGATTGCCGCGCTTCCCGATCCGGTGGACAGAACTCTCGATAGCCGGGTGCGGCCCAATGGCCTGAAGATTCAGAAAATCAGCGTCCCGCTCGGCGTCATATTCTTCATCTACGAATCGCGCCCCAACGTCACGATCGACGCGGCGGGGCTTTGCGTCAAGAGCGGCAACGCGATCATCTTGCGCGGCGGCAAGGAATCGCTTGCGTCCAACGCCGCGCTGCACGCGATCCTGCAGGACTCCTTGAAGGCCGTCGATCTGCCTCGCGATGCGGTGCAACTTGTCAACACGCCGGAGCGTGAGGTCGTCGGCCATCTGTTGCGTCTCAACCAATTCATCGACTTGACGATCCCACGCGGCGGCGAAAGTCTGATTCGCCGCGTCGCCGCGGAAGCTACGATGCCGGTGCTAAAGCACTACATGGGCAACTGCCACGTGTACGTCGATCGGGCTGCCGATCTGGTGATGGCGGAGCGAATTCTCGTCAACGCGAAGTGCCAACGGCCCGGTGTCTGCAACGCGGCGGAGAGCCTACTCGTTCACACCGACATCGCCGCGGCCTTCCTGCCGAAGGCGGCGGCGGCGCTCCTCGCCCAAGGGGTCGAGCTGCGCGGTTGCCCGGCGACCTGCAAGCTGGCGCCACAGGCGAAAGCGGCGACCGATGCCGACTTCGCGGCGGAGTTTCTCGATCTGATCCTGTCCGTGAAAGTCGTGAAAAATCTCGACGACGCAATCGAGCACATCACGCGCTTCGGTTCGCAGCACACAGAAACCATCGTGACGAACGATGCCGAGGCGGCGCGGCGTTTCACGGCCGAGGTCGATGCGGCCGCGGTCATGGTCAACGCCAGCACGCGCTTCAACGACGGGTACGAGTTCGGCCTGGGCGCCGAGATCGGCATCAGCACCGACAAGTTCCACGCCCGCGGGCCGTGCGGCTTGCAGGAATTGTGCAGCTACAAGTATGTTGTCCATGGCAGTGGGCAGGTGCGCGAGTAAAATGAGTTTATAGACAACGGCGCACGCGTGCGGCGTTGCGGCTAAACGGAAGAAAAATCGCGATGATGGCCGACGTAATCTTGGCAACCACGTTGTTGCCTCTCATGTTCCTGGCGTTCTTTCTCCTGGGCCGTTGCTGGCAGCGCTGGCGGTCGGAGCAGGACAGCGTTACCGAGGTCGCACGCCAGCACTTCGAGATTTTCCAATCGGGCGAGTTCAACGAGATGGCCGTCGAGGTCGCCAAGCGGCGCTTCCACATCCTCTTCGAACGCGGCGGCGAGCGGGCCGTCGAAGCCAGCATTCGACCCGGCCCCCACTTCATCTACCAGGTTCGCGCGTTGGCCGAGATTGGCACCGATGCCGCGGGGCGCATCCTCGAAAGGCAACTGCACCGCCGGCTAAGCGAAAATGAACTTGAGCAGGTCTGGTACTGGATCGATCTGGCGACTTCCTTGCACGCCCTGAATAGGCAGGAGAGCCTGCCACACCTGTTGCGCTGCTCGGAGGGCGCACGCGAGTCCCCCCTTGGCCATTACTTCGCCGCGGAGACGGTGTGCATCCTCAGCTTCGCGGGCTACCTGCGCCAGCCGGAAACGGTGCTCGGGCAGGCGGCGTTGCGGCTCTTGCATCGCGTCGTCGAAGGGTTGCGCTTCGGCGTGTCGCCGCAGGTGATCCTCGAAGCTCGGCTGGGAGATCTGATCGAGACGTTGTGGGACCACCGGCCGCCCGGCGCCGCGGCATTGCACGTACGCATACTGCACGAGGCACTGCGGATTCTGCGGCGGGCGCCGCATCTCAAAGCTGTGCTGGGTGAAGAGGCCGCGGACCTCGAGACGCTCGATTGGCAGTTCTCGCGCATCGCCTCGCTGGAGACCACTCTGCGTGCCTACTTGAAGGAAGCGCCGGCGACCTTGCTGGCACGAGTCACAGCGGCCCAGGGAGCGGAGCGAGCGGAGATCTTGCGTGCCCTGAGCGATTTGCGCGTCGATGCCGCCGCCGAGTTGTTGCCCCTGGCAGAAGGCAGATCGTGCGAGCATCGCGACCTGATGATGGACTCGCTGCGCTGGTCGCGCGGTCCACACGTCGGCGCCTGGCTGCGCGAATATGCCCGCGAACATGTGCCGATGGCCAAACGGGCGGGCAATCGCCTTGAGGAAGATGCCCCGCGGCAACCGTCGTTCAAGGCGGACCTTCCTTATGCGAACATCCTGCGTGCCTTGCGCGGGCACCCGTCGGTCGATACCGAGAAATTCCTGATACTCGCCGGCCAGGACTGGGACCCGCTCCTGCGCATGGCCGCCTTGAGCAGCCTAGGCTGGTGGGAGCCAATGTTGCCCGAAGAAGTCCATGCATGCTTGACGCATTGCAAACGCGATCCGAGCCCCGAGGTTCGGCAAGTGGCGCGGGCAGCGTTGGCGCGTCTCGGCGAGCGCGGCTCCCTGCACTGGTTCCGCCAGGCCCTGTTCGCGGACGACCCGCACCAGGTCGCCGAGGCCGCCCACGTCATCGCCGATGAAGGTTTGACGCTGCTTTGGCCCGATCTGGATCTTTTGCAGGATGTTGACCACCCGGATGTGGCGATTCATGCACGCGAAGCAGTGGAACGCATGGCGGAGGAGATGGAGTTGTCGCGATCCACCGTTTAGAATTCTTGTAGCGCCGAATATCCAAAGACGCATCAGATTTTTCCAGGCTTCATTCAAGCCGAAGCCAGCGCCGAAGCTTGGTTGGCCAATCGTCCGCAAGGACCCATGTAGTTGAGCCAATAGATCGACCGTGTTCGTCGAATTGAATTCGAAGGCGTGCTTGATCCGATACCCACGTTTCACGATGGCCATTAATTGGAGCGAAAGGATCCGGCGCGCCTGGGTGCGTGGAATAGTCGCCGGTGGGCACGCCGAGAATTGCGCTCACTTCTTCGAGAGTCATTCCTAGCTTGAGCAGATGAATACTGCTTCAATTGATGCGATGGGCTGGCCGCGATGCAAACCAAAGGCCGCATACGACTGCAATTACCAGAACGGAAACAGCGGTCGCGCCGATAGCATAACGCCGTCGCATCGTACACCCTACCTGGAAACTCCAGGGGCGATTACGGTTGCTGAATTGGTTTGCCGGAAGAACCAGCGGACCCGCCATTCGTCGGCGCTGGAACAGCCTGGCCGCCCAGGGAATTGTCCGTCGGCGTTGGGCGGTCCTGCTTGGCCCGCGGCTCGGCGATCAACTCGGCGTCGAATTCGATGAGAACATCGCACGTGAAGGTATCAGCATTTTCGATTGCCATGGGAGACCTCAAGAAGACACGCGAATCGGTTGACGAGCTATCACTTCGCCGGAGAACACCAACTCCACCCAGTATAACCCTTCGCTTGGAAAAACACAATTTGGCAAGTTGATTTTGATCCCCGTGATGGTTCGTGAATCTCCGAGAAATCGCACCGTGAGCGACTTCTTTGAATGGGAAGTGATGTGTCCCGATTGCTCGTAAACAATCCGGATCGATAGCTCGCCTTCGCCTTGACCGCCCATGAACAGCGCCAGCGCAGTCAATCGCGGCCGAGTGAGCGGAAACGGTGGGGCTTGTTTGGATCGAATCGAGGTGATCAGGTTGTCGATTTGAATCGATTGCAGACTTTGCGAACCGAGCCGTACCTGATCGCAAATAATGAAGTGCAGCACCGTGAGCGCCATGGGAATATGTTCCTCAAGCTAACCATTACAGCATCGCCAACGCCTCTCTCGCCGCCGCGATCGTTTGCCGAATATGTTCCTCCGTATGCACCGCCATCACGAACGCGGCCTCGAATTGGCTGCACGGCAAATAGAATCCGCGTTCCATCATCGCCCAGAAGAAGCGGCCGAACTTGGCGGCATCGCTTTTCTTGGCGCTATCGTAATCGACGACGGGCTCGGCGTTGAAGAACAGTGTCCACATGCTGCCGACGCGCTGCACACGCTGGTGAACCCCCAGGCCCGCCTCGAGCATGGCCCCGAGCTTTTCCAGATGCGCATAGGGCGGCCGATCACGCAGCTCTTCCAGCGTGGCCAGGCCGGCGGCCATTGCGAGTGGATTGCCCGACAGCGTGCCGGCCTGGAACACGGGCCCGGCCGGCATGATCTTCTTCATGATGTCGGCCCGGCCGCCGTAAGCGCCGACCGGCAAGCCGCCGCCGACGATCTTGCCGAGCACTGTCAGATCCGGCTTGACGTTCTGTAACTGCTGTGCTCCGCCGAGCGCTAAACGAAAACCGGTCATCACCTCGTCGTAGATCAACAGCGCTCCGTGGTGTTGAGTCAATCGGCGCAGCTCTGCCAGGAACTCTTTCGTGGGCACCACCAGACCCATGTTGCCGACGACCGGTTCGAGGATTACGGCCGCGATCGTGTCCCCCTTCGCCTTGAATGCCTCCTGCAACCCGGCGACATCGTTGTAGCGCAAAACGAGCGTGTCCTGCGTGCAGCCCTTGGGAACGCCGGGGCTGGTCGGTACGCCGAGTGTGGTCGCGCTGGAGCCGGCTGAGACGAGCAGGCTATCGACATGCCCGTGATAGCAGCCGGCGAACTTGATGATGACGTCGCGGCCCGTGTAGCCTCGCGCCAGGCGGATCGCGCTCATCGCTGCCTCGGTGCCGGACGACACCATGCGGACCATCTCGATCGACGGCATCAGCTTGGTGATCAGCTCGGCAACCTGCGTCTCCAGCTCGGTCGGCGCCCCGAAGCTCGCCCCGTTCGCCATCGCGCGGTTGACGGCTTCCACAACGCGCGGATGCGAATGGCC
This sequence comes from Gemmataceae bacterium, assembly GCA_009692065.1. Classification (GTDB taxonomy): domain Bacteria; phylum Planctomycetota; class Planctomycetia; order Gemmatales; family Gemmataceae; genus SIAQ01. The sequence goes on from SHZY01000116.1 coordinate 15,035, forward strand.
CAGGATCAACGGACCCCAGGAGCCGCAGTAGTCGAGGTGGCGGTTGCCATCGACATCGACGAGGTAGGCGCCTTCCCCCCTGGCGATGAAGATTGGCTGTCCGCCGACGCCGCCGAAAGCGCGGGCCGGACTGTTGACGCCGCCGGGGATGAATTGGCACGCTTTCGCGAAGGCTTGGATGCTTTTGGAGTGATTCATCGCGATATTGTATCGACGGTATGCTGGGCCGCGCAGCCGCGACATCTCCTTTCTTGTTGACACAAGGTCGGCCGTTGGTACATTCAGAAAGGTCTGTGGAGATCAGGTAGGGCGCGCGTCCTAGGGAGCCGAATCAGCGTCGGCACAGGAACAACGAGACGTCACCATGAAGCAGCAAATGGAAAGCAAACCCGCGCAGGCCCTGCGGAAGATTGCTCGGCAGTTTCCTGAAGCCGAGGAAGGAATTGCCTGCCAAGGAACTGCCATCGAATGCACGACCTTCAAGGCGAGGAACAAGGCATTCCTGTTTGTCGGCGTCGTTGAGGCCAGGCTCAAACTTCAGGAATCTCTGGTGGAGGCGATCAAGCTCGCCGCGAAGGAGCCGAGCCGCTACCAGGTCGGAGCTCATGGCTGGGTTAAGCTGACATTTGGCCAGGACGATTCGCCGCCGCTTGAGCTGCTTGCGCGGTGGATCGACGAAAGCTATCGGCTGCTGGCGCCCAAGAATTTGGCAGCGATGCTGCCGCAGCGAGGTGTGCCGAAGGCTGAGGCGGCACATGTGGTCAAGAAGAGGACGCGGAAGAAGGCCACATCGCGGTGACTCTCTCAAGGAAACGGGTGTGGCAATATGTTCGCCCACTCTTTCAGCCCGCGCGGCGCCCATAACGGCCCGCCCAGGAATGGCAACGCATGATGCCCGTGCAGCGGTTGCAGGCCAGGTACGAGCACGCGCAGCACGCACCAATCGAGCCGTTCCATCGCGAGGCCCGCCGGCGTCAGGTTGCGGAAGAGCACCGGTCGGTCAGGCCCGAGCCGCTTGGCCAGGCTGGCAACAGTCTCCTCATCCTCCGCCATTTCTGCGGCAGAGGGTCTGAAGGAAGAGCTTTGGCCCAGGACGATTTTGCCGAGTCGATCCGGATAGACGCTGTAGTAGACGGCATGGTCCGCGAAGCTGACGGGCACGTCGAGTCGGCGGCCCTGGCGATTCAGCCGAGCCTTGAGGAAGCGCACGTAGTGGCGTCCCTGGACCGCCTCCAGGATCGCTTTGAGCCAGCTTGCCGAACGCGTTTCCCGGCAGGCGGTGCCGACGCTGAAGAGGTAGCCCTCGCGGCCATCCCCCTCCAGTGTGACCAGCGTCACGTGTGCGCTGAACGGCGTGTCGATCCGGTAGAAGCGGTAGCGCAGGTTCGGACGCACGAGCCGCGGCGACAAACTGGGATCGAGGCCGGCGAAGACGTGCGCTGCCTCGACTTCCTCCAGCGCATAGCGGCCCCACCAGGCGCCGACGACCGCGTCGCGCTCGATCGCCTCTTGCAACCCGCGCAGCAGCACCGACTGATGCCATCGGCCACACGACAGACCGGTCGATATCAGCGGGCAGAGCTGAGCGCAGCGCCCCGCCGGCAGCGACAAGTACACCAACTCCTCGGGCACCCAGTAGGGCAACCCCGTGATCGCCTGGCGCGCACAAACCCAACGGCACACCGTCGCAGGCGTGAACGGCTGATACGGGAAACCGGCCAACGCGGTCTGCTCCGGATGAAACAGCACAAATCGCTCGGGTGCAATCGCCGGCTCAGCGCCTGGCCAATTCGCAATGCTCGCTTCGACGACCCGATCGCAGGGCAACGGCCACGACTGCCAGCGTTCGATCGCTTCACCGACGCCCGCAGCCTCGGCCGACGCTTCATCCCACCCAGCGCCGCCGCTGGCGGGCGCCTCTCCGGCGCCTCCCGGCAGCGGCACTTCGCCCGACCAGATCGCCACGTCGGGATCCTGCGCCTCGCGCGGCATCGCACCGAAGGCGCTGAACAGGCCCGTATAGGGGCTGGCGTACCACGCGTCTTTCAACGGCGACTCCGGCAATCAGGACACTCCGGATCAACAAAGACACGATGCCACGTGACCTCGAGGGGTGCCGACTCGACCACGTGCAGACGGTAAAGGGCTGACGACGGCTCCGGCTCCGCCGCCAGTGCCGCCTTCCAGAGAAGAAGTTGCTGCACGATCGCAATGCCCGGCTCAGGGAACGCCACCGGCACGACCTCTCCGCCCCCCCGCGCGTGGGCCGTCAGCGCGTCGTACAACTCCGGCGCCGGCGACAATCGCCGAAAGTGGTTGAGAAGACAGCTCAGACACGGTCCGGCATCCGGCAGAAACAGCGGACTCACGTACGCGCGCCCCATCGGCCCGGTGCTTGCCCACAGCCACGCCGTGCCCGCATCCAGGCAGCGGCAATTGAAGCAAAGAGCCTCCTCGTAATCGAGCCGATCCTGGCAGAACGCCGGCAACGGCCGCCCCGCACCGAGGGGCTTCCACTCAATAGCCCATGCCGCGCTTCCGTCCGGCACGAGCCGAACTTGAGCTGGCGTGTGCGCGTCGCTGGCGGCGCCGTCGATCAGCACCCGCTCGCCGTAGAGTTGATCCGCCAGTTGCCTCGCGGCGGCGCGATGTGCCTCCGGCAACCGCGCAATCGCCTCAGCAAGCAGCGTTCGCCCATCCAGCCCCGCGAGCCATGCGGGGAGCCAGCCATCCAGCCCAGGCCCCGTCAGCGTGTAGCGAAAATCCTCGCCCGCCACGAGCCGCACCGTATCGCGCTCGGTCAGGATGGTGAAGGGCAACGCCAGGCGAGGTCGGCGAGGGGGCGTAGTCATGATTGCGCGAAAGCTTGGGTGCCGTTCATTCACTTGTTCCACGTTCACGTGGGGTTAGGCGATGAGGCCCACGAAAATCTGAAGCTTGCGAGCAAAGACCCGATTGGGATCGTTGATCCGAAGGGTGTTCACCGTCGCTTCGCCGATGGACGTTCGCGGCGAGATAATCCCGGTGTCGCCATCCAAGGAAAAATGCAGGTGCCAGCCCAATATCGACGGCTCATAGTCGCGAGGGTTGAAAAGCGACTGGGTTACGCCGCTTTGATCTTCGCCGCTCGCTCGGTCAGCTTTCGAGAGGTTACAGCCAGGGCAACTGAGCACAAGGTTACTCATCACGGTCAAGCCGCCGCGTGAGCGCGGCACAAAATGCTCGATGTGGAAGGTGACTCCGGTGGCAGCCTGCAGCAGTCGGCAGTATTCACATGCCCCGCCGGCGCGTGCCTCGACAATTTGCCGATACGCTTCAACCTGCGTCATGCGTCAGGGCTCCGAATGCTGGGACTGAGGCTGAACCCAAACCGTGACGGGTACGGCGTCGGCACGCGGACCGCTTGCCTCGCCCTTGGCAAACTCGGCCAGCTGTTTCGCATTGGCGACCATTAATTCCTCAGCTTCGGCGACAAGATGCGCCAAGGTTGCAGCCTCACTAGCCGTGATGGTTCCTTCGCTGTTTTTCTCCAGCAATTGGTCGAGGCGTCGCTGTTTGACGGAGGGAAACTTTCGCACTCTTGGGGGAACAGGCTTTTTCATGGATCGCGTTCTCCTCGCACATCCCCCGCCGTTGGGGCTAGCAACTCCGCGCTCATTATAGCAAAAACTTCACCACCACATTCCCATGCACATCGGTCCGCCCATGTTTATGGCGGGCCAATCGCGTAGAGCTTGCTGTTCGTCATCACAAAGAGCACGCCATTGGCAGCGGCGGGCGTCGTGTGGATCAAGTCATCCATCTCGTTGGTGGCGAGCAACTTTCTCGTTTTCCCATGCGCGAAGACCCGCACCTCGCCGTTCTGGTCACCGATGTAGATCTTACCATCGGCCCAGTACGGCGAGCCCCAGATCCCCGCCTTCAGATCGTGCTGCCAGTGGCGATTTCCGGTGTTCATATCAAGGCAATGCAGGTAGCCCGCCTCTTCGCTGATGTAGACCAGACCGTCATGCACCGCGGCCGTGCTGATGGTGCGACCAAAGTAGACCTCGCGTCCTTTCGCAGGCGCCGGCAGGATCGGGCCGCCGAACGCCCAGACGAGCGCTGAGTTTTTGTTTGCGGGCGATTTCGCGTCGTAACTTTTCAGCGACACGTCGCCGGACATGCTGATATTGAGGCAGAGGAACCAGCTCCAACGCGGGGCTTGGGCATGCTCCGGATGGACCCCCAATCCGACGAATAACTTGTCCTCGACAACCACCGGCGAACCGACGATGTACAAATCGCTTTCCCGCTGGCCTTTGTTTTTCCGCTTCGGCAGGCAATCGCACTTCCACAGCAACTTGCCGGTATTGGGGTCGAAGCTGTAGATCACGCAATCACCCCCGGGAAATATCACCTGCGGAACCTTGTTGACCACGGCGAACGTCGGATTAGACCATGTCCCTTCAACAATGTTCTCGCCCGGCAGACTGGACTGCCAGATGAGCTTGCCGGTATTCTTGTGAACGACAACAAAGCTGGGGGCCTTAGCCCGGATTGCGCACCGAGTTCCTGCGAGGCCACGGAACGCGGGAGCGCTGGAGACGGGGGAATGGCTGGGCAGGTCGCGGCCCGTGTTGGTTCTGGGAACTGGTTGGCCGGCGTTTTGGCTGGATTTTTACGCCGATTTTCGCGAACCTTCCACGCAGACGGCTTCATGGATTTTCAGGATTCGTCGCTACCCTTACATGAGCA
>SHZY01000117.1 GCA_009692065.1 Gemmataceae bacterium
GATCCCCTGGACACGACGGCAAGCTCCCCCGGCGCGACCGCCACGCCCGCTAAGATGTGAAGATTTCGCGAAAAGACCCAAAATTGTCTACATCATCAGGATATTCTGTAAGCCCGATCGCGGCCCCTCACGAGTGGACATTACGTGCTGACGTTTTGACCACCCGAGACCGACGGAGGCCGACCGATTAAAGAGCGTTCAAGCGAGACGAAATACTCCGTCCGACTTGTCCGAGAATCGTTGATAAATGACGTCAAAAGGCGTAAAATATGGAAGAGTGATTTTGAAACTGGAGGCTTGCTCTCGGATCAGAACTCACGACTTCGCAATGACTTATCTTGCTCGACAGGCTTCTGAAAGTTGAACGACCCTATGGCCTCCGAAGCCGAAGGTTACTGGTTCGAATCCAGTCGGGGATAATGACTTACGACGAAAGTGTTCGCTCTGTACGAGAAGTCGGTACGAGAAAAAAGGCCCCACAAGCAAGGTGCCCGTGGGGTGCCCTCCCTGGCCAGTGGATTGGAGGGCTGTCTCATGCCGCATTTTCCGAAGCCGTATTTCCTGGAATGCCGTGGAATCTGGAAAGTCCAGATCAAGGGCAAGCAAGTCAATCTCGGTCCGCGACGGCTTACTGGATATTGTGATCGGTCCGCATACCGATCGGCCGTGGTACACAGGGGGCGTCCCCGCGAGGCTCTACCTGAACCGCGGCGTGGGCGCGGACAAGTTGCCGCGCTTCGAAGACGTTACCGAGAAGGTTGGGCTCAAACCATTGCCCATGAAGGCCCCGCGCGTGGAGATTCAAGATTTCGACAACGACGGCTGGCCCGATATCTATGTGAGTATGGTGCAATTCGCAGCCGGCAAGCCGCACCCGGTCATCTTCAAGAACCTGGGAGTGAAAGACGGGCTGCCTCGCTTGCACGCGGATGCGCTCACCGTCAATGATTTTCCCACCGCCGCGGACCACAAGGAGCCCGACGTCACGAAGCTTTTCGACAAGATGGTGCGTGAGCAGAAGGTGATTTACATGGCTAACGGCCCCACGGCAGACTTTGACCGCGACGGCCGGCTCGACATCTTCCTGGGCAACTGGTGGGTCAATTCGCGCTCGCTTCTATTACGCAATGAAACGCCGTCGTGGAACTGGCTTCAGGTCGTCGTAAAGGGCCCCAAAGGAGTGAATCGCATGGGCATCGGCTCACAAATCCGCATCTACCAACCCGGAATGCTGGGGCAAGCGGCCGCCGTGCTGGGAATGCGCGAGATCAGCGTCGGGTACGGCTACGGTTCAGGCCAAGAGGCCGTTGCGCACTTCGGCCTGGGAAAAGTGGAGAAGTGCGACATCGACGTAGTCTTGCCGCACGGCAAAGGGAGTCTGCAGCGCAAAGGGGTACAGGCAAATCAACGGATTTCGATGGGCGACTGAAAAAAAAGACGGGGCGATCGTCTGAACCTTATTTCTTTGCCGGCAGGATCAGAATATGCCCAGCAGTCGCGAGTACCGGGGTCGGCCTGACGACGGGGCCGACGAAGGTGGCTTGAATGCGGACGCCTTGTTTGAGGTCTTTGAAGGTGGCGGGTTTACGGTCCTTGCCTTTGAAGATTTCAATTTTGGTGTCCTTGGTGATGCTGACGATGGCCTGTTCGTAGGCAGTGTCTTTTTCAAAAGTGCCTACCACCAGCAGCGAGCCAACTTCATTGGCTTTTCCGCCGGTGCTTGCCCTTTTGATGGTGCCGCGGATGTCGGCCTTGCCTGGGCTGTCGCCTTGCCCCTGGGTCATGCCGCCTGATGTGAAAAGGCCAATTAGAGAAAAAAGGGCCAAGCTTGTAGTTCGCTTCATCATTTTCTCCTGATAGATTACTTCCGCTTCATCGATCTGGTAACCCGACGCGTCGGCGGCGGTCAAGCACCGCGTGTCGCCGACGGCGCAGTCGACGTCCACCGTTTTTTCGCAGGCGCGACAAATCAAGTGGTGGTGATTGTCATCGACTCGATCCTCGTAAAGGCGGCGCCCACCATTAGTCGCGCCACCACGGGTCGTCGCGGTGCCACAAGCCTGGCGGGACGGGTGGGCCGGTGTCCACGGTGTAAGCAACACCGAGCGGGAGGCTCAAGATTTCGCCGAGCCCATTGGTGTCGCAGTAGAAACCCACATAGTCACCAAGTGCCACGACATCAAACCGGGTGAGTGCCTTCTTTTGCAGATCGTAGGCGAGGTAGCCGAGCATACGGCCATCGAACTTGAGCTTGTGATCGCCTACAATGGGCTCGCCTTTCCTGGTCTTGGCCCGGTGCCCATTGAAGGCGTCCTTGAGGGGGGCTTCCAGCAGCACCGTACCCTGCAGGCATATCAGCACGTTGGTGGCAGTGACCTCGGTCACTGTCAGATCCACCTCCAAGGAGCGGAGATGCTTCGGGTTCCACCAGATCGGCGGGTTGCGGGCCCATGCGTTATGAGTGAGTGGGTCGCAGACGATCTTTTTCACGAGTGACTTGGGCAGCGCGTACTGGTGGCCCTTCTTCATTTCTGCAGGCACCAGCGTCTTCCAATCTGCTTCAGTCAGCCACAGGTAGTCGTACCCGGGTTCCGCCTTCGCGGGCCAGTCACCCCCCGACGACAACTTTTGCCAGTTCTCTTTCCAGCTCTTGGAAACCAATTCTCCCTCCCCGTCGCGCTCCAGGCCTCGGCTGTAAAGCTTGATCCGCAGCGCTCCTTGCGGCAGGCGATTCAGGGGTGCCCTGCGGTCCGGGTTGGTCAACGCGCCGACGTTCGGCATCCGTTCTTCCTGCGGGAGCTTCTTGAAATCCCCCAGGGTCTTCTCCCAGTTTCGGTCAGGCCGGGTAATCTCTGTGCCGCTGGCGGTGATTACGCGAATGGTGCCGCACGATCCACTCTGATTGAACTTGCGAAAGAACTCTCCCTCCGCATCCTTCTGGGCGCCGACGATAAGCGTGTCAACGGCCACGGGCACGACCTTGCCGCTCTTGAAAACTGGCAGCGCTAGTTCCCACGGGAACTGTGCTCGGAACCCCGAGCTGGACCCTCAGGTAATCCCCAGAGGCAGAGGGTCGCCCGCCCAGAGAACGATCGGCTTATCTTCCGCAGCCGCCTGCTGGCGTGCTTGCCACAAGCTGGTCAGCCAGGGCACCCCCTCGAAGGACGTTTTCGGATCGGGCTTGATCAGGCGATGCAGCTTGTCGAACGTGGCGGGCGACACCTCGTCGCCAGTTTTCTTCTTGGCGACCTGCTTATCCGCCGCCAGGGATTGGAAGGCAACCAGAACCGTCGCCAACAGCACCGCCGCCGCAAGTCTCAACATGGTCATGAACATGGCTTTCAACTCTCCTTTTCGAGGGATTCAGGACTGACCGGGCGTCAAGGTATCGCCTTGACCGTGATTTCCGCGGCATACTTCTTGTCGACCCGCACCACTCGATGGTTCAGGGCATCGCCGACGTAAATGAACCGATCGCTGGCACCGGCAGTCACAGGCCAGCCGAGCGGAATCGCCGGCGTCGGTTCCTTGCTCTTGGGCCCCTGGCAATCATAGTTGCCGTAGCCGCCGAAGGACACGATCTCGTTGTCGGCATTGTCGCGCATGGACACCGAGAACGTGATGGCGTTAGGGATGTAGAGTCGACCGAAACCATCGACGTCAAAGCGTGGCCGGGTGCAGGCGCAGGAGCCCACGGCGTTCCAGCGGCTGATCGGTCCGCAGCCCGCGTACTTGGCGACGGAACCGATCACCTCCTTCACGGTATGGTTGACCGCCTTGACTTCGCCGCCGGTGGGGGGGAACTTGTAGATGGTGCCGAGCGAATTGCGATAGCCTTCGTCTTTCTCGAAACCAGCCGGGACCGGAAAGTCTTTCGGGACTCCTTGTTGCAGGAGGTAAAGGTTGCCGGCGTGATCGACGCGGACGCTGCCGCCGTAGCCGACGGCGCCGGTGACGGCTGCGGGAACATCCCCCTTGAGCATTTCGCCGATCTTCTGACGGCGCGGGAAATCGACCAGCTCCCCCTTCTCGTCGTAAACGCGCACATGGCAATCGTTGCTGCCGAAGGTCGCATAGACGCGGCCCTTGAGGTCCACGTCCAGGCCGCAGACGCTCTGGCCGCGCCCGGCGCGACCAGAAAGGTAGCCGAAGAGGTGCTTACCGGTCGCCTCGAGTGGCTTGGGCTCCCCATCGCGACCGTAGCGTGCGATGGGCCCGTGCCAGCTGCCGGTGCCCCATGCATAAATGTCGCCGCCGGGACCAATGGCCACATCGACTGCGTTGATCGGCAGCGTCTCCCCCTTGCCGGTTTCGCCGTGATAACGCCAAATGACCGTGCCGCTGCGGGTCACATAGACCAGCTCCGCCTCGCGATCGACGGCCATGTAGGCGACAAAGCCGATGGCGTTGGCGTCGCGGTTGAGGAACTGGTCGCTGGTGACGACCAGTTGCGCGCCGCGGTCCTCGATGCGCACAAGCTTGCTGACCGTCACCTCCGGTGCCTTCTTGTCGAGCGACACGTTGCCGGCAAGCCAGAGGACTGGCATTTTGCCGGTCTCATCGAGCGTGTGGGCGCCGCCGATGGTTCCGGCGAGCGCCATTTCCGCGACGATCTTGGCGTCTTTGCCGCGGCCGGTGATCTTGGTCAGTGTGGCAGGCGGGAGGTAACCGCGCGAAACCTTACGCGAAATCACATACAAATCGCCGGTCTTGCGTGACACGAGAACGCGATCGGGCCAGGGGACGGGCGTGGCACTCAACTGCTTGCCTTGCGGACTGATTTCGACGACCTGGTGATTGACCAGATCGCAAACCAAGACGTTGCCCTTGGCGTCAACGTCGATGCCGGCCGACGCGGTCTTCTTGTCCCAGGCACTCGGCATCCAGTACTTAGACTTCTCCCAGTCCGGCAGCGTCAGGTCGAAGAACTTTTCGGGAACCGCATCCTCTTGCGTCAGATCGTGGCGGTAGATGCGTCCCTGCGGCCAATCGCCGTCGATGTCGCTCGGCTGCTTGCCGTCATAGGCGGTGCCGGCGACATTGGCGTAGTAGGCATACCGGCCATCCGGGGAGAAGGCCGTCTGGATGTCGAGCCAGTTGGGATATTTCAGCTTGGACTCGGTCGGCCACATCGTCGTCGTCTTGAGCTGATTGCTGCCGTCGATTGACAGGAAGTTCATCTGACGGGTTTCGCTGCGGACGAAAGCGATCTGCCCGTTGTGCAAGCGTGGCACGACCTCATTGCCCAGGACGGCAAAGACCGGATAGAGGCTCGTATACAGCGATGGCACAAACTGATCAGGCACACCCAGGAGGCGAAAGCCGCTGGCCTTGTCGGGCCGGGTGGAAGGCGGGTAAGGCAGAACGGTCTTGAGGTAGTTGCCGTCACGATCGAACTTGCGCAGGTGCCAGGGCCACATGCCGGAGTTCCCGTGGCTGCCGACCGCGGACATCATCAGCACATAGAGGTTGCCCTCGGAGTCCGTGACCAGGCCATTGACCGGGGCGCGGTAAGGCATGGAGACAACGCTGCCGGTATACGGACTGTCGCCGATCAGCCGGCCGAACTGTACGCTGGTTCCCGCCCTGACGCGGAATTGAAAGGGACCGCCCTGGGCTGGCTTTCCCAGATCGTTCTTGCCGTCCCAGAGAATTTTTTGTGTCAGCCCGGCTTGCAACGGCGCCGGCGGCGGGTTCTTACCGCCGAGAACTCCGGCCGCCATGTGCCGAACGATTCGGCCTTTGCCATCCAGCACGGCGATTTCGACATCGACGGCTTCCTTCACGGCGAAGGTCAACGTCGTCTGGTCGTCCTTACCCGTGGCGCGCGGCGGCTCGTTGAATATCCTGTCGCCGGCATAACAGGGCGAGGTGAGGCAAAGCAGAACGAGCAGCGATCGAATCAATGTCATAATGTCTCCTTGCGGTCCGTCCGTTTCAATACAGGTTGTTTCGGTAGGATTCGTCGAGCAGGGTCTGCATCGCCGCGACGTCGTATTCCGGCATTTGTACATGATCGGCGAACATCTGCGCCGCACAGGGCAGGCCCTGCAAATCCGGCGTTTGGTGCGGTTCCCACAGCTTCGATCGCAGCAGGGCCTTCGCACACTGTAAGAAGCACTCTTGAACCTCGACTGCGATGGCGAGCAAGGGCCGTCTCCCTTGCACGGCGAGGGGCGTCAGCCATGCCTCATCGCGAATGATCGCCGCGCGGCCATTGATGCGCAACGTCTCGCCGAAGCCTGGAACCAGGAACAGCAAGCCGATGCTGCCGGTTTCCAAAATGTTGCGGAAGCTATCGACGCGCTTGTTGCCTCTTCGATCGGGAATGAGCAACGTCCGCTCATCGACGACATGAACGAATCCTGGAGCATCGCCGCGCGGAGAAGCATCGCATCGGCCGTCCGCAGAATGCGTGCTCATCACCACGAACGGCGAACACGCAATGAATCGTCGCATGTGCTCGTCGAGCGACGGCAACTCTTTCTTGACTGCAAGCGCGGACGGCGTGCCGATGATGCTCGCGAGATCGTCGGCCGAGCGGACTTGTTCGGTAAAACGATCGAGAGACACGGGGGTTCTCCGTGCGGTTTTGGAAGCAGGCACTATTAAAATCATACCTTGCTGGCCCGTGCAGAACCAACCAATCTGCTGCCATCAACCTTGGGGAGACACGCATGAGGTCAATCCTGATTCTGATCATCGCGGCCGTCTTGGCGTCCAACGCTCTGCCTATGTAGCGATTTCGCAGATCGCCCTACCGTGGCATTCATGGCGATGACGAGGATTCCGCAAACGAGCTTATTTTCCGCTCTCGCTAACTTGTACGAAGGCGAAGCACCTCACTGCCGGTGACGAATCACCGACGTTTGATAGACGCGGTCGATGTGACCGACTCGCCCAACGGTTCGGCCCTCGGCACATCTGCGGCAGCGCATGTAACTTGTCATGGATGCTTGTTTTTGCAGTTGGCTTGGGGTCGATCAAGAGGAACCCGTCCATCGTAACGTCGGGTTCGGAGCGGACGGCAATTATTTCTGCGCCTCAGTCCGCAGCCGCAATGAGGCGGTGGTGGTCGATACGAGGACGAGGCAAGTTGTCGCCCGTATCCCGGCCGGCAAGGAGTCCAGGCGATTGCTTGTGCTGTATGTGCAGTGCGGGAAGTGACGAAGGGGCCGTGCCTATTCACCCTTCCGTATCAACGGATCTTCCACCGAAGTCATCCACTCCGTAAGTCGTCTTTGCAAATCGTCGCGCAGGGAACGATGATTGACGTCGCCGTAAAGATTCCGCAATTCCTCGGGATCATTCTTCAGATCGAACAGCTCGTCCGGTTGGCCATTTTTTTTGTACTGGCGCACGAGATGCCAGCGTTCGGTGCGGATGGAACGCATGTTGGCGTCGAGACCATTGTGGGGATCGTACTGGGCAAAGACGGCATTGCGCCAGGAAGTGTCCTCGCCCCCTTTACGCAACAAAGGGGAGAAATCCATGCCTTCCTGCTTGTACTCGCGCGGCCGATCGACCTTGAGCATGCCGAGGACCGACGGAAAGGTATCGATGTTCGAGACCATCTCCTTCACGTCGGTGCCGGCCTTAACGACGCTGGGCCAGCGGATGATGAGCGGCACCTGAAGCGCATGGTCGAACAGGTTGGGCCGACGTTCCTTTTCGCGTCCTTCGGTGATCCAGGCGGCGTTGCCTTTATGGATCAGGCCGTGATGGCCGATCATGTAGCCGTGATCGCTTGTGAAGATGATGATCGTGTTCTCGGTCAGGCCGAGCTGATCGAGCAATTCAAGGAGCCGGCCCAGGTTGCGATCGACCGAGTGGACGCTGGCGTAATACTCGCGCGTCAGTTTCTTCACTTGTTTCACTTTAAGGTTAGGAAAATCGGGGATGGTCGGATCGAGGTTCTTGAACGGCTCCGCATCGACCGCCGCCGTCGGCGCATAGGGAGCGTGCGGATCCCGGAAATTCAGCATCAGGGCGAACGGTCGATCTTTGTTCTTCCTGACGAAGTCGATGGCATGGTCGGTCAGGATGTCGGCAAGGGGACCTTTGACCTTTTGCTCCTTGCCATCGATTTCGAGGGTCGGATTCAAGGGCGTGTTGCCGCCGCCGAGGAAGCCGGTGAATTGATCAAATCCTTTCCTGATGGGATGGAACTGCGGCAACATGCCGAGATGCCATTTGCCGATCAGACCTGTGCGCCAGCCGGCCCGTTGCAGCACCGACATCCAAGTGATGGCCTCCTTGGGCAAGCCGAGGCCGCCATCGGCTTCTTTGGGGGTGATCCAGTCGGTGATCTTGAGTTGGGTGCCGTAGCGGCCGGTCAGCATGCTGCCCCGGCTTGGCGAGCAAACGGGCGTGGCGACGAAGGCGTTGAGGAAACGCGCCCCGGACTTGGCGAGCCGATCCATGTGGGGCGTCTTTGCTTCCTTGTTGCCGTAACAACCGAGTGACCAGCGTGCCTGATCGTCGGTGGTGATGACGATGATGTTGAGCTTCTTCGCCGGCCCAGCGTGGACCAACGAATTACAGAACGCCGCACAAAGCAATGCAAGAACGATGCGCAAGCCCACGATCGGATCTCCTTGGCAAAATCGACTCCCAAGATGGATGAAGGATGAAATTGTTTCGTCCTTCATTCTTTCATGGCAGCTTTCCCTTTTTCAAATCCTCCGTCATTCGCTGGTACACGGCCTGCAGGCGTTCGACCACCTGCGGATGCTCGGCGGCGAGGTTTTTGGTTTCGCCGATGTCTTTGGATAGGTCATAAAGCTGGACGCCCTTCTTGGGCGGGTCGGTCTTGTCTTTTTTCTTGCCGGCGCCTTCTGGCCAAGGATAGAACTTCCAGGGGCCGGCGCGTAAAGCGCCATTCAAGTGAGGAAACAGGTAATACTCGTGCGGGCTCTTGGCATCCTTCTCGCCGAAGAAGAGCGGTCGGATGTCCTTGCCGTCGATGGGACGATCGTCGGGGGCCTTGCCGCCGGCGAGCTTGGCGAAGGTGGGGAGCATATCGACGGTCGCGGCAACCTCGTCGTTGACGGTGCCGGCGGGCACCTTGCCGGGCCAGCGCACGATGCACGGGACGCGGAAGCCGCCTTCGTACATGGTCGCTTTCTTGCCGCGCAGCGGGCCGGCGGAGCCTTGATGGGCGCCGTTGTCGGACGTGAAGATGATCAGCGTCTTGTTGTCGATGCCGGCGTCCTTCACGGCCTTGAGGATTTCGCCGACCGACCAGTCGAGTTCTTCCATGACGTCGCCGAACTGAGTCTTGGTCCGCCCCTTGAAGTCGACCGAGACATGCAGCGGCACGTGCGGCATCGCGTGCGGTAGATAGAGGAAGAACGGCTTGCCCTTGTTCTCGTTGATGAGCCGAATCGTTTCGGCGGTGTAGCGTTTCGTGAGGGTGGTTTGATCGACGGGGTATTCGATGACTTCCTCGCCGCGCATGAGCGGGACCTTGTGGTTGATGCCTTTCTCGGCGCGGACCTTTTCTTCGTTCTTCCCCTCGCGGAAGACGATGTCCTTGGCAAATTTGGCATTTACCGGATCGATGGCCATGTCGTTGGAGTAGGGAATGCCGTAGTAGTGGTCGAATCCGTGGCGGGTGGGGAGAAACATGGCGAGATGACCGAGGTGCCATTTGCCGATGATGCCCGTGAAATAGCCGAGGCGGCGCAGGATGGTGGCGATGGTGATCTCGTTGGAATTGAGACCGTTCTTGTTGCCCGGGAACATGACCGGCGGCACGCCGACGCGCTGGTAATGTCTGCCAGTCATCAAGGCAGCGCGTGAGCCGGAACAAACCGAGCAGCCGGTGTAGAAACTGGTGAAGCGTGTCCCTTGCGCAGCCATGCGATCGAGGTTCGGCGTCTTGAAGCCCTTGGCGCCGTAGCAGCCAACGTCGCCGTAGCCGAGATCATCGGCGAAGATGAAGATAATGTTCGGCTTTTCGCCGGCGGCCGGTTGCCCGAACACGGAAAGCGGCCAGACAATGGCGATCAGCAAAGCGAGGAAAGAAATGCGCATGGGAGGTCCTCTTGAAGTAGCGGATTTCATTGGTGTTGTCGAGGTTGCGGTTCATGATGGATGCAAACGCTGGCGGCGATGATGCCAATTCCCAACGTTCAAAGCTATCTATTCTGCGGCGACCCCTACACGCGCCGTCCGGCCAGACAAGATTTCAACTCCAATGAGTGCGAGGATCAAGGGAATTCTCGTGAATTTGTGGACGCCAATCCGCTCGGCATGACCGGGGCTGGATAAGGATCACGGTTTCACGAGTGAAACCTCAGTGCCCATGCGGCAGATCTCGCGGGGCCAGAAATCGGCTAGAAAGTTGGAGTTATCGCTTGCCACGAACGCGCGCAGGCAAAGGTCCAAGACAGGAAAAAGCCGCGTGACCTTGACATCACGCGGCTTTGGTGAAATTTCTGCGACCACCGGACTCCTACGCCATGATTCCCGTGGCCACGTTGCCGTGGATGTCAGTGAGGCTGTAATCGCGGCCGCCGTAACGGTAGACAAGGCGTTGGTGGTCGATGCCCATGAGGTGCAAGACGGTGGCGTGGAGGTCGTGGTGGTGCATCGGATTGACGACGGCGCGGATGCCGTGCTCGTCGGTGGCGCCATAGCGGATGCCTCCCTTGACGCCGCCGCCAGCGAGCCACATTGAGAAGCCAGCGGCGTTGTGGTCGCGACCATCGTTGCCCTGGCCGTGCGGCGTACGGCCGAATTCACCGCCCCACATGACCAATGTGTCTTCGAGCATACCGCGACTCTTGAGGTCGGCGAGAAGGGCGCCCATCGGCTGATCGATTTGCCGGCAGAGTTGCGGGACGCGCGTCGTCAGGCCGCCGTGGGTATCCCAGTTGGCGTTGTGGCAGACTTCGACGAAGCGAACGCCCGCCTCGGAGAGTCGCCGTGCCATCAGGCATTGGCGGCCGAAGTCATCGGTCGGGCCGCCACCGATGCCATACTGGTCCTTGGTCCGCTGTGATTCGCGGCTGATGTCCATCAATTCGGGGAGCGACGTTTGCATGCGGAAGCCAAGCTCGTAGGAGTTGATGACGCCTTCGACGCCTGGGTTGACCTGCGAGCGCTGGAGCAAGTCCTGGTTCATCTCTTGCAAGAGATCGAGTTGACGGCGCTGAGCCGACTGTGAAAGCGGGCTCGACAGATTGCCGACGCGCGCTTGCGTCACGGCGGTGCCTTGCTCGCCGATGCGGGTGGCCTGGTAGGACGCTGGCAGGAATGCGTTGCCGAAGTTCTGAGCGCCGCCGAGGTCCGCCGGCGGGCTAACGGTGATGTAGCCAGGTAAGTTCTGATTCTCGCTACCAAGGCCGTACATTACCCAAGCGCCCATGGATGGACGGGTGAAGCGGAACTCACCCGTGTGCATCATCAGGAACGACTGCGGATGGTTGGGCACGCTGGTGTTCAGGCTGTTGAGCAAGCAGATGTCGTCCGCCTGGTGCGACAGATGTGGGAAAAGTTCGGAGATCGGCAAACCGCTTTGGCCCGACGGGATGAACCGCCACGGAGATTTGAGCAGCGTCCGGCCGTTGCCACGTTCGGTGCCCTGAACGCTGACCGAGCGACCGTGATCGCGGTAGAGGGCGGGCTTGTAGTCGAACGTATCGACGTGGGTCGGTCCGCCGCGCATGCACAGGAAAATGATGCGCTTGGCTCGGGCCGGGAAGTGCGGCGTCTTGGGGGCAAGCGGGTTTTGATACGTCGATGCCTTCGCGGCTTGCTCAGTGCTCAAGCCGGCGAATGCCATATACCCGAAACCGCAGGACGCTGTCTTGAGGAAATTACGACGCGAGAACATGACGATCTCCTTGGGTTTTGCAACTCGCCCTCTGCGAGCGGGTAGACGATTATTGCACGTATCGGAACTCGGCGGACGCCAGCAAAGTTTGGCAGAAACTGGCCCAGGCTTGACTTTCGCCGGCCTTGCCTGCCTCACGCAGGAAATTCAAGGAACGCGTTCGATCCGCATCGCTTGCGGGTCGGCCGAGCGCGATCAAGTAGGCCAAATTGATTTTACCCGCGTCATCCAGACTCGAATACGCTTCCAGGCGTTGGGCGAACGACTTGGCATGTGCGTTCGCGAACGGGCTGTTAATCATGAAAAGCGCCTGTGCAGGTACCGTGGTAACCTCCCGCTGCGCGACGACGAGATTCGGATTGGCAATGTCAAACAGCGCCAGGATCTCGGGCAGTGGGGCGCCGCGCACCATGGCCAGGTAGATGCTGCGGTGATTCGAGTCGTCCGACGCCGTGCCTATGCCCTTTTTCTTCTTGGGCAATTGCCCCACCATCGAGCCCTTGAGCGGTTCGCGATTCAACTTGCCGCTGACCGTCAGCACGGCATCGCGGATCGCCTCGGCTTCCAGCCGCCGCGTCGGCATGCGCCACACCATCATCGTATCCGGATCAATCTTGTAATTCGTCTCGTCATGCTTGCCAGAAATCTGATAAGCGCGTGTCAGCATGATTTCCTTGATCATCTTTTTAGTGGACCAGCCATTCTCGATGAAGCGAATCGCAAGATAGTCGAGCAGTTCCGGATGCGTTGGCGTCTCGCCAAGAGAACCGAAGTTGTCGGGCGACCGGACAAGCCCCTGACCGAAAAGGTGCATCCAGATGCGGTTGACGGCAACGCGAGCGGTGAGGGGATTCTCCTTCGCGGTCAACCACTGTGCCATCTCGAGCCGGCCGCTCTTGGCGCGGTTGAGCTTGGGCGTCCATTCCTGGACGAGCGCTGTTGGGAAGCCGCGCGGAACCTTCACGCTTGGCTGCTTGGCGTCACCTCGGACCAGGACGCTGCAATCAACCGCATTGACGGCGTCCCGAATGCCCATGGCCTCGCCGCCATCGGACAGAGCGTGGTAGCCGGTCGCCTTGCCCCCCTTCTTGCCCGCGTTGTTGCCGAACAGCATGATGCTGCTGTCGAAAATGCCCGCCATGGCGTAGTAGTCCTTGGTCGAGATCGGATCGAACTTGTGATCGTGGCAGCGTGCGCACATCACGCTCATGGCCAGCACCGCGCGGGTCGTCACGTCGATCTGGTCGGCGATCAGGTCGAACTTGAAGTCCGGGTTGTTCTGCGCTCGCGGCTTCGACGTCAGCGCCAGGAAACCGGTCGCTGTCAAGTTGTTGTCTTTTTCCTTGGCATTGGCGGCGGGCAGCAGATCGCCGGCGATTTGCTCCATGATGAAGCGATCGTACGGCGTATCGCGATTTACGGCGTCGATGACGTAGTCGCGATAGCGATACGCCTGCGGAAATGGGACATTGTCGGCGTTGCCATTGGTTTCCGCATAACGCGCGATGTCAAGCCAATGACGGCCCCAGCGTTCCCCGAAGTGCTTGGAGGCGAGCAACCGGTCCACCAGTTTTTCGACAGCGTCGGCTGACTTGTCATTGATAAATGTTTCGATCTCATCCACCGTCGGCGGCAGGCCAACGAGGTCGAAGTGGACTCGGCGTAGCAACGTGTATCGATCCGCGTCAGCGACCGGTTTCAGCCCTTTGGTTTCCATCCGCGCAAGAAGAAATCGGTCAATTGGCGCCTTGGCCCAGGCGCCATTCTTGACGCTCGGCTCAGTTTTCTTCGGTGGCTGGAACGCCCAGAAGGACTTCGCGTCTTCCAGAGTCATTGTCTTGTAACCCTTGGTTGCCGCCTGTCCTTCGCGCGGGTCAGGAGCACCCATGGCAATCCATTCGACGAAATCCTGAATCACCGAATCCGGCAACTTGTTCTTCGGCATCTTGCTCGGGCCATCATGCCGCAACGCCTTGATCAGCGAGCTACTGTTGGATTTCCCGAGCACGACGACGGGACCGTCATCACCGCCCGCTAAAACTCCCGCTTTGGTGTCGAGCAGCAATCCGCCCTTGACCTTGGTCGATTTCGCGGAATGGCATTCGTAGCAATGAGTTGCGAGAACAGGACGGATCTTGGCTTCAAAGAACTCAATGCCCTTGGAATTCTTGGGTTGGGCCTGCACAGGACAGGGCAATGCCAATGCCACCGCAATGAGCGCCACCACATACGCCTGTTTTCGCATCGTGTGAACCCCTTCACGGACAAACAAGACTCCGCTTCCCTACGCAATAAAACCCTACCGGCATGCAAAAGTTTCGTCCAAAACGTCACGCCCTCGGGCAGTTGTGACGCCGTATTTGCCTCCGCTTTCCTCCAGCGCTACTTTCGCAAGATCCCACGGGCTTCAGGAATCATATTACTTCAATGAAAAAGAGATTGCCATGGGACTGCCATGTATTCGCCACACGTGCTGGCTCTGTATAGCGTCGAACCAAAGCAATCGCGCGGCGGTAGACCGTTCGGCGAAATGTGGAAGGATGCGCCCGAGTCAGTACCTGGCAGCGATTTCGTGGCGGAACTTTTTCTGACGCAGGTGTTTAATCAGATAGGCAGGGGAAATTCTGCATGTAGAATATAGAGTGTCTCGATGCGCTGGAAATGGTCCCTTAGGCGACCGGCAAAAGGAAATGTACCCGCGCTTTCATGGTCGGTTTGCGTGCAACGAATCATCGGCCAATAACCACTTGGTGCGCAACACGTTGCGACGATTCGTTGCACACACAGACACACACCCCCGCCGTGCAACGAATGCGTCGGGACGGGTAGGTTTTCATCTGCCGCTCGCCTTATTACAGCCGAAAATCCCTCCGCGTCCAAAACACCCCCTTGGATGGACTCGGTAACGCCTTTCTCAAGGTAATTCGTGATGCCCAGCCAAGCGTGGCGATCAATCCTGTTTTTGTGTGCCTTCATCGTCCTTCCTGACTTGGCGTTGGCGCAATCGTCTGTTAAGGAATTGACTCGGTTCGGCGCCCTTCAGTCGTTACACGTCCAGACCGGCCATGGCAAGAACCTCGCCATTCTCTCCGGACGGGACGCCGGCGGGCAGATAATTGTCACCGGCAAATACGCCAACGGCCAGGAGCGCGACCTCACCCATCAGGTCCAATACGACTTGTCCCCCAAAGACGTTGCGGTCATCGACAAGACGGGCTACCTGTCCTCCGTGCAAGAAGGCAAGGCGACTTTGCGGGCGGCGGTTGGGGAAATTTCGACAAGCATCGAAATCACCGTCACCAACATCGTCACCGACGTGCCGACCAATTTCACGAACGACATCGTGCCAATTTTCACCCGATTCGGCTGCAACGCTGGTGGATGCCATGGCAAATCAGGGGGGCAAAATGGATTCGCGCTGTCGCTCCTCGGCTTTGAGCCGGAGGAAGACTACGAATTTGTCGTGAAGGAATCCCGCGGCCGGCGCATCACTGTCACCGCGCCGGAAGCGAGCCTTTTGCTCATGAAAGCCTCGGGACAGATGCCGCATGGCGGCGGCGCCAAGGTCCAGAGCGATTCCCCGCAATATCGCATCCTGAAACGCTGGGTCGAACAGGGGGCGCCCGTGGGTCGCGCGAACGACCCGACGGTGACGCGAATCGAAGTGTTGCCGAGCGAGCGTTTGCTGCCTCGCGGAAGCGCCCAGCAGTTGCAGGTGATCGCGCATTATTCCGATGGATCGACGAAAGACGTGACACGTTTGACGCAATTTGAATCGAACGTTATCGACGCCGTGTCGGTTTCGGCAACGGGCTTGGTTCAGGCGCACGAGATCCCCGGGTCGGCAGCGATCATGGCGCGATTCTTGACGCATGTGGACGTCTTTCGTGCCACCGTCCCCCTCGGTGCCGACGTGGGACAACTTCCGGCCGCGAAAAACTTCATCGATGACGCGGTCTTCAAGCTATGGAAAAAGCTCGGCTTGCCGCCGTCGGCCGTGTGTGACGATGCGACCTTTCTGCGACGCGTGACGATCGATCTCGCCGGCCGGTTGCCGAGCCTTGAGGAGACGCAATCGTTTGCGGCGGACAAGGCGGCTGACAGGCGCGACAAGCTCGTCGATCGCTTGCTCGCGAGTCCCGACTATGCCGATCTCTTTGCGAACAAATGGAACGCCGTTCTGCGCAACAAACGGCAGAGCGTGAAGGATGATCTGAAGCCGACGATCGCTTTCCATGACTGGATTCGCACGAGCTTGCTTGAGAACAAGCCGTACGACCAGTTCGTGCGTGAGATCCTGACGGCGTCGGGAGAAGAGATCGCGACGCCCCCCGTAACCTGGTATCGCGAGGTCAACGATGCGGCTTCCCAGGTCGAGGACGTGTGTCAGCTTTTCCTCGGCACGCGGATTCAATGCGCTCGCTGCCATCATCATCCACTCGAGAAATGGAGCCAGCAGGACTATTACGGCATGGCGGCGTTCTTCTCTCGGCTTGCGTACAAGAAGCCGGCCCCGCTGCCGAAGGGACAGAAGCAACCGAAAGGGGCGGCCAAGCCGTTGACGCATGTCTATCACAACGAGGGGGTGGCGAAGGCGCAGAATCCGCGCACCAAGCTTGACGTCAAACCGACCGCGCTCTCCGCGGTGCCGCTTTCCCTGGGCGCCGACCTCGATCCGCGAATGAAGTTGGCCGAGTGGATAACAAGCAAGGAGAATCCGTACTTTGCGAAGGCACTCGTCAATCGCTACTGGAAACACTTTCTCGGCCGCGGTTTGACGGAACCGGAGGATGACCTCCGCACCACCAATCCACCAACGAATCCGGAACTTCTCGACGCCCTGGCGAAGTATTTCGTCGAGGAAAAATACGACCTCAAGAAACTCGTCCGCGCGATCTGTGTCTCGACGACGTATCA
This sequence comes from Gemmataceae bacterium, assembly GCA_009692065.1. Lineage (GTDB taxonomy): Bacteria > Planctomycetota > Planctomycetia > Gemmatales > Gemmataceae > SIAQ01. Next base: position 16,760 of record SHZY01000117.1, read on the forward strand.
GCTCAGCGCCAAACCCAACGAATGGAACAAGGACGACAAGCAAAATTTTTCGCACTTCATGCCGCGCCGGCTCAACGCCGAGGTGCTTTTCGACGCGATCGATCAGGTCACGCTGGCAAAATCCGAGTTCCCCGGCGTGCCCGCCGGAACCCACGCGCTGCAGTTGCCGGACCAGGCGTTTGAATCATACTTCCTGGCCGTGTTCGGCCGACCCGACGCCACCAGCGCATGCGAGTGCGAACGAGCATCGGACGTGAATCTGGCCCAAATGCTCCACTTGATGAATTCCTACGAGGTGCTTGCGAAGATCGGCGGGACGGCTCCGAAAAACGCTGGGACGAAAATTGCAAACCCGAAGGACAAAAAAGCGCCTGCCCCCAAGTCGAAGGTTTCGCCGGGGCAACGTCTTGGCCAGATCGTGGCTGACAAGCGTTCGCACCAGGAAAAAATTCGTGACTTGTATCTCATCGCCGTGTCGCGTGAGCCGAATGCGCGCGAACTGCAATTTCTCGTCGCGCACGTGCAGCGTCAGGCGGACGTGCGCTCGGCTTATGAAGATGTGCTGTGGGTACTGGTAAATTCCGAAGAGTTCTTGTTCAATCATTGATTATCGCAGGCTTGCGGGCCTGAGGTTTACGGGGGATTGCATGTTAACGATCCAAAGCAAAACCGGCTCACGCGATTGCCAGGGCAACACTCGACGTGACTTTCTCAAGGCTGGTTTCCTCGGACTCGGCGGCCTGACGTTGCCATGGCTCTTGGAGCAAAAAGCCCACGCATCCGAAAGTCCCGGTTTCGTGCGCGACAAGGCGATCGTGTTGATTTTCTGCGGCGGCGGCGCCAGCCATATCGAGACCTTCAATCCCAACATGGGCGCTCCGGCCCCTTTCTGCAGCGTCACCGGTGAAGTTCTGACCCCTGTTCCCGGCATCACCCTCGGCGGCACGTTTCCTCGCCTCGCTCAGCACGCCCGCAACATGGCAATCGTCAAGTCGTTCCGCCATCCGATCGGTAATCACGAGCAAGCGATCAGCCATGTCCTCACCGGCGGCACCGACACCAATGGCCAGGCGATCCTCGGCCACAGCATGGGGGCGATGTACACACGCCTGCGCGGCACCAATCATCCCGAAACGGGCATGCCGACCTACGCCCTCCTCACCCATCCGCATACCGATCCCCAGTATTCGCGCGAGCTGCAGCGCGTCGTCAGCGGCTCACGCGGCGGCACGCTCGGACCGACCTTCAATCCGTTCAATCCCGCCGGCGGCGGCACGACGCTGGAAAACATGCTCCTCAACGTTCCCGCTGAGCGCCTGACAGATCGCCGCCGCCTGCTGGATGAACTCGATCGCATCCGGCGCGGCAGCGACAGCGCCGCGGCACGCGAACGTCTCGGCGAATACGAACGGCAAGCGGTCGATCTACTTCTCGGCGGCGCTGGCCGGGCCCTTGACCTCTCCCGCGAGGATCCCCGCATCGTGCAGGCCTACGACACCAGCATGTTCATGACGGGCAAACGGACTTTCGATCGCTCGCAGCTCGGCCAACAAATGTTGTTGGCCCGCCGTCTGGTCGAAGCGGGCGCCGGCTTTATTACCGTGCAAAGCGCCGGCTGGGATAATCACGCCGACGGCAACAACCCCGGCATCGTAGATGGCATGAATATGCTCGGCCCGCCCCTCGACAAGGCCCTCTCGGCATTCCTCACCGATCTCGAATGCCGCGGCCTGAGCGACAAAGTGCTCACCGTCGTCACCGGCGATTTCGGCCGCACACCGACCATCAATCGCAACGGCGGCCGCGATCACTGGGCCAGTCTTTGCACCCTCGCTTTTTTCGGCGGCGGCTTGCGCATGGGGCAGGTCATCGGCCAATCGGATCGCCAAAATCGCGTACCAGCATCGGCTCCGATCGGCCCAGGCAACCTTCTCTCGACCATCATGCACACCCTCTTCGACGTCGGACAACTCCGTGTCGCCCGCGGCGTTCCAAGCACTCTTTCGCGTCTGATCGAAGATCACCGCCCAATCGGGGAGTTGCTGGCGTAATCGTTCAACAAGCCTGCTTGCTACTCGAAATACTTGCCGGTCTACCACCATTCGACATGCCGATTGGCTTGATCGTTCAAGCCCCAGCCTTCGTGTGTCGTAAACCTCTAGCCTCGATGAAGGGGAAAGTCGGCGTGATGTTGTTCGCCTCATTCGCAGCATCCGGCCGCCCATCCCTGCTGTGCCTTTGCCGTCTCCAAGGAGTTCGTCGAAACGTGTCCGAATTCGTTCATGGCGTTGTTCAAGTCCATCGTCGATGCAACCCACTATGCTTCCAAGCCGGAGAACCGTGTGGAGATCGCCGGCGTGTTGTCGCCGGCCAATTACCTCAACCAGCCGAGGGAGTTGCTGGAGCAGGTCTTGACGGGCCGGTTTCCCGATGGCCTGGGCGACAACCGCTCAAAGATTCGCTTGGCGGTATGCCGTTGCTTCGGCGGCGCATCTTGATCCTGCCGGAGAATCTCTTCCAGCACGCCCAGGAGCGGTCCCAGCTTCTTCTTCGGACGAGGTTGGCTTTGGCGATAGCCCGGTGGCTCCGCCTCCCGCAGAATCTTCTGAAGTGTCTTCCAGTGGATCTTGTACTCGCGTTGGATGCTGCGCTTGCTGGCGCCCTCGACCAAAACGCGACGAC
>SHZY01000118.1 GCA_009692065.1 Gemmataceae bacterium
GGTTCGAATCCCACTCCAGGGACCTGATGTCCTCGTGGACCAGCCCGGAGTGCTCGTCTGCCTGTCACGCAGAAGGTCGTGGGTTCAAATCCCATCGAGGACGTAAGCCCAGGGACGGCTGTCCCTGGGCTTTCACTTTCATTTAATGACCGAATGTTCGATTGGTACCCCGATTACGAATATCATTGCGCCCGCGCCCAACTGGTGCTCTTCACGCTCGGCATGGGCCTGACGCTATCTCCAGCGGACTTCATCGAAATCGCGCGGCGGCCGCGCTCCTTTGTGTCCGGCTTGATCGGCCAACTCTTCGTCGTCCCGTTGATTGCCGTGCTCATCATTTCGATCGGCAGCTTCGAAAGCGGGATCGCCGTCGGCTTGATCCTCACTGCCTCGATGCCGGGCGGGGCGCTGGCGAAGTTCTTTGCATACTTTGGCCGGGGCAACATGGCGCTGTCGATTTCGCTGACGGGCGTCACCACGCTATTGACGCTGGTTACCGTGCCGGTCATGCTGCAACTCCTGGCCACGCACTACATGCCTGCCGAAGTCAAAATGCCGATCGCCGACATCATGATCGATGTGGCCCTATGTCTCTTGCTTCCTGCGGTCGCCGGTTTGATGTTCACCAGGCTCTGGCCGAAACACCATCGACTTCTCTCCAAGATCTGCATTCGCATCGGACTGGTTGTCGTCATCGTAATGGTCGCCGGCTCGTTCGGCAGCGGCCGGATTCGCCCCGGAGAGTATGGGTGGAATGTGCCGATCGCCATCATCCTTTTTTGTATGCTTGGCCAGCAGCTCAACATGCTGCCGTTTCGGCTATTCAAGTGGCCCAGGCAGGATCGCATGGCGGTCGGTGTCGAAATCACCATGCGCAACATGAATCTGGCGCTCTTGATCAAGGCGAATCTATTCCCACACGCCGACGATCTGGGTAATGGTGTACTGTTCGTGATCCTGTTCTACGCCGGCGCGGCCATGTGCGTCGGGTTGCCGCTGGCGTTGAACCATCGGCGGATGGCGCAACAGGATGCGGCCGAGGGTGAACCGATATCGTAGGGTGGGTCAATGGCAGCGAAGCCCACCAGGCGATCGCAACGGCTCGGTTGGCCTCGCTGCGCTCAATCCAATCTGCAAATCAAGCGGGCCAGCATCGTCACCGGTATCATTTACTGTATCAATATACATTGGTACCCGCGCAGCGAGGCCTCGTCATGGCAAGCATATCGACCGTGTTGGCCGGCCACGATGAGAGGCGCCCATCCACACTCGGCTCGGAGCCGATGCTCTTCGGTCGTAGCCGGGCGGCCAATGCCCATCTCACCGATCCGCACGTGTCGCGGGTACATTGCCAGCTCGTCCCCGAAGGCGATGGTTACGTGTTGATCGATTTTGAAGGCAGCGGCACATTTGCCAACGGCAAGGAAATCGATCGGCGCGTCTTGCAATCGGGCCATCTGCTCTTGCGCATCTACGGCGCCGGCAAGACGGGCGATCATTGCTGGGTGGCAACCGAATACATCGCCGGAGATAGTCTGGCCGCCGTCATCGGCCGGATCGAGCGGGCGGGAAAGCTCGACTGGAAATTGGTGTTGCGCGTCGGCATCTTCCTGGCCCGTGCCCTGGAATTCGCCCATAGCCGGCTCCTGATCCATCAGAATATTACCCCGCAGAATATCATCGTCGGCAAGAAGGCGCAGAGCACAAAGCTGACCGACCTCATGCTCGCGCATGCGACCGAGGAAGATCCGACGAAGCCGATCTCGGCTGCCGGGGTGCCGTCGGAATCGCTCCCGTACATGTCGCCCGAACGCACCGACGGCCCCGGCGCCAGCGTGGACGCGCGGACCGACATCTACAGCCTCTCAGCCGTGCTCTACGCGATGCTCACCGGCAAGCCGCCGTTCCAGGGCGAGACCGTCGACGAGTTGATCGAGAAAATCCGCCTCGATGGCGCCCCTCGCCTGCGCGGCCGTCAATCGCAAGTGCCAGATTCCCTGGAAAAACTCCTCCGCCAATGCCTGGCGAAAAGAGCCCAGGACCGCGTCCCCACCGCCGCAGCGTTGCGCGAGCAACTCGAGAAAGTCGCCGCGACGTATGGCATTCAAGCATAACCGCGTGCGCCTTGGTGGTGATCATGCCGATGCAACTCGATGCGACGCTTGAAATCCTGGCACGCGATCCAGCCGCGCCGCTCGATCTTGCGGAAACGGCCTTGCTCCTGGCCCGTGACGAATTCCCGTTTCTCGATGTCGAAGCTCATCTGAACGAACTGACGGCGATGGCGCGAGAAGTACAGCCCTACCTGCGCGGCCACCTTGCGCATCAAATCCAGGGACTGTGCCGATATCTCTTTCACGAGATGGGCTTTCGCGGCAACCCGCGCGATTATTATGATCCGCGCAATAGCTATTTCAATCAGGTGCTCGAACGCCGCCTGGGAATCCCGATCAGCCTGTGCGCGGTGACGATGGCCGTCGGCCAGCGCGCCGGCCTGACGATCGCCGGCATCGGTCTGCCGGGACACTTCATCGTCAAGGCCAGCAACCACGAGCAGGAGATCCTGATCGACCCGTTCGACGGCGGCCGCATTCTTTCCCACGCGGATTGCGAAGGTCTCGTCCAGCATGCGACGGGTTTGCCGTTCGAGGCCTCCGCGCTCGCCCTGGAACCGCTCCCGCTTGGCTTGATGGTGCAGCGCATGCTGAACAATCTCAGGGCGATCTATCTCAAGAATCTGGATTGGTCGCGCGCAATCCGCATCTTGGAACGCTTGAGGCAACTCAAGCCGGAGGACGCCGTACTGCACCGCGATCTCGGCCTCTGTTTTGTCCGCCACAACCAGCCGGGCAAGGCGATCGAGCACCTGCGCAGCTATCTCGATGTGGCAGCCGAGGCCGACGACGCCGAGAAGGTCCGGGAGTTCTTGAAGGCCGCGCTCAAGCACGTCGCGCAGTGGAATTGAAGGTTCGTTTATTTTTGCCGGGTGCGCTGTAGTTCCCGCAGAAGGTCCGCCGCGTCCGCGTCGCCGGCATAGAGTTGCTCGATGCCATTCCAGATGCGTTTCGCATCCTCGGTCTTCCCCTCACGCTGCAATTCCCGGGCTCGCTCCAGGGCCTTGTAGGCGTTTTTGAAACGATCTTTGTGCTGGTTCACTTTGTCCAGTTCCCGCAGTGCCCGGTGGGCGCGCTGCACCCACTCCTTCTCGGCCTCGACCTCGCTGAACGCCGCAATCAGGTCACCCCAAACCTCGCGGGCCTTCTTGGAATTGCCGTGCTTGTACAGTAGTTCGCCCTGCTGAAAAAATCGCTGCGCCTCGCTGGGGTGCGGCGCCAGGGCGATCTCCCGTTGCATGCGATACCGTTCGACCTGCTCCTTGTAGGGATGGTCGGGAAAGCGAAGTTCGAGCGGCTCGAAGTACTCCGTCCAGGCCCGATGCATGTCGTAGGGAGTGTCTTTTTCCATCAGCGCTTTGCCGCGTTCGAATAGCTGGTCCTGACCCAAGGGCCATAACCCCCACGCGAGCACGCCGATGCAGGCCAGCAAAAGAACAACCAGCACCAGCGGTCGATTGACAAATCGGGTCACCGGACCGCCGCGCTGTTCGGCTTCAAGCTCGGCACGGACCAAGCGACTCATCAGCGTGGCGGGCCCGGGCAGCGCCGAGAGGCTAAGCTTGTCGGCACGGTTTTCCGCGATCGTCGAAACCTCGCGATTGTCGGCGCTTGTCTTGTGGCCCTGCCGGTCCAGCTTTGCACGGATACTGTCGAGCTGCTTGTAAAACACCAAGGCATCGCGCGGGCGCCTTTCTGGATCCTTCGCCAGCATCTGGCAGATCAATTCGTCGAATTCGAGAGGCAAATCGGGCGCGTACTTGTGCGGAGCATCGAATTGGCCATAGCGATGCTTGTGCAGAAGCTCAACGTAACTGGTGCCGCTGAAGGGCGGGCGGCCCGTCAGGAGCATGTAGAGCACACAGCCGAGACAGTAAATGTCGCTGCGCTTGCCGACGATCTTGCCCGCGGCCTGTTCGGGCGACAAAAATTCGGCCGTGCCGACGATGCCGCCCGTCGAGGTCAGGTGGGTGGCCGCGAATACCTTGGCGATGCCAAAATCGGTGAGCTTGACCTGGCCGGCGGTGTTGCGGATCAGATTGGACGGCTTGATATCGCGATGGATGACGCCGTGATCGTGAACATGGCGAAGGGCTGGCGCGATTTGCAAGGCGATGTCCAGCACGTCGCGCCAGTTGAGCCGGCCTTGCTCCTCGACGATCTGTTCGAGGCTGAGCCCTTCGACGTACTCCATGGCATAGAAATAAAGGCCGTTCTCGTAACCGACCTCGTAAAACTGAACGATGTTGGGATGTTCGAGCTTGCTGAGCGTCTCGATTTCGCGCTGGAAGCGTTGAAGAAAGCCGATGTCCTGGGCCAACTCGGCGGAGAGGATCTTGATGGCGGCCTGCTTGCCCGTGAGTTCTTCCTGAGCGAGATAAACGCGCCCCATGCCGCCGCGGCCGAGTTCCTGGTAGATGACCCATTTGCCCAGTCGATCACCGATCATGCATTCGATCCCGCGGAGCAGGCGGTCAAGCTGCCTCAACGACCAACGGCCGGCTGGCGACCCGCTTCACCGCTATCGTATCATGTTCGGGCATCCCATACGATGAAAGTTGGTGGGAAACGCCATGGCTCAGAGAATCACCATGAAAACGGCCCTCTTGCTGATCGCGCACGGCAGCCGGCACGCCGACGCCAACGCCGATCTTTTTGCCCTGGCTGAAGAGCTGCGCCGCACGGGCCCCTATGGCATCGTCGAAGCTTCGTTCCTGGAATTGGCGCAGCCGACCATCGACTCGGCCGGGCGACACTGCGTGGATCAGGGCGCCGAGCGCGTGATCTTGCTGCCCTACTTCTTGTCCGCTGGAGTACATGTGAAACGCGATCTGCAAGATCAGCGCGAGCGGCTGGCAACGGAATTTGCGGCGGCCGAGTTCATTCTTGCGCAGCCGCTTGGACCGCACGCGCTGTTGCGTGAGATCCTTCTGCAGCGAGCAAGAGAATCCGAGCCTGAAGCGTGAGCGAAGTATTGCGACGCACTTCGCTCACGCTTCAGGCTCGGACTTAATTCAGAATTGCTGGGCAAGCTGATAGATTTCCTCGGCATCAAGCACCTTGTCATTGCTCTCGAACAACAAGGCGACGGCTGCCTTGTGCACCTTCATCTTCGTGTCGCCAACGCCGATTGCACCATAACAAGTGACACCGGCCTGGACCACCGCACTGTCCATCACGCCAACGTCCTCGATGCCCAGCGGCGGCACCGCGTTCAGATCGATGGCGACCTGGAGCGACGAACACGCGGCCCGCGCGTTCGTCGGCAGCAGCACGGCGCCTGCCGCTCCCGCAGTGATGACAAGCGTACGGCCTTCCAGCGCAGCAGCTAGTTCTTCGCTCGATGCGGTGCCGACGGCTTGCAGCGAGGCGCCGGCCATGCGCCCGGCGATTTCCTGGCAGACGGCCTGTGCCCGCGAGGCTTGACGGGAGCCGACGCGCACGTGCGCCCCTGCCCTTGCCAGGAGCCGAGCCACGCGCTGACCCACCGGACCCGTGCCGCCAAGAACGAGCGCTTTGGCTTCACTCAAGTTGATATGACGGGCGGCGGCGCGGACGCCGGCGGCCGCCGTGGTGTTGGCGCCATTGGCGTCGAGCATGATCGACACGCGCAGGCCAAACTTGGGAATCATGTGCTTGAGCGCTTCAGCCATCAGCTTTTCGCCCGCGCCGACATCGCTGCCGCCAATGAAGATCGCGGTGCTTTTCAGATGCTTTGGCCCGCGCGTGAAGATGGCGCCGTGAATCAGCCCCTGGACTTGCTCCGACTTGACGCCGGCATAGCTGAAGATCTCGTCCGCGCCGGCATCGATGGCGACGACGCGGTCAAAGACGCTGGCTTGCGGATCGCTGTCGAGTTGGATGAGGATTTTTCGCTTGTCCACGAGATGCGTCCAATCGCTGTTTACGTTTAGCGTTCGCGCGGCGTCACGCGAACGCTAAACGTAAACCGGGAGACTTTACTTCGGCGAGTACGGATGCTTGACCTTGTCCTTCTGCGCTGTGATATCCGACAGCTTCGGCTCGCCATTCATGGCGTTCTTGATCGCCATCTTGGTGGCTTCGTAGTTGTACTGGTAAATCTTGGTGTCGTCCTGGGCTTGCCAGTGGATGAACACGCCGCACACGATGACGAAATTGTCGGCGAGGTGCTGCGGAATGATACCGGCGGCGGTGCTGTCCGCAACCGCGCGACCGACGGCCGCCTGGGCGGGGCCGAACATCTGCACGGCTTGCTTGGCGCCCTTGATCGTGACCTTGGTGACCATCACCGTGGCCGGCTTGCACAAGAGGTTCGGGGCGACGACCGCGAGCAGGTTGGAGTGGCCGGCGGACTGGTTGGCCAGTGCGTTCGCAAAGGCGATGCCGACCGGGCCGTCTTTCGAGCCGATCAACAGATCAATGTGCGCGATTTCGTTGCCGTCACCGAAGAGGGCTTCACCAATGTACATCGACATGCCTAAACTCCTTTGACTTGGAAAATTCGTTGACACCATGTAGGGTTGGAATAGCAGTTGAACGGCGAAGTTCAACTGGTTTTCTGGAATTTCCCCGTTCGCTACAACCGGCGCAATCGCTTCGATTCGCCTATCGCGAACGCCTCGCCCGGGATTCCCATTCGCGCGCTGGAAGTGCTATCGAGAACGCCTCGAACAAGCGTTACGATGAGGACGAAGATCGTAGGGTGGGTCGAGCGCAGCGAGGCCCACCGAGCAGTTGCAACCATCGGTGGGCCTCGCTGCGCTCGACCCACCCTACGGATTCCAACATGGGTCACCGTCGTACCATTACCGGCTCGCGCATCCTCATCACGGGCGCTTCGCAAGGCATCGGCAAAGCACTGGCCGAGGCCGCCGCGGCGCGCGGCGCCAAGGTCCTTGCCTGCGCGCGTAAGGTTGAGCTTCTGAACGACGTCGCCCAGCAGATTCGCGCCAAGGGGGGCGTGATCGAAGTCGTTCAGGCCGACATCACCAGCCCCGACGATCGGCAACGGCTTGTAGAGACTGCCGAAAAAGTCTTCGGCGGGCTCGATATCCTCGTCAACAACGCAGGCATCGGCGCCACCGGGCACTTCGCCGACTGTAGCGCCGAACGGCTTCGCGAAATCATGGAAGTCAACTTCTTCGGGCTGACCGAGACGACCCGCGTTTTCCTGCCGCTGCTGAAAAAGGGGAACCAGCCAGCGATCGTCAACATCTCATCCATCGCCGGCAAACGCGGCATCCCCGCGCGTAGCGAGTATTCCGCCAGCAAGTTCGCCGTCCAGGGTTTTAGCGAGGCGCTGCGGGCCGAGCTTGCGAAAGACGGCGTGGACGTACTCGTCGTCTGCCCTGGCCTCACGCAGACCAATTTTTCGCAAAACATGATCGAGCAGAAGGCTCTGGTCAAGCTCGATCATATGCGTGGCATGAGTGCCGAGGATGTAGCGTGGCATACACTCAAAACCATCGAAAAGGGCTACAATGAGACCTGCCTCACGCTGAGGGGCAAGTTGATGGTGCTCGTGAGCCGCTTCCTGCCGTGGGTCGCCGACATCGTCGTGAGGCGCAAAGTTCGCGGCCTCTTCAAGGACGAAATCGAAGCCCGCCAGAAAAACCCCGTGGAACCGATCGATCATGGGCGTCCCGCGTGAACCACCGCATTCGCTGCTCGTCGTCGCTTGTTTCAGCCGGCACCTGAACGCCATCGACTGGGCCGAGACGCAGCTGACGTCCCGTTTTGGCAAAATCGCGATGAAAAGCCTCGATTTTTCGTTTCATCATACAAAGTATTACGATTTAACGATGGGAACCGGCCTGACCAAGCGGTTTCTTGTCTTCGATGAAATTGCCTCCCCCGATTGTCTGCCGGAGGTCAAGCAATTTACAATCGCGTTGGAGAAGAAGCTAGCGGCCAGCGGCGATTTCCCCGAGGCCAGGCCGCTCAACCTGGATCCGGGTTTGGTGCAGCTGGGCAAGTTTCTGCTGGCCTCAACCAAGGATCAGGGCCATCGCATTTATCTGCACGACGACATCTTCGCGGAGGTCACGCTGCGATTTACAGCCGGCGCCTTCGACGTTTGGCCTTGGACCTATGCCGATTATCGCGAGGATGCGGTGCGTGAGTTTCTTGGCCAGGCCCGAGCTTTGCTTCACGAACGGGTAGCGAAACTGCGGAAAATTCAGGAAAAATCGGCGAAAAACGAAAACGCCCTTCCCGAAGAGTGAGCAAGAGATTCTGTATGGCGCGACGCGGGCGCTAAACGGGGACGGTCCGACATCTTGCGATTCTTCCCCAGACAACCCTTGATTCATTTCTGGCATCGCGCACCCAAAAACATTTCCACTTCGTGCGACTCGCCTCTTGCGGGCGGGGTGCCGGGTTGTTAACATCTCCCCCGCGACGGACCCAGCAATAGTCAGCTTATCACAGATTGTATACAAAAGAACAGGCAGATGTACGGTGGCCAAGGAATCCAAGCATCCCAGGGGTTGGCTCTTCAAGGAGGAGCCGAGTTGCTACAACTACGCCGCCCTGGAGAAAGATGGCAAGGCGGTGTGGGCCGGCGTCAAGAACGCCCTGGCACGCCAGCACCTGCGGAGTGTCCAGGTTGGCGATCGGGTGCTATATTACCATACCGGTGCGGAACGAGCGATTGTCGGGGAAATGCGGATCGCAGCAGGACCAGCGGTCGATCCGGGCAGCGATGACCCCAAGGCGGTGGTCGTGACCGTCGAGCCGGTCAAGCGTTGGGAGCCTGCGGTAACGCTGCAACAAATCAAGGAAGACCCGCTTTTTGCCACGTGGGAGCTGGTTCGCAACTCGCGGCTTTCAGTGATGCCGGTGAGCCGCGAGCAGTGGCAACGATTGGAAGAATTGTACCGACTGAACGGATCGCAGAACGGCAGTGCTTGACGCTCCGAGTTTTGCTACAATGACGCGTGCCAAGGAGACGGGCACGAAAGCAGGAATGGCACCGACTTTTCCCGCGACGGGAAGATGAAGCCCGGCCAAAGTGGCATTCTGCCCACTAACAAGCCGGGGAGTTGAACGCCAACGAGCAATGAAATATATGCCTCGCGAAGCTAGCGAATCCAGCGGCCAGGCCAAAACCGCGACCGTATCGCGCCGCTCGGATCGATTCCTCGCCGGTCTGGAAGACTTCCACGGCGTGACCCTTGTTTCCCATGTGCATCCGGACCCGGATAGCCTGGGCAGCATGGTCGGTCTGGCACATCTCATTGAGACGTGCGTCGGCATCCCCGTGCAAATCACGCAAGATGGCCCCATCTGCCGGGCCGAGAACAAGGCGATGGTTCAGACCCTCGACCTCAACCTCACGCCGATCGAAGACATCGACTGGACCGATGGCAATGCCGTCGTGATGGTTGACAGTCAGCCCAAGACTGGCCGCCACTCCTTCAACGGCGAAGCCAATATCTACGCCGTGATCGACCACCACCAAACGCCGGGCGACGTCGACGGCATCCCGTTTCTCGACATCCGCCGCGGCGTCGGGGCCACCTGCTCCCTGGTCACTCGCTACCTGAACGAGCAAGAGATCAGCATTCCCGAGCACGTCGCGACCTGCCTCTTCCATGGCATCGAAACCGAACTCTCCGGTTACCCGCGTGAAGCCAGTGCCGTGGACGACTCGTCCCTGCAACTGCTCTACCCCCTGATCGACCGCGACGCCATCGCCAAGATCAAGAACGCACCGTTGCCGGAGATGTTTTACGAGACGCTGCTCCAGGGCCTGCAAAGCTCGTTCATCTACGACAAGCTGCTTTTGAGCTGGATCAACGAATTGCCGAACCCCGAACTCTGTTCGCAGTGCGTGGAATTCCTGATTCGACACGAAGGCATCCAGTGGGCGATGTGCGCCGGCGTCCACGACAACCGCATGGTTCTGTCGGTGCGCACCAATCAAACGCGAGCCCAGGCCGGTGAAATCTTGCGTCAAGTCGTGCAGAAGATGGGCGGACGGGCTGGGGGCCACGATCGCCGGGCCGGCGGTTTCATCCCGCTGCCCAGCACGTCGTCGAACGCGATCGAGCAGGTTCAGAGCGAGTTCCGCCGCCGCGTGCTGAAAGTGCTGAAAATGGAAGAAACGCGTGGCCGCCGTCTGGTATCGCGTGGCGAGATGCTGCGGAATATGCAATAGCCGTTTACCGTTTAACGCACGCCCGTCGCCTTGCGGGCGCAAAACGAAGATTGGGTCACTTCTTCAACTCCACCGGCAACAGATCGATCTTTGCGGCCAGGATGAAATCATTCTCGGTCAACCCGCCGACAGCATGCGTACAGATTTCGATCGCGACATTGCGATAGCCGACCAGATGCAGGTCGGGATGATGGTCCTCGTCCTCCGCAATCTCGCCGACGCGATTGAAGTAATCGAGCGCCGTTACAAAATCTCGCACCCGCCATTCACGGCGGATACGCTTGCCGCTTGAGTCCATGCGCCAGAGAGGCACGGCCTTCAACATCTCGGCAATCTGGTCGGCGGCCAGCCCGACCGCCCCGGTCTCGCACGAAACACATCGTTTTTTCGTCAACGCCTCGCCGGTAATCATCGTAGGCTCCTTTGGACGCCATGGGATGAGGTACTCCGAAGCCATGTGATTCGGAGTACCTCATCCCATGGCTTCTCACGAATCCACAAAAAATGGCCGAAACAACCGTTTGGTGACGGCGCATATCGCAAACCAAACTCCAATTAGTATTACGACGTAATACCGTCGCGCGAATGCGGCTTCCCGTTAACGATGCCGAAATTGTCGCCAATTCGTCGCCGTTGTCCAGGCCGTAAAGTTTGCCACAACCTGGGGAGATTTTAGCGATTTTACGCCGCTGCCGCCGAGTTCATGCCTCCTTCGGGCCGAAAGTTAGACAGGAGAATCGTTATTCTCCGCCCGATTCGAACGATCCGAACTTCTTTCCCAGCTGCTGAGGGAAGGTTATGAAACGTACTTCTTGGTTCCTGGTCATGGCCGTTGTGCTGGCCGGTTTTCTTCCGCTGACAGCGCTGAGCCAGGAGGCGAAAGGCAAGGACGAGACCGAGTTCATCTCGATCTGTCGGCGTCTCAAGGGCCGCATCGTGGACCATACCGGCAACCATGGCCACGACAATCGCATCTGGTCGCGCTCGCTGCACCAGTGGCGAGATGTCTACATCTACCTGCCCCCCGGCTACAACCGCAACGAGCGCTATCCTATCATGGTCTATCTGCATCCCTTTGCCATGGACGAACGCACATTCCTGCAAGTGGTGCCGAAGATTGACGAAGCGATCGCCAGCGGCAAACTGCCGCCGATGATCGTGGCGGCACCGGACGGATCGCTGGATGGCATTGGCTGCCTGGAGAAACCTGGCAGTTTCTTCCTGAATTCCAATGCGGGGCCGTACGAAGATTTCGTCTTGCAGGACATGTGGGACTTCGTCTGCCAGCGTTACCCGATTCGCCCGGAACGCAATGCCCACGTTCTCGCCGGCGTCTCGATGGGTGGCGGCGCCGCCTTTAACCTCGGCATTCGACATCGAGACGCGTTCGGCATCGTTATCGGCCTGCATCCGCCGCTCAACACGCGCTGGGCCGACGTGGATGGCAATCCTCGCGCCAAGTTCGATCCCCGCCGCTGGGGCTGGCGCACCGGTTTCGACAACGCGAACGAAGTCATCGCCAACTACGGCGGCGTCTTCAAGGTAAAGATGGGCAACATGGTTCGCCCGGTATTCGGCGAAGGCGACGACGCTCTCCTTGGCGTCTCCGCCAACAATCCGCTCGAACTTGTGCTCAAGACCCGCCTGCGCAACGGCGACCTATCGATGTTCGTCGGCTACGGCGGACGCGACGAGTTCAACATCGATGCCCAGGTCGAAAGCTTCCTGTATTACGCCAAGTTCCGCGGCATCGGCGTCGCCGTCGCCTTCGACCCCGATGGCCGACACGACGGCATCACCGCGATGAAAATGCTGCCGTCCGCAATCCGCTGGCTCGCCCCGCAGATCGCCCCCTACGCCCCGGGACGCTGCGATGACGGGTGTGTCCTGCCGCGACGCTAACACAAGTCTGGCGAGCCGAGCTCCGTAAGGAGCCGGGTTGAGGCGCCGTGCAATTGCATGCCTAACCCGGCTCCTTACGGAGCTCGGCTCGCCGAATATCGCCATCTTGCCTGGCTTGGCACAGGCGGATTCTGTAAATACTGCTCTCCAAAACAATCGCCTCTTCTGATAGAGTCCCCGACGATTCTCTAGCAAATGTCGAAGAGCCGCTGACAAGGAGGTCGGGGCGTGGCCTGCACCTGGCGTATCCGCCACAAGCTTATCCTGGGATTGAGCCTCGTGGTTGCGATCATGGCGCTGCTACTGGGAGGAACCCTTTACGGGTTGGCGTCCTACCGCTCCGCCATGGGCACGTGCGAAAGCAAGCTCGAGGAGCTGAAACTCGCCGTCCGCGTCAAGGAAGAGATTCGCAGGCTGCCGGGCCCGTACCCCGATCGCGGCCAACGCGGCTGGCTCATCCAGGCACAGATACCCAAAATCAAAGCCGCCCTCAACGACTATGCCGCCAAGCTTGACGAAACGGTCGAACGCCGGCGCGTTGACGATGAAGGCAAGGACGAGAAGGGCTTCGTCGAAATCATCGACAATGACCTGAAAATTCTCGACCGGGCGCTCTTCGACCGCGTCGCCAATCCACCGGAAATCGACCTCCTGGACGAGCGTTCGCCGGTGCGCGAAAGAATGACCAAGCTGGAGCGCGAAGCCAGCGATCTGATCGGCAAGATCACTTTTGTACTCGACTCACGCATCGCCACCACGCGCCACGAAGCACGCCGCAGCATCATGTTGCTCATCACCACCGGCATCACGGCCGTGCTGCTCATGGCGGGCCTGTTGCGTTTCTTCTATCGCTGGGTGGCGCAACCGATCCGCGAATTGGAAGAGGGCGTCAGCCGCGTCGCGCGCGGCGACTTTCACCATCAGATCGAAATCCATTCGGGCGACGAAATCGAGGATCTCGCCAAAGCCTACAACGAGATGACCGGCAAGCTGCGCGCAATGTACGAAAACCTCGCCGAGCAGGTCAACGAGCGCAGCCGCCAGCTGGTGCGTTCGGAGCGTCTTGCCGGCGTCGGCTTCCTGGCAGCGGGGGTCGCGCATGAAATCAACAATCCGCTCGCCAGTATCGCTTTCTGCAGCGAGTCCCTGGAGAGCCGGCTGTCCGATCTCTTACAAAACGTGCGCATGACCACCGAGGACCGCGAGACGATTGCCAAATATCTCAAGATGATCCAGGAGGAAGCATTTCGCTGCAAGGAGATCACGCAAAAGCTGCTCGCCTACAGCCGCGGCGGGGAGCGCGCCCGCGAACGCACCGATCTCGTCGAGGTCATCCAGGGGGTGCTCGACATGGTGCAGCACCTGCAAAACAGCAAGGATAAGCGCATCGACTTCCGCCCGCAGGGTCCCCTCTTCGTCTGGGTCAACGGGCAGGAGATCAAGCAGGTCTTCCTCAATCTCGTCATCAACGCCCTGGAAAACATGGACGACAATGGCGCCCTTGCCATCACGCATCAAACGCAGGCAGGCAAGGTCGAATTGACTTTCAAGGACACGGGCTGCGGCATGACGCCGGAGGTCCTGGAGAACATCTTCGAACCTTTCTTCACGCGCAGCCGCACGGGCAAGGGGACGGGGCTGGGCCTGTCGATCAGCCATCGGATCATCGCCTCGCACAGCGGCGAGATCGAGGCAACCAGTGAGGGCCCGGGCAAAGGCAGCACCTTCCGCGTGTCCCTACCGGTCCAGCCGTCCGCGAATGCCATCGACCCGGAGCAGGAAATCCAGGACCCGGTCGAGGAATTTCTCAAACTTAGCACGGCCAAGCGGAATGCGAAAGCCGCCTAGCCCTCCGTGATTGCCACATCGCCAAGTGCCGCCCAGAATCCAGAACTAACCACAGAGGCACAGAGAAGACAATACTGAGGAAGATAGCATCACTCTCTCTACACCGATTTCCAAACAGTGTTCGGAGGCTCCAAACCCCTCCTTCTTGTCTTCTCTGTGTCCTCTGTGTCTCTGTGGTTAGTTCCGAATTTCCGCTTGGGTGCAGTTGCTCTTGTAATTATTTCCCGCCTATCGTATCTCGGAACCACACCCCACGCTCGGCAGCACATCGTTGAAACGGAACAGCGGGCCAGGGCCATGGATGGCTTTCGGCCAGGCCGACAAAGGAGGAACGTCTTGGCGTCGCATCAACCTCTCCGCATCCTGTTCGCGGACGATGAACGATCGCTGCAGGAAGTCATGCGATCCGAGCTGCCGCGCCTGGGGCACGAAGTCACCGTTTGCCCCGATGGCAAGTCGGCCATCAAGGCGCTTGAGAAAACCGTTTTCGATGCGGCAATCCTCGATCTGCGCATGCCGGGCCTCAACGGCATCGAAGTGCTCGAACAAATCAAACAAGTCTCGCCCGATACCGAAGTCATCATCATGACGGGGCATGCCAGCATTGAGACTGCCATCGACGCGGTTCGCCTCGGCGCCTTCGACTACATCACCAAGCCTTGCAAGATGGCCCAGATTGAAACGATTCTGCGCAAGGCTGTCGAGAAGCGCGAGCTCAAGCACAAGAACCTCGCCCTGCAAACTCGCGTTCAGGCAGCTGAAGGCCCGAGCGTCATGGTCGGCAAGTCGGCGATCATGGGCAGCGTGCAGCGGCTCATCAGCACCGTCGCGCCGACCGACTCCACAGTAATGATTCTTGGCGAAACCGGCACCGGCAAGGAACTGGCCGCCCGCACCATCTTCCAGCAAAGCAAACGCACCGAGCAGCCGTTCGTGCCAGTCAACTGCGGCGCGCTTTCGGAGCACCTGGTCGAAAGCGAGCTCTTTGGCCATCGCAGGGGGTCGTTCACCGGCGCCGATCGCGATCACAAGGGGCTGTTCGAAGTCGCCAACGGCGGCACGCTATTCCTCGACGAAGTCGGCGAGCTGAACAAGAACATTCAGGTCAAGCTCCTGCGCTTCCTCGAATCCGGTGAGATTCGCAGGGTCGGCGACACGGAGCCGTTCCGCGTCAATGTGCGGGTGATCTGCGCGACGAATCGCGATCTGCGTGACATGATCAAGGAAGACGAGTTTCGCGAGGACCTCTTCTTCCGCGTCAACACGTTCGAGATTCGCCTGCCACCGCTCCGGGAACGTCGCTCGGACCTGCCCGAGCTGGCCCGGCATCTGCTGGCACGCGCGGCCCATCGGCCCCTCGAACAGGTCGCGGCTCTGCTGACGCCCGAGGCGATCGACGCGCTGCTTGAATATCCCTGGCCGGGCAACGTCCGCGAGCTGGCCAACGTCATGGAGCGAGCTTACATCCTGGCCGGCGGTGAGTTGATCACGCCAGAACATCTGCCCTATCACATGCTGCACGCTGAGCCGGCCACAATCAGTTTTCCAACGGACAAGATTCCTTCCAGAGGGACCGAAGCTGCGGTGCCGACCGTCGCCTCGATTCAACCCAAGACTCTCAAGGAAGTCGAGAAGGACCACATCCTGCGCGTGCTCGAAAAGCATCAAGGGAACAAGGTGAGCGCTGCCGCGGAATTGGGAATCGTGCTGAAGACGCTTTACAACAAGCTCAATCAGTGGCAGGAAGAAGAACAGCATCTACAACAACGGCATGCGGGATAATGGTTTCCCCGTTTAGCGCCCGTAGACGTCGAGCGGACGCTAAGCGAAGATCGCGATTGTTCAGTTTCCCGGCCACACATCAGCAATCTGCCGCAGTTTATCGTTGGCTACCTTCAGCGGCGTCGCCGCGACTACCAGCGCCGTCAGGCAACCGATGCGCAGCATGTCGCCCGCATAAAGTGTCGCCTCATCGGTCCGCACGTTGTTGACAAAAACGCCGTTCAAGCTCTTCAGATCGTAGACGCGCCATTGGCCGTTCACGAACGCCAAGCGGCAGTGCCGCCGGCTGACGTCGGCAAACGCGAAGCGCAAGTCGGCGTCGGTATGTCGACCGACCATGGCGATGGGGCAGCTCACTTCGATCGAGGCATTCTCCGCTTCGATGCGCAGTTCAAGGGGCACAAACCCCACGGGCAGGTCGAGGTGTGGCCCCTGGGCGCCGTGCGGCGCGTGGCCGATGATCACTCGCTTCTCGCTCATTAAACGGCTCCCCCGAGCGAACCTGTTGTTTCGGATTCGGCGGGTCTATAACAGATGGAGAGAGTTTGACAAGACCAACCATGGCAAAATGAAGCCCCGGGATGAGCGCAGCGATTCTCGGGGGTCAGGACTGTGAGGCTCAAGAAGATGCACAAACATTGGATCGCCGACCGCATGAAGCTCATCGAGGTGTCGGGCATCCGCAAGGTGTTCGAGCTGGCGGGGCACTTGAAGGACCCCGTTAACCTCAGCATCGGCCAGCCGCATTTTCCAGTGCCGACACCGATCAAGGAAGCCGCGAAAGCAGCCATCGATGCCGACAAAAACGGCTACACGATGACCCAGGGCATTCCGGAGCTGCGTTCGAAGATCCTGGCCGATGTCCGCAAACGCCATCCGAGTCAAGCCGACCGCGAGTTGTTCCTGACCAGCGGCACCAGCGGCGGGCTGGTGCTGGCGCTCACGTGCATCCTCAATCCAGGCGATGAAGTCATCATCTTCGATCCCTACTTCGTCATGTACCCGCACTTCATCACCATGGCAGGTGGCAAGAGCGTCATCGTCGATACCTATCCCGACTTCCGCATCGACGTCGCCAAGGTCGCCGCCGCCATCACGCCGCGAACCAAGGCGATCATCGTCAATAGCCCCGCCAACCCGACCGGCATCGTTTACGACCGCGAGACCTTGCGCGATCTGGCACACTTGGCCCGCGAACGCAAGATTCTCTTGATGAGCGACGAGGTTTACCAGGCGTTCTGCTACGACGGCCCGTTCGCCAGTCCGCTGGAATTCAACGACGACACTCTCGTCTTCGACGGCTTCAGCAAGGCCTACGGCATCACCGGCTGGCGGTTAGGCTTCGCGCACGGTCCGCGGCGATTGATCGAAGAGATGATCAAGCTCCAGCAATTCAGCTTCGTCTGTGCTCCCAGCATGGTGCAGCATGCGGGCGTCGCCGCGTGGGATTACGACATCAGCTCGATCGTCGCGGATTACAAGCGCAAGCGGGATCGGCTGGTTGGGACGCTCAAGGATCTTTACGAGATGGCGACGCCCGGCGGGGCGTTTTACCTTTTCCCGAAGGCGCCGTGGGGCACCGGCAGCGATTTCGTGGCCGAGGCGATCCGCAACAACCTGCTCATCATTCCCGGCAATGCCTTCAGCCGGCGCGACACCCACTTCCGAATCAGCTACGCCGCGTCCGATCAGATGCTTGACCGCGGCATCGAGATCCTGCGCCGGTTAGCCGCGACTCGCAGCGGAGCGCGTACCCCGTGACCCCCGCGCTCCGCTGCGCGTCGCGGCTAACCACCGATCCGGGATTTGACACCGCGTCGGACGTGACCTAATCTTGAGCACGGAACAGACTCTATTTCCAAGAAAGAGAGAAGGGGTCACGTCATGAGCACGCTTTCCGCTGCTGCGATTGTGCAGCCCGTACGGAATCCGTACTTTCGCGACATGGACTGCCGGTCCAACCCTCGGCACGCCTGCGCTTTGGAAGCGACCTCGCACCCGCTGGACATGGGCGAAACGCTATCTTGGGGTGCGGTGGTCAGCGACATCTCGGCCGGCGGCCTCGCGGTCACGCTCTGCTACCCATTCAAGCCCGGCACCTACCTCAGCGTCGATCTACAAAGCCCCGGCGGCATGGTGCGTACCCTGATGGTCCGCGTGCTCCACGTGCATGACCGGAAAGACGGCCAGTGGCACCTCGGCTGCGAGTTCCTGAAGCCACTCACGCAGATCGATATGGATGTATTTGTTTAGTCGGCGAGTCCGAGCCTGAGCGCCAGCGAAGGGCAGCTCGGGCTCGGATGTATCAATCCTGACCGCATTGAGCACAAACAAGACCTGGGACTTTTTTCCTTTCACTTTCCGAAAAAGCCTGGTATAGCAGAATAGGCGGTACCGGACTGAATTGCCTTTCCTGTTGTCACCGAGGCCCACCATGCAATTTCAATTTGATATTGGTTCCAGCACCGGCAAACAGCCAGCTCAAGCTCATCCGCCGGTCGCCGAGACGGTGCCCGAAATCCTGCGCCAACTTCTGGATCAGCAGCGCGAGCAGCTCGGGCAGATTCTGCAGGTGCAAGTCGAGCACCTGAACCATGCCCGGGCCGCCGCCCAAGACAATCTTGCCCGCTGGCGGCAACTGCTGGGCCGTTGCCAGGACCAACATCCTGAATTCGCCGGCCACTGCAAGATGGCCTACCCCGTCATGGAAAATGCCTATGTGCAGCTTCTGGAAAAAATGGTGCAGGATCTGGTGGAAGCCGACGAGGACGCGTTCGACAGCGAGTTCGCCATCCAGGAATTCATCGACCGCTACGGCATGAAGGTCGGCCAGCTTAGCCATCTCCTGAGCATCGTCGGCCCCCTGTCCGAGGCGGCCCACCAACTGGAAGAGATCGCCAAGCAACAGCAGCAGCAACAGAAACCCAGCTGAGGTTCAACTCACGCCGGTATCCAATTCCGCCGCCCCACTCACCGCCGGATCGTAGGGCTCCAGCCACTGGATGATCTCGATCCGGTTGCCATCGGGGTCATGCACGAAAACTCGGTCACATCCCGGAATCAGCGTGGTTTCATCGAACGGCACCTCGCGCTCCCTGAAATACTTTCTGGCCGCATTCGCGTCGGTCACGCGCAGCGCAAAATGGCGAGGACTGCGTACATCGGGTTTTTCCTTGAGCAACAGATGGAGTTGCTGATTGCCGAGCTCGAACCAGAGCGCCACGAACGTGAAGGTGCGCGGCTTGGCGATCTCTTTCAATCCAAGTAAATCGCGATAGAAACGCCGGCTCCGTCCGACATCGGTGATGAGTACAGAAACATGGTCAAGATCGGTGGCCTGGATGCCGTGCATGGTTGCCTCGAGTGATATTGAACTGTTGGCGTGAACAGTGGTATTCTTAAAGACGATGATATTGGTTGAATGCGCCATCAGGAATCCGTGAAAAAAACGCCGCTTGCGGCTTAGGGGCCGTCCGTTAATTAGTGTTACAACTTCGCAGATGTTTCATACACCTGCTCCATGCGACGCGCAAGCATGGAGGCTGCGATACGCCAACGGTTCGAAGGTCTGGCTTCGTCGTTGGATGAGCGCCAAAGACGATTGTGGGCG
>SHZY01000119.1 GCA_009692065.1 Gemmataceae bacterium
CTTTTTTGACGACCCATTTTGGTGTCAAATTGGTGTCAGCGGTTCGGTCGCGTAGCGTTCGCGCGGGACGAATCGACCTGCTGACGAGCTTGTTCGGAAAATAATGAATCGACTTAAGCAAGATTCTGCGCCACCTTCAACGCGTGTGCGCCGTCCACGACGACGAAGTGCTCTGCGACAAGCCGGACAGCAAGTTGCTTTGGGAGACGGTGCAGATCGAACCGAAGGGTGACGACATTTGCCTTAACGTCAAACGGTCCACTGCGGACTGATTAGCCGAAGCAGGTCCGCTACGGTTGGGCATGGAATCCAATCGTCAACCTCTACAACAAGGTAGGACTCCCCATCCTGACGTTTCCGCACGGACGAATGATATGCAACGGAGAAACCCCATGATTCGCTGGCCACTATGTCTCGTCGCGGCTCTTGGCTTCGCCGGCGTGTTGCACGCCCAAACCGTCAATGAACCGGTGCGGAAGTTATACGTCATCAACACTGCCGGCAACGACGTGACGGTCGTCGACGTCGCCACCAACAAGATGCTGGGCCGCATCGAGGTTGGACCTCGGCCTCACGGCATCGCAGCGTCGGCGTCCGGGGATGTGCTGCTCGTCACCGTGGAAGGCGGCAAAGGAGAACTCGTCTGGATCGATCCAACCACCGACAAGGTCGTTCGTCGGCTCGCCGTCGGCGGCGCTCCGAATCAGCTCGCGGTGACGCCCGATGGCAAGTTTGCGTACGTGCCTGTGAACGGCGGTACTTATCAGATCGTTGACGTTGCTCAGGCCAAGATCATCGACAAGATCTTCACCGGCGGCCAACCGCACAACACCGTCTGCTCGGCCGACGGGCAGCGCATGTATCTCGCACCTTTGGGGGCGCCGAAAAAGGTCACAATCGTCGAAGTCGCCTCGCGCAAGATCATCGGCGAGATTCCTTTCAGCAACTCGGTTCGGCCAATCGCGCTTACAAAGGATGAAAAGAAATTCTTCGCCCAGGTGGACGGCCTTGTAGGCATCGAGATGGCCGACGTTTCCGCGCGCAAGATGGTCCACCGCGTGCCCGCCGAGGTCCCCGCCGAACTCAAGAAGATCAGCAGCCGCAGCCACGGTCTGGGCGTGCGGCCGGGCGACAAGGAAGTCTGGGACTGCGACGTCGAACGTAAAGTCGTCCACGTTTACGACATCACCGGCGAGAAGCCCAAGCAAGTTGCCACCATTCCCATCGGCGGCACCGTCTACTGGCTGACGTTCGACCCGGATGGCAAGTATGCCTATGTTTCCGTCCGCAGCAGTAATGAGGTCGCCGTGGTTGACGCCGCGAAGCGAGAAGTGGTGGCTCGCATCCCGGTCGGCAAGGAGCCGAAGCGGCTGCTCGTGGTGGAGATTCCACGACCGAGCGGGCAGGATCCCAAGAAGACTTCTACCGAGGCAGAACGGATCGAGAAGATCAGGGCTGATTTGAAAAGCGATCGGGTTGAGGTCCGACGTGCCGCGATCTTGTCGCTGGTTCATTCCGGCGTGTCCGGCAAGTTACGCACGGATATCCAGGACGCCCTCGGCGACAAAGACGCCGAGGTTCGGGCGACTGCAGCGACAGCGACCGGGAACCTCGGCGCGGCATCCGTGCCGGCGGTTCCGACGTTGATCGCCATGCTCGAAAGTGAACCCAGCAAGGAAGCCCGCGAGACTGCCGCCCGCGCCCTGGGAAGAATCGGCAAGGCGGCGAAGGAGGAGCGCCGTGCGGTTTCGGCGTTGCGCAAAAGCGGCGCCAAGGACGCCGATCCGGTGACCCGCGTAGTCGCGCTGGGCGCTCTGGCGATGATGGACGTGGATGTGCCCGACCAGATTGCCGCGATACGCAAGTTCCTTCACCACGAAACTCCCCTGGTCCGCATGAAGGCAGCACACGGCCTGGGGATGATCGGCCCGGAAGCGAAGACAGTGGCCCCCGATATTGTCACGGTCCTAGAACGAGCGGAAGACGTCCATCACCGCGGCTATATCGCTCGCGCTCTGGGCAATGTCGGCGACCCGGCATCGCTGCCGGCGCTGTACCAGGCAATCGGCATGGAGACCGATCCAGGAACGCGCGGCGAAATTCAAGGCGCCATCAGTCGACTTGGCGGAAAGGTGCCTAATCAACGCTTGGTCCTCGCCAGCGCGTCCTATGGCAAGAACCTCGTCGCCATCTGCGACGCCGACGGCAAAATCCTCTGGTCCCATAAGACTGCCGGCCCCAAGACCGGACACGCCGGCCATCACGATCTTCAGTTCCTCGACAATGGCAACATCCTCTTCCACGACAACTGGACAACCATTGTCGAAATGACGCTCGACAAGAAGATCGTGTGGACCTACGACTCCGGCAAGATGAACGGCAACGATGGCAAGCGCGTCGAGGTCCATGCCTTTCAGCGACTCCCGAATGGCCTAACCATGATCGCCGAGAGCGGCGTCGGGCGAATCATCGAGGTGGACAAGGACGGCAAGATCCACGCCGAGATCAGGCTCAAACCTGGCGGCGCCCAGCACACACGCATGGCGCGCAAGCTCGACAACGGAAATTACCTCGTGTGCGCTGAGAACCCCGGCGTCGTCACGGAATACAGCGCCAAGAGCGAAGTGGTTTGGGAGTACCCGATCAAGACGCGAGTCTACGGGGCGATTCGCCTGCGCAACGGTAACACGCTGATCGCCTCCGGCAGCGGCGCCGGCGGCGTCGAAGTCACCCGCGACGGCAAGGTCGTCTGGAAAATCAAGGACACCGTTCCGGACACCAAGATCGCTCTCAAGTGGACCACATTCTTGACGGAGCTGGATAACGGTAACTTCATCGTCGGCAACTGTCACGCAGGTGAGAATAGTCCACAGATCTTTGAAATCACGCGCGACAAGAAGGTCGTCTGGCAATTCAACCAATACGAAACCTTCGGCAACGGCCTGGCGTGCTCGCAAGTGCTGAACGACAAACAGGCGGCACTGGTTCGCAAGTTGCTAACGAAGAAATGAACTCTGAACCGAAAGGACGACATCGTGCAGAAATATTCGAGTGGTTGCCATCAGGTCGGCTGCTTGGTAATAACCGCATTCGTCTGTTTGTTGACGCCAATGGTCGGTTCGGGCCAGGGCAAGGGTGACGTCGATCTCAAGCCACTCACCGAAAAGCATGTGATGATCCCCATGCGCGACGGCAAGCGTCTGTCTGCATACGTTTACTTCCCGCCAGGCAAAGGACCGTGGCCCGTCGTATTTGAGCAGCGATATGCGGACCTTCGCGGAGCAGCGACACGCAAAGGGGCAGCGAAGCTTGCTCAGGAGGGATTCGTCGTGGCCCTCGTGAACTTCCGCGGCACCCACCAATCCGAAGGTACCTGGGTCGGCTATCGAGCCCTTGGCTGGGGCAAATCAAAAGACGGCTATGACACCTGCGAATGGCTGGCGGCGCAGCCTTGGTCCAGCGGCAAGATTGGCACCTTCGGCAGCTCACAGGGCGGCTTTGCTCAGAACTTTCTTGCTGTCACGCAGCCACCGCACCTCGTTTGTCAGTACATGGAAGACACGGGATTGAGCCTTTTTCACGAAGGCTAGCACATCGATGTAGTCGGTCCCGAGGACTGCGAGGGCCAGATCCACCGCCGAAAGCACATCTTCGGGATGAATAGCAGTCTGGCCATAGGACGCAAGGCCGAGTCGGCAGACAGGAAGGCCGAAAGCTGCCGTGACCAGGAACGGGTGAATGGCCGACCTGATAGGAGAGTTCTCGCCCCACACTTCAGCAAATTTGTCGAGAGCCGCTTCCGCTTAGGCGATGTTTCCATTCGGTTCCCTCGAAAAGACAGTACGCGTCATTCCTTGTTCAACTTGTTCAAGGAGCCAGCATTTTCGCACGAGCAATCAGGCTGGTATGATAAGCAATACCAAACTAGGAGGCCTTGAGTCGCCGTGAACCGAATCTCCATTGGGATCGCGATTTTTTTTGAATTCATGCTGCCATCCCACGGCTCGTCCCAGGCCGTGGTCGTTCCGACCTCCAAAGACAAGGAACAGCATTGGCGTTACACGTTTACCAAGCCGGCCGACCAATGGTTCAAACCCGACTTCAACGACCGGTCGTGGAAGACCGGACCGGGCGGCTTCGGCAACAAGGGTACGCCCAACGGCGTCGATCGCACACCGTGGCACACTAGCGAAATCTGGCTGCGCCGCGAGATCATCCTGCCCGACCGGCCGTTCACCCACCTTCAGCTTCAGATCCATGCCGATGACTATGCTGATGTCTACCTGAATGGCGTGCTGGCGGCCAAAGTGACCAAGTGTACGCCGAACTATCAGGAATTCGCCATTTCCGAGGAAGCCCGGAAGACGCTGCCTCCGGGGGCCAACCTCCTGGCCGTCACTTGTCGAGATACGGGCGGCGGGCGCTACATCGATGTCGGGCTGGTTGAGCCGAAGAAATCTGCGGCCATTCGCGACGTTGACCACCAGCCCATTTCGCCGAAACCGAACGAAACCGTCCTCGTTACCGCACGCATGCCCAAAGGCACGGTCAAGGCAACGCTGAAATTGCAGGCCGTCGCCCCGGGCAAGTACGTTCGCAAGAACGATCCGGCGTACGAAAAAGATTGGACCGATCTGCCGATGCGCGACGATGGCCTGGAAGGGGACGCTAAGGCCGGGGACCGAATCTATAGCGTGCGCGTGCCGGCAACCTGGCAGAAGCATCGGTGGCTAATCCGCTATCGCGTCATTGCGACCGACAAAAATGGGAACACGACGCGCGAGCCGGCGGGGGATGAGCCGAGTCCAAATTTCGCCTGGTGGTGCGATGCCGGCCCGGCGCCGTGGGCAGGGACGCGAGATCCGGGGAAGACATCGCTGCTCAAATTCTCGCCCGAGTTCCTCGGCACGATGCAATCGATGCACCTTCTGGCAAAGGCCGATGATGTCGCTCGGAGCCAATGGGACGGTGCCTGGCACCGGAAGCAACACCAAGGGACGATCGTCTATCGCAGCGTCGTCCACGATCACATCCAGTTCAGCAATCGCGGTCAGGGGAGCGCGCACATCGCCGGCAAGAACAAGTGGAACATCAAGTTCAATGAACGCTCCGTGCCGTTCCACGATGCCGACGGCACTCCTTGGCCCTCCTCGATTCGCAGCCTGAACCTCAATCCCGGCGGCTCGACGCCATACCTCCCGATCTTCCGCGGCATTACCGGCCTTGACGAAGTCCTGTCGATGCGAACGTATCGCCTCGCCGGCGTTCCCACGCCGCCGGCCACGTGGCTCCAGTGGCGCGTCGTGCAGGACCCCAACGAGGTCGATCCCAAGAGCCAGTTCAAGACCGATCTCTGGGGCCCCTATGTGGCCATCGGCTCGATGGACCCAAAAATCGTGGCCGACGCCAAGCTGCCCGACGGCCTGACCGTCAGCATGCAGAGCGGCATCAAGCACACGCCGAAGGGCATGACCAACGCCCAGAAGGAATGGCAAAAGTTTCTGAACGAGATGCGTGCCAATCCCAAGGAAGAGTGGTGGCGAAAGAATCTCGACCTACCCGCTTACTACAGTTTCCACGCGCTCAACCGATTGCTCGGAAACGTAGACCTGCGTCCTGATGGCAATCACGGATACTATCGCCATCCCGATGGCCGATGGGCGCCGATCCCGTGGGACTTGGACATGATGTTCGTCCCGCGCCATCACCAGCCCGGTTACATCGACGCCGTCCGTTGCCTGTCGCACCCCGCCATCGCGTTCGAATACCGCAACCGTGCCCGCGAGATCCTCGATCTCTTCGCCTCGGATGCCGGCGAGCACGGCGGCCAGATCGGCCAACTCTCCGCCGATCTCAGCGCCGCCTTGACACCGAAGGGTCATCCCGTCGATTGGCCACGCCTCGACGAGGCGCTCTGGAACCGACATCCGCGCATGAATCAGAAAGACACTTTTTTCGTCAAATCCGTCCCCGCCGGCTACTGGGGAGGCGCCTTCACGCGAACCGTTACCACGAACGATTTCGCCGGCTTGCGAAAATACCTCGTCGATTACTGCACGGACACTCGACCGATGAAGAATTACAAACCCAATGACGGCGACCAGCGCGGCTATGGCTGGGGCTACCTCGCGCACGAAGCCAAAGACGATCGCATCCCGACCACGCCGACGGTTGAGCGCGAGGGCAAACGCTTCAAAGCCTCGCCGTTCACCTCCCCTTCCAGGGCCAAGCCCGCTGCCCTGGAATGTCGTGTCGGCCGCGTAGGCCAGCCGGGCCGGTACGAACTCGCCGACCATTGGCGCAAAGACATTGGCCCCGGAGTCGAGATCGACATTCCAGCGGGAGTGTTCGCTGTTCCGGGCGAATACCGCGTCCGCGCCCGCTGGCGCGACGACACCGGCCGCTGCGGACATTGGAGTGCACCGTCCGTTGTCGTCGTCAAGTGACGAAGGTACCTTATGCGACATGGAGCATTTTGTTTGGTCTTGCTGTTTGTCTGCCTGGGGTGCAGAGGCAATGCCGACAACTCCGAAGGATTTGACGATGGCAAGAACCAGAAGGATGCCAACCGCAAGAATCGTGGCGACGGGGGAGTGCCGTTGACTGAATCGCAGAAGAAAGCGGTCGCCAAATTGAAGGACCTCGGCGGCACGTTCCAAGATGACGAAGATGGGACGATAAACGGCGTCAGCCTTCGCGGCAAACAAGTCAACGGTTCGACGTTGAAGGAGATTGCCCAAATTCCGCAACTCCAGGCGGTGTGGCTCAGCGAAACTCAGGTCAACGACACGGATCTGAAGGAGTTGGCCCCGCTCAAGAATTTGCAGCGTCTGTTCCTTGGCAGCACCAAGGTTGGTGACATGGGTTGCAAGGAACTGGCTGGATTTCCGGCGCTACGGGAGCTTGACCTGAGTTACACGCGGATCAGCGACAATGGATTGACGGAATTAACCGGCATCCACCAGTTGCAAAAGCTAAACCTCAGTGGCACGAAAATTACCGACAAGGGCATAAAGACTCTGGAAGGCTTCAAACGGTTGGATCACCTGTGGCTGGGACAGACGTACTTGTCAAAAGAAAGTGTGGCCGAACTACAAAAAGCCCTGCCCAATCTTGGTATTTCGGGACGACCATGAGCATGCTATTGCCGCTTCTCTTGTGTTGATGAAGGATTGTCGACAAACCAGTAAGTCACCGGGATACGCTCCTTGCCGCCCCGTCTTGCTGAAGCGTTCCGAAAGTTGGCTCGACATCATGGTGCGCCTCAATCCCCTTTGGCGGCCGGCCGATTGAAGGAGCGTTCCACGGTGTTGGTGACATCGACCGACACGGCTTGATCGCGCCAGAGCCAGCGCATCATGTCGGGCAGGATGGCGCCCCCGTGTTTGGTGCTGTGCCCGCCGATACCCCAGACGTTGTTCACGTCGTAACCCTTCTTCGTCATTGCCTCGACGAGGCGGACATTTTGGTGGAACCAGTCGCGGCTGGGATCGTGTTTCCCCCCTTTGCCGACGCCGCGGTTGTCGTTGCGTCCGTCCTGGAAAAAGACGCGGATCGGCTTCTTTTCATTGGCGAGCACACGTTCGGGATAGACATGGCCGCCGCGGAGGTTGGTAAAGCTGCCAATGAAGCTGATGACCTTGCGAAATTCATTGGGTCGCTCCCAGGCGACCATGAACGCCGCAATGGCGCCCGAGCTGGCGCCGCCGATGG
Organism: Gemmataceae bacterium; assembly: GCA_009692065.1. Taxonomy (GTDB): domain Bacteria; phylum Planctomycetota; class Planctomycetia; order Gemmatales; family Gemmataceae; genus SIAQ01. The sequence goes on from SHZY01000119.1 coordinate 7,714, forward strand.
CGCGATGCTCGGGGTCCTTGGAGATGTTGTAATCCTTGGTCAAAGCAGGGAGCAACTCATCGCAGATCACGCGGGCATATTTGTCGTCGGGTGTGTTGTACTCCGTCGGCCGATTGGTCGTGCGATCTCCCCATTCCTTCGGATTCGGCTCCAGCTGGTCCGGCGTCTTGCCCGGATTGATGAACACCCCAATCATCACCGGAATCTCCCGGCGGTGGATCAAGTTATCCATAACATTTTGGGCGCGGATGTCCCCCTTCTCATTCTTGAACGCCTGGCCATCGTTGAAGATCATGAGGCTGGCGGGCTTGGCCTTGTCATATTGTGCAGGGACGTAGATCCAGTAGGTATGTGCGGTCCCCGGATAGACCTTGCACGGGACGGTCAGTGGGCCCACGATCTTGCCGCGCGGCACCCCGTCCTGCTCCAAGGAGTCCGGCCCCAGCTTGTAGAATCCTTCGGTTCCCTGCGCGAACGCGTTCGACGCCACGAGCATAATTGCCAATGCGATCCCGTATCCATTTTTCATGATTCGTCCTTTCAGCCTCTTGCAACTTTGCGCCTGACAGCGGCGAAGTGCTGCTTTTGTTCCCGCGTTCGTTAAGATTGTATTTAACTTACGACACACGGTCCGGGCGCCAGCCCAACCCGCACGCGAGGCTATTTCATGAGAACGTCTCTTTTCCAAATTCTTGGTTCGATCCTGATTTTTTTGGCCCCGGCCTTGAGCCTGAACGGACAGGAACCGGCCAAAGCTATCACGCATGGCTTTCTCGCCACAGGTGGCGAAACCTATATCCGGGATGGAGCCGGAAAAATCCTCTGGCAATTTCCGCACGCATCTCGCGATGGCTGGGTCCTTCCCGGCGGGAATGTGCTGCTGGCGCTGTCGAATAGCAAAAAGTATCCCGGCGGCGCCGTTGTAGAGGTTACTCGGGAGGGGAAAGTGGTCTTTGAGTTCAAAGGCACCCAGGCGGAGGTCAACACCGTCCAAGCCGTCGGGGAAGATCGGATTCTGCTGACCGAGGCCGGCAACAAGCCGCGTCTCTTGGAGGTCGATCGGCAGGGAAAGATCGTCGTTGAAGTTCCTTTGCAAGCCCAGACCAAGAACCATCACCTACAAACACGTATGAGCCGCAAGTTGGCCAACGGCAACTATCTCGTCCCGCAACTGCTCGACCGAGTGGTGCGCGAGTACACGCCGGAAGGAAAGATCGTTTGGGAGGGCAAGACGCCGAACATGCCCTTCACGGCGATTCGCCTCGACGATGGCAACACGCTCATCGGTTGCACCCTGGGGCATCTTGTCATCGAGGTTGATCCCAAAGGCAAGACGATTTGGCAGGTGAGCAACGACGATCTCGCCGGCAAACCGATCAATGATGCTTGTGGCGTACAACGCTTGCCCAATGGCCACACGGTCATTACGAGCCACCACGCGCGCGGCAACGACATCAAGCTCACCGAGGTGACTCGCGAGAAGAAAATCGTCTGGCAGCACCAGGATGCCAAGAAGCCCGGCATTCATCATTTTCAGATACTCGACACCGACGGCAAGGTTCTGGAAGGACGCCCCCTGCGTTGACGAGTATTCGACGGCTTGTCCCTTTCTTCTGCGAGCTGATCCTGACAAGTGCGATTTCATGAGAATCAACTTTTCACTGCTGATGTTCATGGTTGCTTGCTTGCTAGGCGCGGACGCAAACGCGGTACATGGCCAAAAGGCCGAGTCTTCGCAACTCAGCCGCGAAGAGCGAGACCAAATAGAGCGTGAGCGGACCCGACTGGACGATCGCCTGGCAATGCTCATGGCGAACGTCGGTCTCCAGGCTGACGCGAAGATCTTCCTCAAAGGCATCCAGTGGGCGTTGCAGTACGAAACGAAACTGGACGCGAAGGACATCGCGTTGATTCGGAACGCTCTCGCCCGGGCCGGCCAACGCGTGGATGCGCTCGCCGAAGGGAAGTCGAATTGGCCGACCCGCCGCGGCAAGGTCGTCCGTGGGTTTGTCTCAAGCGTGGACGGTTCCGTTCAACCCTATGGGTTGATCGTGCCTACGAAATACGACTCGAAGCGTGCCATGCGCTTGGACGTCGTCCTGCACGGCAGCAGCAAACCGACGGGGTTGAGCGAACTGCGGTTCCTGAGCCGTTTCGATGAAGGCGATGGGCCCGCCAAGAATCCGCCGGAGCAGGACTTTCTCGAACTGCATCCGCTGGCCCGAGTGGAGAACGGCTATCGCTGGGCGGGCGAAACCGACGTGTTCGAGGCCATCGAAGCGGTCGCCCGAAATTACAAAATCGATCGCGATCGCATTGTACTACGCGGCATGTCGATGGGGGCGTCTGGCACCTGGCACCTGGGGCTCAAGCATCCGGACCGCTTCGTCGCTCTCGGCCCCTACTGCGGCTATGTGGATACGTTCCATTTCTCGCGGACTCCGTTGCCCAATTTCATCAAGGTTGGCCCGCTGCCGGCATATCAAGAAAAGACGTTGCACATGCTCGACTCGGTGGACTACGCAGCCAATGCGGGAGTCGTACCGACGATCGCGTGCATGGGGGAGAAAGATGTCTTCTTTCAGGCCCATGTCCTGATGGGCCAGGCGATGGAGAAGGAGGGCCTGAAAATGGTCAACCTGATCTCACCGGGAACGGGGCACATGATCGATCCCGTCACCTTCAAGGAGCAGATGCGTCGCATTCACGACCTTGCCGACAAAGGGCTCGATCGGAATCCGCAGCGGATTCGTTTCGTGACCTGGACCTTGAAATACAGCCGTTGCCACTGGGCGCAGTTGCTGGGCCTGGACGAGCATTATCGTCGGGCCGAGTTCATCGCCCACATTGCGGAGGACGGCGGTGTCGAGGTGACGGCAGCAAAGAACATCACGCGTTTCGCGATTCTGCCTCCCGCATGGCGAGGGTCCAAAGCTCGGCTACGCGTTGACGGCAAGGAAATCACCCTTCCCCCCGCTGTCGGAAAGTCGCTCAAAGCCGTGATCGAACGGCGTGGAGGACAATGGATGTACCTGGGCAATCTCGACACCCTGTCCTTGTCGGGCAAACGCCCCGGCGTGCAAGGGCCGATCGATGACGCGTTTACGACGCCCTTTCTTTGTGTGCGCGGCACCGGCAAAGCATGGAACCCCAAAATCCAGGTCTGGTCCGACGCGAGTCTGAAACGCTTTGCCTACGAATGGCATCGCTATTTCCGCGGCGAGTTGCGCATCAAGGACGACAAGGATGTTACCGAAGACGACACGCGGAAATTCAACCTCATCCTGTTTGGCGACCCCGGCAGCAACGCTTGGGTTAACAAGGTTCTGCCCAAGTTGCCAATCCAGTGGACGCGAGCAGAGCTTCGGCTTGGCGAGCACATTTACAAGGCCGCCGACCACGCGCCGCTCCTGATTCAGCCAAGTCCGTTCGCCCCTGGGCGGTACGTCGTTCTCAACAGCGGCCACACGTTCCGCGAAAAGGAATTAGCATCGTTGAATTATCTACTGTTTCCTCGCCTAGGCGATTGGGCTGTTCTACGAGTCGGCGACAAAGCCTTCATAAACCCCTCGGAACCGCTCGAAGAAGACATGATGAGAACGGGTTTCTTCAATGAGGAATGGCAGGTTCCACGGTAGCGGTCCGACCCCTTTATGGCGACGAACAAGCTCGGCCAGGCGATTTCAAGAGCAACGAGTTCACGCCCACTCCGAGCGATCTTTGCGCCATCAACTTGCAGATCCAGATCAGCACCTAACGGCATTTACAATTCCTTCGCCTTCCTACGAATGCCTCTATCTGGATCACTGCTTCCTCCCAATTTTGCTGTTCCGTCGAGCCCGACGCTTTGCGTGGCTTGAAGCTGTGATCGCCATCCTTGAGCCAAGTGACCATCACCATGCGCGATAGCCTATACTTCTTCACATCCTCCCGGTCCCCAAATGGATCGCGATCGCCTTGCAAGATCAACGTCGGCGTCTTGATTGTCCGCAGATGCTCGACGCGGAGCTTGTCCGGCTTGCCCACTGGATGAAAGGGATAGCCCAGGCAGACCAACCCGGCCACTCCCGCTTCATCCGCCACCAAGCTCGCGATCCGCCCGCCCATCGACTTGCCGCCGATCACCAATCGCTCAGGTCCGAATGTCTCAATGACGCGAAGCCAGGATTCCCGAAGCACGGGTTCGCGGTCGGGCGGCTTGGATTTACCCGTGGCACGTTTGCCGGCCATGTAAGGAAACTCAAATCGAATGACTCGACACCCGGCCGTGGCGAGCTTTGCGGCAAAGAACTCCATGAACGGCGTATCCATGCCCTCGCCGGCGCCGTGTGCCAACGCGAGCGAGTAGTCAGCCTCCTCGGAGCCAGAAATAAGGAAATCTGATTTTTTCATGGCTTGCACGCGATTGCGATATTCAAGTCCCTATTTCTTTCGATGCGTCTCAAACCATTCCAGCACAAAGGCCGTATGTGCGATCAGATGGGTCGGCCGAGCGGCGATGTCGTGAGAGGCGCCGGGAATGCGAACGAGGGCCGTGTCGATCTTGCGCAACTTCAACGCCTGGTAGAGCTGTTCGGACTCCGAGATCGGCGTGCGATGATCGACTTCTCCCGTGATGATCATCGTCGGCGTGGTGATCTTGCCGGCCAGCGAAATTGGCGAGCGTTTGAAGTAGTGCTCGGCATGTTCCCAGGGCGGGCCGGGGAACCAGTAGCGATTGAAGAACGCGTAGATGTCAGCGGTGAGGACGAAACTGAACCAGTTGATAACCGGCTTGCTGACGACGGCAGCGCGGAATCGCCCAGTCTTGCCGATAATCCATGAGGTGAGGACGCCGCCGCCAGAACCGCCGGTGACGAAAAGGTTATCGGTGTCGATGTAGCCCTTCGCGATGACGGCATCGACGCCCGACATCAAGTCGTCGTAATCGTGGCCGGGATAGGCGTGGTGAATCAGGTTGCCGAACTCCTGGCCATAGCTCGTGCTGCCTCGCGGGTTGGCGTAGAAGACGACATAGCCAGCCGCGGCGTACATTTGCATCTGGGCAGCGAAACGCTGGCCATAGTTGGCAAACGGGCCGCCATGGATTTCCAGGATCAGCGGGTATTTCTTCTTCGGATCGAACCCTGCGGGCTTCACGATCCAGCCGTGAATCATGCGGCCATCATGGCTCGACTTGTAGCGAATCTCCTCGACGGTGGCCAATTTGCGTTGATCGAGCAAGCTGGCAGAAATATGCGTCAATCGGTGCGGTGCCTTGTCGTCTGCTTTCCGGATGGCGACCTCAGCCGGATGAGAAGGCGATGTGAGCGTAAAGGCGACCGTGCCGTTATCGGCCACCGAGAACGAACCGCTGGCATACGGGCGATCGAGCGTGGTGCCGCCGACGTTGTCCGCCACGACTCCCGTAAACGATTCTGCTATTTCCATGATCTTGGTGTTGCCTTCGTCGTCGAACTGAAAGAACAACTGGCCGTTCTTGTTCAGTATCGGGTTCTTGACATCGCGATCCAAGCTCTTCATGGGATGCAAACGCGACTCACTGCCGTCACGGTTCATCACGTAGAGCTGGGTACGCTGGTAGCCTTGCTGCTTGTCATCGAAGCCAGTGTAGACGATGTGCTTGCCAAAGGGCGACACGACTGGGTTGTTGTCGGGTCCCTTGCGATTGGTGAGAGCCTTGATCGCGCCGTCGGCGAGCGTGACTTCGTAGATCTCGGTGTTGAGTGGTTCGTAACCGCCCTCGGGATGGCGGTTGCCTGTGATCAGAATCGTCTTGCTGTCCGGCGTCCAGGTCGGGGTGCCGACGTGATCGAACTTTCCTTTGGTGAGTTGCCTGGGCGTGCCGCTGTCGGCAGGCAGGATAAACAAGTGAGAATGGCCTTCCTTGAGATAGCCTTTGCCATCGAATCGGTAGTTGAGCGAACGAATCATCACCGGCGGTTCGGCCCACTCGGCCCCCTTCGGCGGCGTCGGCAGCTTCACAAATGGCTTGGGCGCTTCGGCGACGTGCATCGTGAACGCGATCGATTTGCCATCCGGCGACCAGGAAATGCCGAGCGGTTCGGCCGGCAACTTCACCAGTCGGCCGACATTGCCGGTATCCATCCAGCGGGACATCAACTCGCCCTCGCCCGAAACATACAGGAGTCGCTTGCTATCGTGCGACCAGCGCGGCAATCGATCGTTGCCGTCGCCGCTGGTCAGGGCGCGATGATCGTTGCCGTCGGCGTTGATGATCCAGAGGTTCGACCGCCGCCGGTCCTTCTTGATGTCCATGAAGTTGCGAACGTAGACGACTCGCTTGCCGTCCGGCGAAATCTGCGGATCGGACGCAAACTCCAGGCGGAAGACATCCATCGGCTCAAAGGCGCTCTTGTCCTGGGCGCGCACAGTGGGGCTGACCAGCGCTAACAAGAACAGGCACACAGCAACAGCGGATGGTTTCATGGGAGGAATCCTGCAAGGTAGAAGGTGAACAAACCAACGTGGTTCTTGACTGCGACGGGGCAAACTGGGATGTTATTGGAATGCCAACATAATCGCCAGAAAAAAAGTGTGCGGCGGTGGAACGCTCTGACAAGTAATTTGCGCCTATCGTTGGCGCGCCGGTCGAACGAATCATCAAGACGGGCGGCGATCACCATCCGCACGGTCTGACGGACCCTCGGCCAATCGTGGAGTTCTTCGAAAAGACGTGGTCGGCGCGGAAGTAGATGATCTGATCCAGACCAATCGAACGCGAGGGTTATGATGGGCAAGGTGCTTGTACTCTACGATTCCGCCAGCGGCAATACCGCGAAGATGGCCGTGCTTATCGCCGACGGGGCCGGGAGCATCGCTGGTATCGAGGTTCGCCTGTGCAAGATCGATGAGGCAACAGCGGAAGACGTGACCTGGTGCGACGGGTTGGCGCTGGGGAGCCCAACCAACATGGGCCTGTTGTCCTGGAAGATGAAGCGGTTCTGGGACGAGACAATGGCGCCTTACTGGATGAAGGTCGATGGCAAGATCGGCTGTGCATTCTCGTCATCTGGTGGTTGGGGCGGCGGCAACGAATTGGCCTGCCAGTCCCTCCTCACCGTTCTGATCAATTTCGGTTTCGTGGTCTTCGGCGTGACCGACTATGCCAGCAAGTCGATGACCGCTCACTACGGTGCGGTCACTGCTCGCGAGCCTCGTGAGGAAGGCACCCAGGCGGCATGTCGGCTCTTGGGCAAGCGGTTGGCCGAATGGGTCGCCGTCTTTTGCGACGGACGCAAGGATCAGCATCCCCTAAACAAATCCGACGTGCGGCTATCCCCGGGCTAAACTCAATCGAGATTTCGTCATGGCAAAATCCCCCGCAGAGATGAAAGCTGCAATGATCGCCGGGCTTCAGGAAAAGACGGGCAAATCACTGGAAGCCTGGCTCAAAATCCTGAAGTCCAGCAAGCTGTTCAAGCACAAGGAGTTTATGACGCTTCTCAAGTCCGAGCATGGGGTGCCCCATGGCTACGCGAACATGATCGCGTTGCAGGCACTCCAGTCCGACAGCCATACGGCGACTGACGCAAATGCGCTGGGCGATGCACAGTATTCTGGCGCCAAGGCAGGATTGCGTCCGATCTACGACGCGGTCCTCGCATCCGTCAAAAAATTCGGCAAGGATGTCGAGATTGCTCCCAAGAAAGCCTATGTGAGCCTGCGCCGCAGCAAGCAATTCGCCATGGTGCAGCCTTCGACGGCCACCCGCGTCGATATTGGCATCAATTTGAAGTCGGTCAAACCAACGGGACGCCTGGAGGCCGCCGGGAGTTTCAATGCGATGTTCAGCCATCGCGTTCGCATCTCGACGCCCGCTGACATTGACAAGGAACTGGTGGGCTGGCTGAGAAAGGCATATGACGATGCATGAAAGCTTGCCCGGGACTAAGCGATTTACCCACGAGAAAGCGGCCCACGGCCGCGGTCACAACAAAATCAAGTGGCAAAAGTTGCCGCTTGATGACCGATGCGATTCTGGGAAACGCGCGAGCGGGCATCGGCGGAGGGCGAGGCGGTGGTGATCCACTGGCCAGCTCTTCTGGAATTAGTAAAGCTTCCACCTGACCCGAAACAAGCAGGATACGATGCGCACGGGGCGCGTGGTTCCCATCATCCGAACAGGGGATTGTTCCCAGTGCCATTAACCACGAAAGGAACAAAAGACATGACCAAGACCGAATTGCTTGAGGCGCTCTCGACCGGTACCAATCTGACCAAAAAGCAGGCTGGGCAGGTTCTTGACGTTCTTGGCGAAGTCATCGGCAAGCAACTGGCCAAGAAAGGTTCGGGCATTTTCATCCTACCAGGCTTGCTGAAGATAAGTCGAGTCTCCAAGCCGGCTCGGAAGGCTGGCAAGAAGCCCAACCCGTTCAAGCCGGGCGAGATGATGGAGGTGAAGGCGCGAGCCGCGCACAACGTCGTCAAGGTGCGCCCCTTGAAGAAACTCAAGGACATGGTCTAGCTCACTCTTCAGGCGCCAGCGAGCGGTTTCTCCACTGATCGCCGGACTCTGGATTGACAGCTCGGCCCAAATCTCCCAAAAGTCGTCACTCTGGTCCGTCCTGGCGTACCGGGACCAGTGGCGCCGGCCTTTCAAAATCCGACGCCCCGTTATCGATGAACCATGCCACAAGCAAGAAGACCAGGCCAGCGTTGAGAATGAGACCAGCCAACGTAAGACCCCACAGCCGCTCCGCACGAACAAGCGCGATCACGCCAGCGAGGAGACCAGCAGCTCCGAACCCGAGCCAGACACGAAAGCCCCATTCAAACCATTGGAAGTGGGGGGTGGACAGGCCCGCTGCCAGGCCACAAACGAACCCCAAGAAGGGCGCAGACAGCGCGATTGTGTTCCACACTGGTGCTGCTCGGTTCTGCGAATCTTGTTGGTCCTGCTCAGCATGGTTCATCGCAGGTTCTCCGCTTGACCGAACTACCCAGCTCAGCAGCGGCGGCCGCCCTGAGAGACAATGAACTCCGAGAAACCGGTATCGCGGCCGCCGTATGGTGCGCAGATGGTTCGGCAGCTTCACCGGCGAGTCGACGCCGGGCCGCCCAGCCATGTCGTTCACTTCTCTTGCGGAATCTGCTCGATCACCCACCAGAAGAAGTCAGTGATCGGTTGTTCGATCCCGAACCGTTTGAGCTTGGAGGCGTTCTGACCGCGGTGGTAGCTGGAATGATTGACAATGTGGCGCAGTAGCGCCCACCGCGGCAGGGTGAAAGTGCGGCCGACCGCGCGCAGCGTCAGCACGGTATTGAGCCGCTCCGGCGTGAGCGTCGGACGCAACTCCTCGAAGCGGCGGTAGGCACGTTCCAGCAACTGGGCCACGTCGTCCACCGTGGCCAGTTCGACTTCGGTCGGGATGCGCTCATCCGGGTCGCCGGCCAGCGAGCGCAGGTTGAACTCGGTCGCCAAGGCGATGTGGTAGATGGTGGAGTGCACCGACGACCAGCCAGGCACAGGCTCCGCGACGTACTGTTCGACGGTCAGTTTGCGGCAGGCGTCGAAGACCTTGGTATTGGCCCAACGATCGTACGCGAACAACGCGACGACATCGTCTTGCATGGTGATCTCTCCCGTCAACTGCATCCGTTTGATCGGCGATGATTGTTATTCGGAATAGACTCCCGATCCACTCCCGATCCCCTTTTCCTTCATTTTGTTCAAGTCGGAGAGGCCATAAGGCTGTTCGGCTACCCAGTGAGAATCGGGGATTGGCGGTTGTGTGGATCGGATCGGAAATGGCTGGATCCTCCTGTTTGAATTTGTTGTTACCGGAGTTAATGCGCGGCACGCTGCGAATGCCAAGCTCAATTGTTGTTGGGGCGTTGCATGCGCCTACCGGGCTTGGGCATGGCTTGCCCCTCACGCGAATAGATGCCGGGATTGGCCGCATCCAGACAGCGGCCGCTCGCCCACGTCTTGAGCTTGTCCATTGCTTCGGCTGCGGTGACGGCAACCGGCACGACATACTGGGCCGCCTGGTGCAAGGTGATGTCAAGAAGCGCTGCGAGCCGACAGCACGATCGGATCTCCGCCCCCGTCCAAGAAGTGTCGTCGGGGCGAGATTGCGTTTCCGGAATGTCGAAGTGTTTGCGATACATCAGCCAGATGAGATCCCGTTCGGAAGTCGTGGGAACGTCAAGGAAGAACACACCGTCGAGCCTTTCCGCGCGGGTGAACTCGGGCGGCAGTTTGCTGATGTCGTTGGCGGCGCCGATGAAGAAGACGTCGGACTCAGGCTCGGCGAGCCAGGTCAAAAGAGTGCCAAAGAGGCGAGTGGAGACGCCGGAATCTCCCTGGCCGCCCACGCCGGAAAGCCATTTTTTAATTTCATCGCAGTAGAGGATGCAAGGAGCCATCGCATCAGCGATGCGCAGCGCCTGGCGCACATTCGCCTCGGACGCACCGACGAGCGACCCATAGAGCGAGCCCATGTCGAGCACGAGCGTCGGGCGGCCCGTTTCGTTGCCCAGCGCTTTTGCGAAGTTGCTCTTGCCGCTTCCGGGAATTCCCAAAAGTAGGACGCCACGCGGCTTGACCTTGTTGTTCGGCACAAGGCACGGCTGCAAAAGCTCTTGAGGCTGGACAATCCGCCCAACGACGCAAACGATTCGCTGCCTCGATGCAAACGCAGCAGGTTTGTCTTTTTGAGAGCTTGAGCCTTGAGGTCCCAGATCACTTGCGGCAAGAAGGCGTTGTGCTTCGTCAGCGACAAAGCAAACGAACCCTCGGCCTCATAGCGTGTCAGACCGGCAGCGGCATCGAGAATACGATCGAGGTCCTCGCCCTTGGGCAGATCCTCGGGCCGATCACTGGTCAAGTCCCGAGCGATTCGGTGCAGTTGCTCGCGATCGGGCAAGGCATGTTCGAGTACGACAAAGAGCTTTTCAAGCTCGACAGGGATCTGCACCACGGACGCCAACACCACGATGAAGGTGCGCTGCTGTTTGCCGGCAATGAGCTGGGTGAACATGGTCTGAACCACTTCAGGGTTCACAAGGAACTTGTGAAAGTTGTGCAAGAGGAGCAGCGCCGTGCCGTTGGCCTCGGCCAACGCCGGCAGAGCGCGCAAAGCGGCGAGCGGATCGCCCGCGCCAGCTTCCTGCGAAGTGGTGTTTGGATTGCCAGGAAGACGCAAGCCGTGAGCGATGTCCCAGACCGCCACTTTCCATTTTTTGGCACGTGCATGGCGAACGATCTCGCGTTCGGCTTCGTCGGGTTCGAGCGATTGAAGCCAGATGCCGCTGAAGGCGGCATTGATGTAGCTCGTCAAATCATCGGATAGCTTCATCGTGATGGATCCTTTTTCTTTAGCGGTCAGATGGGGTGAAATGTCAGCAGTTCCCGGCCATCAGTTTGCCGCCTGAAAAACGGTCCCTTCTGACCTTCCTTTTCGTAAACGCAGCTGGCACAATATCTGCCTTAAGCCCCCATCTTATCGCTCGGGCAAACGGAGTTGCCGGCCATGTGTTTCTCCACCAA
>SHZY01000120.1 GCA_009692065.1 Gemmataceae bacterium
GCAAAGTTGGAGTTCACTGCGCGGACAAGTTTGTCGTAGATCGGCGCGTCGATATACGCTTCTTCGCCACGGCTCCGCTTGCTCCTTTTGACTACTCCCTTTTGGTCTAGGCAGTGCCGGGTAATCAGACCTTGCTTCTTGGCCCAATTGAGCGCGCAGATCAGGGTCCGCAAGGCCATCGCCTGATACGTCTCTCCCCACTTCCCCATCCGGCCCTTACTGTCCTCCCTCGGTTTGGCCATCGCCTCCAGCCATTCCGTGACATGGAACGGCTTGAACTCGGCAATGGTCTTATCACCGAACCGTTCGATCCCCGACGTACAGGTGTCGAGGAAGATGCGGAGAGATGCCTTCTTGTCATTCCGCCTCAAGTGCTGGGCGTAAAGGTCACAAATTAGACGCACAGTGTTGCCCTGGTCCACCGTGTCGGCGTTTGCCGTCTCCATGATCTCGGTGAACTTCCTGAGCGCTCCAAGGTACGTCGGTCCCGTGGGCTTGTCGTCCGGCCCCGTGGCCAGCTTGATCTGCTTGTCGCGGAAGCAGGTGTAGTATCCCTTGCGGCTGGGGTAGTAACCGATTTCAGAGGTTGGGGGCATGGCGGCTTCTCCTGGCTGTTTCTCGCATTTCCACAGCTACCAGGATACAGTACCGTGCGTGATCCGTGCAATGCCAGCACGAAAACATGAGAAAATAAGGCAAAAATTCAATTTCACTTCCCAATACAGAATCGGCTGAAGATCCGATCCAGCAGGTCGTTCGTATAGATCGCGCCGGTCATGGCGCCCAGTTCTTCGAGTGCGAGCCGAAGCTCGAGAGCCAAAATCTCCGGCAACTCCTCCTGGATCACGATCGCGTGGGCGTGTTGAAGGTGTTCGAAGCAGGCTTCGACGTGATGCCGGCATCGGCTCAAGCTCGGCGCCAGGGGTGTGTGGCCGGCGCGGCGGACGCGGTCGGCCAGAAGCCGCCGCAGCTCGGCCAGGCCAGCTCCGGTGGTGGCGCTGGTGGCGAGCAGATTCGGCGGGGCTGGCGCGCGATCGGCCTTGGTGGCGATGCTCAGCGTATTGGGGAGCGCTGCGCCGGCCGGCTGGGGGCGATCGCAGGGCATGCAAACCAGCACCAGATCAGCCTGGCGAGTTTGTTCCTTGCCAAGGCTCTGCGCGTCGCTCTCAATAGCACTGGCCGGCGCGCGCAGGCCGGCCGTATCAACCAACTCGATGCTCACGCCGCCGAGGTCGATGGTCTTGACGAGATAATCGCGCGTGGTGCCTGCTTCGGCACTGACCAGGGCGGCGGCGCGACCGACCAGGGCGTTGAACAGACTGCTTTTGCCCGCATTCGGCTCACCCGCCAGCACGACGCGAAAGGGCCGCTGGCCAAGGGCGCGCTGGTCGAGTTGTTTACGCAGGTTAACCAAATGTGCGAGGCCCCGGGCAAGACGCCGGAGCAGGTCATCGGCGGCCACAAAGCGGATGTCCTCTTCGGTGAAATCCAGGCCAGCCTCCACGTCGGCGAGGAGGTTGAGCAAGTCGTCGCGCAGCGTTTGCAACGGCTGCGCCATGCCCCCCGCCAGTTGCGCCAGCGCTTGCTTGAGTTCGTGCCGATCGCTCGCCTCGATGACGCCGAGAACCGCTTCCGCACGGGTCAAATCGAGCTTGCCCGCCAGGAAAGCGTGCATGGTGAATTCACCCGGTTGCGCGGCCCGCGCTCCTGCATTCAAGCAGCCGGCGATCACCGCGTCCACGATCGGTTGGCAGGAGATCGTGTGAATCTCGATGATGTCCTGTCCCGTGTAAGTACGCGGCGCGACGAAGTGATAGATATCCGCGGCAATCGGCTGCCGAAAGCTCGCCAGGTGCAGATGGCCTGAATGGAGGTGCCCAGCGGGAACGGCATCCTTGTCGAATTCGCGACAAATAACACGCGCAATCGCCGCCGAGCGTCGGCCGCTCAGCCGCATGATGGCGCGTGCGGCCGGGCCCGGCGCGCTGGAGAGCGCGACGATCGTGTCGTTGAGGTCCGGCAGGTTGGTGTTAGGGGTCATTTCACTATCACCGGTGCCTCGTGTTGTGGCACGGTCTCCTGACCGTGCCACCCGACTCGACCGCAGGTCTCACGGCGTTTCAGGAGACTTTCGGTCGGAGTCTGTGGCACGGTCGAGAGGCCGTGCCACAACGGAGTCATTGTAGAATCGCTATTGGGGACGGGCCATTGCTGGTAGTTCGCCAGCTTCGCCAGCTTGACTGACAGGCGCATCCAGCAGAAGCGGCGTTTTCGGCAAAAGCGGTGGATGGCGAAGGGGCAGAAAATCGGTAAGCGGTCATCCTGCCGGGAAACAACCGCCGATAAACAACCTGAATGGTTCAGGGCGTTCCGCGACGAGGGGTCAAGGACGCGAGAAGCCATTGTTGGGTCACACGAGGTAGGCTGCGCGCATGGGCCAGGCAGCGCCTCGAACCCCATTTGGTACTTGCCTATTTCAACCCGTGGGAAGGAGACCCAGTCTTCTTCCATCTGCCGATGAGGAGGCGAAATCATGAAGATCCGCAAGGGAGCGCCGCTGCTGTTTGCCCTGGCCGTCCTGTTGGGAGTGGCCCAGGCAGCGTCTGCTTCGTACTGCGGCGCCGCCAGGTTTTCCATACTCCGGAAAGCCGACTGCGACGCCCAATGTTGCTACTCGACCTGTCAGCAGCAAAACCGAGTGTGCTACAAACTCGTGTATGACACCGTCGAGCAGAAACGGTGGCACACGTGCTACCAGACCGTTCGCGAAACGGTCAACAAGCAAGTGACCCGTACGTGCTACAAGGAAGAATGCAAGACGATGCACCGCGCCTGCCACGTCACCAAGTACAAGGACGTGCAGGAACAAGCCGTGCGCAATGTGAGCCGCACCTGCTGGAAGGACGTGCAATGCACCGTCTGCAAGCCGACCATCGAGCATTGCGTGAAGGACATTGAGTACATTGTGCGCCGTTGCGTGCCGAAGGCCTGCGAGAAGGACTGCCACTACACGGTGCGCGTCCCGAAGTATGAGCAGCATTGCCACGTGCGCAATTGCCACGTCACCAAGCAGATCTGCGAAACGCATTGCCGCGAAGTGCGCCAGAAGGTCTGCCGCCCCGTGACCGAGATGTGCCACAAGGACGTGTGCTGCCAGGTCGCGAAGTGCATCGAAGAAATCTGCATGAAGCAGGTCTGCGTGCATCGCTGCAAGGACGTCACCGAAACCTGCTACAAGACTTGCGTGAAGCGCACCCGCGAGCCGGTGACAACTTACAAGACCGTGACCAGGCGCGTCATTGAATGCGTCGATGAGCCGTGCGATCCAGGTCGCGGTTTTGGCGGCATGCTCGGCAATGGGCCGTTCTGCGGGTTGCTCGGCAACCTAGGCCGCGGCTGCAATGACGGTTGTGCGACCACCGGCAAGGCATGTGGCAAGTCCGATTGCGACGATCCGTGCTTTGACCCGTGTGCTTGCAAGAGCTTCCACCCGCTCGAACGCCTGCGCGCTCGACGGAGTGATTGCTCCGACGCCGGCGCCGGCATCGCCCGCTGCGCTCCGTGCCCGACGACCCGCAAGGTCTGGAAGGTCCGCTGCATCACCGAGCAGATTCCGTGCACGACCTATGTCACCAAGTGTGTGACCGAAAAAGTCGCCTACACCGTGCGCAAGAAGGTTCATTACAGCGAGGTGTGCAAAGTGTCTTCCACCGTTCGCCGTAATGTCCGCGGCGCCTACGTCGATGACAAAGGCGTCGGCCATGAGAACGACGGCCCTGGCCGCAAGTTCAAGGAAGGCGCCGTCGCCCGCAAGACCGTTAGCTACCCCGTTACCCGGATGGTCAACACCATCGAGAAGAAGATGGTTACCAATACCGTCAGCCGCTGTGCTCGCGGCGCCTACGTCGATGACAAGGGCGTCGGCCATGAGAACGACGACCCAGGCCGCAAATTCAAGGAAGGGGCCACCTACCAGGTCGTCAACAACTACACCACCACCAAGATGGTGCATGAACAACGCGTCAAGAAGGTCCAGTACACCGTCAACGTGATGGTGGAAGAGAAGCAGATCAAACGCGTGCCCTACCAGGTTTGCCGCATGGTCCCCCATACGGTTACCAAGAAGATCCCGTACACGGTTTGCGAGCAAGAGAAGTACACGGTTTGCAAGAAGGTTGCTTACACCGAATGCGTCATGCAGCCGTATACCGTGAAATGCAAGGTCCCGTACACGGTCACCGAGAATGTGCCGTGCGTCGTGTCCAAGCAGGTCAAAGTCTGCGTGCCGGAAACCGTGTGCGTCAAGAAGGCGAGGCTGGTGCCGGTCACCGTCAGCAGCGATCCGAGCCGTGGCCCAGGCAATGCCTGCCACGACAAGGGCTGGGGCCGGTTGTTTGACCGCGGCGGCAAGGATTGCTGCGGCTCGAACGTCTGCCTCGATGGCCTTCGTCAACGCTGGTTCGCCTCGCTTTGCAGCATCGGCTGCTGCGAGCAAACCTGCAAGACGCCGCGTACTCCGGCTTGCAAGACCACCTGCAACGACTGCCACGACTTCTGCCGTGAAGGCCTGTTGCAACGCCTGATGCGCAATCGCTTCGCTTGCGAAACCGATTGCTGCACGCCAGGCACGCCGGCCCCGAAGGCGATGCCGCCGGCTGGCACCAGCAAATCGATCGACACGTTCCCGCGGGCGCTGCCGAAGAACTAACGGCTCCTCGTGATCAGCGCAAGCCGGTCACGGAACGCCCGTCGGCCAGGAATCTCCCAAGGTTCCTGGCCGATTTTCGTTTCCCGCTTGCCGTTTAGCGTTCGCACGGCGCCGCGCGAACGCTAAACGGCAAGCGGCTACCGAAAATCCCTTGACCGCGCCGCCAGGTTCTGCAGCGAGTACGACAGATCCTCGATGTTGGTCGGACACACATGGATGACGCGGTCCGCCCGTTCCACTTTCCCTTCGATCAGCAGCGCGACCGCATTCTTCGCCACCTTGCGGAACCGTTCCCAGGTCCGCTTCCAGATGATCAGGTTCATCATCCCTGTCTCGTCTTCGAGCGACATGAACACCGTCCCCTTCGCCGTCGCCGGCCGTTGCCGCACCAGCACCAACCCCGCGATGCGGACCGTCGCCTTGTCGGGAAGCTGCCCGAGCGCTGCCGCCGATACGACCTTCAGGCGATCCAGATCGCCCCGAATCAGCCCGATCGGGTGGGCCTTCAGCGACAACCCCGTCGTCCGGTAATCCGCGCTGACCTGCTCCTGCATCGACAAGTCGGGCAACCTTGGCACTTCATCCTCGTCATCCAGCCCGACAAACAACGGCAACTCTTCGCCGATCGCCAGCACTTTCCACAGCGCCGCCCGTCGATCCAGCCCGAGCGAGCGAAACGCATCCGCCGCCGCCAGCCGCGCGAGCAACGCCTTGAACGCGTGCCCGCGCCGGGCGAAATCCGCGACCGAGCGAAACGTCGCTTCCTGCCGAGCCACAACGATCGCCGCCGCTTGCGTTGCCGAGAGGCCGCGGATGAGGCGAAGACCCAAACGTATTGCAGAGTGCAGATTGCAGAGTGCAGATTGATTGGGGTTTTCAATCTGCAATTTGCAATCCCACTCACTCTCATTCACATCAATCGGCAACACCTCCACGCCATGCGCTTGCGCATCCTGAATCAACTGCGCCACTGCATAAAAACCCATCGGCTGGCTGTTGATGAGCGCTGCCGTGAACGCTGCAGGGTAATGGCACTTGAGCCATGCCGACACATACGCCAGAAGCGCAAAGCTGGCGGCGTGCGATTCCGGGAAGCCGTACTCGCCGAAGCCCTTGATCTGCGCGTAAATCTGATCGGCGAATTCCGCCGGGAAGCCGCGTGCGAGAAGCCCATTGCGGAACTTGTCGCGGAATTTCTCGATGACGCCGCTGCGCCGCCACGCCCCCATCGCTCGCTGCAACTGATCGGCCTCGCCCGGCGTGAAACCCGCCGCGACAATGGCGAGCCGCATCACCTGCTCCTGAAAGAGCGGCACCCCGAGCGTCTTCGACAGCACCTCCTCCACCACCGGATGCGGATACGTCACCGGCTCCTGGCCCGAGCGCCGTCGCAGGAACGGATGCACCATGCCTCCCTGGATCGGCCCCGGTCGCACGATCGCGACCTCGATGACAAGGTCGTAAAAACAGCGCGGCTGCAACCGGGGCAACATGCTCATCTGCGCCCGGCTCTCGATCTGAAAGACGCCGATCGTGTCGGCTGCGCAGATCATGTCGTAGACAGCCGAATCCTCCGCGGGCACCGTCGCCAGAGTCAGTTTTTTTTCGTTTAGCGCCCGCAGTGAATCGCCATTCGCCCGGTGTTTTACTGCTGGCGCTAAACGAGAACCCGGCACCGGCCCAATCAAATCAAAACACTTCCGGATCGCCGTCAGCATCCCCAGGCTCAGGCAGTCCACCTTGAGGATGCCGAGCGCGTCGAGATCGTCCTTGTCCCACTCGATCACGGTGCGGTCCGCCATGGCCGCGTTTTCGATCGGCACCATCTCCGAGAGCGGCCGGCCCGTGATGACAAACCCGCCGACATGCTGCGACAGATGCCGCGGGAAGCCGATCAACTCTCCGGTAAGCTCGACGAGGTGCTGCACGCTCGGCGCACTGGGCGCCAGGCCGGCTTCGCAAATGCGCTCGGCAATCACGGACGATTGCGAGTGCCAATCAATCGCCTTCGCCAGCCGATCCACTGCATCGAGCGACAGCCCCAGCGCCTTGCCGACGTCGCGCACCGCCGAGCGCGGCTGATAGGTGATGACCTCCGCGACGATGCCCGCCCGCTCCCGGCCATACTTACCATAGATGTACTGAAAGACCTCCTCGCGCCGCTCATGCTCGAAATCGACGTCGATGTCAGGCGCCTCATCGCGTTCCTTGCTGATGAACCGCTCGAAGAGCAAATCGGCCCGCTCGGGATCAACGGAAGTAATCCCCAGACAGTAGCACACCGCCGAGTTCGCCGCCGACCCGCGCCCCTGGCAGAGAATGCCGCGCGCACGCGCGAACACGACCAGATCCCAGACCGTCAAAAAGAACGCCTCGTAACGCAGCTCGGCGATCAGCAGCAGCTCCTTGTCGAGAAGTCGGCGAACCTTGTCCGGAATGCCGGCCGGATAGCGTCCGCGCGCGCCGGCCCACGTCAGCTCCGCGAGATAAACCGTCGGCGTCTTGCTATCGGGGCACAGTTCGTCCGGATAGTCATAGCGCAACTCGTCAAGCGAAAAGGTGCAGCGATCCGCCGCCTCGACGGTGTGGTGAATCGCGTCAGGATAACGCGCGAAGAGCTGCGCCATCTGCGTGGGTGATTTCAAATAGCGCTCGGCATTGGCGAATCGCATCGCCCCAAGTTGCGCGACCGTAGTGTGATGCCGCACCGCCGTCAACACATCATGCAGCCGCCGCCGCGCAGGAGCGTGGTAGTAAACCTGATTGGTCGCCAGGAGCGGCAGCCGAAATTGCCTCGCTTGCTGGGCGAACCGATCCAGCTCCGCATGATCATCGGGCCCGAGATGCACCGCGGCGGCGAGGTAACAACGGTCGGCGAAGATATTACGGTATTCACCGGATTGGGAAGATACGAATCGGGAGGGCGAGGCTCCCGCCGAGCCGTTGAGCGTCAGGTCTTCACCGGGTTCCCGGCTCGGCAGGAGCCTCGCCCTCTCAGCCGCGTACGCATTGTCAATAAACGGCGCCACCGCCAACAAATCCTCCGCATATTCCGCGACATCATCCACCGTCAATCGGCAGTCCCCCTTTTCCGCGCAACGCCGCCCGCGCGTGATCAATTGCGATAGATTGCGATAGCCCGCCAGATTCATCGCCAGCAAAACCACCGGCGACCCATCGATCGGCGTGATCTCGGCGCCGATCAGCAGCTTCAGCCCCGCCGTCTTGGCCGCCTGATGCGCGCGCACGATGCCGGCCAGCGAATTGCGGTCGGTGATCGCCAGGGCATGGCAACCCAGCTCGGCCGCCCGGCTCGCCAGCTCCTCAGCGTGCGACGCTCCTTCCAGGAACGAGAAGTTCGTCTTGCACCAGAGTTCGGCGTATTTCACGAGTTTCTTCCCGGCCCGGTCTTCGTTTAGCGCTCGCGCGGCGCTAAACGATAAACGGCCTCAATCAAAACACCCATGCAAAAACCAGCGGCCATCCTCCCGGCGCTGAAAAATCCACCAGCGCGTCCCATCCATTGTCTCCACCATGAAGTAATCGCGCTGAATATCCGCGGCACGCCACCAGCCTGTTTCAATGCGCTCCGGCCCTCGGCAATGTGCCACCGCATGATCCACGCCCGCACAGTGAAATCGCTGCAACCTTCCGTCAGGCACCATCGCAACCACCTGAATCCCGATCGGCCGCGGGAATAACCGCAAGGGGCGATGCTCGATTGCACACTCTCCTGCGGACGCTAAACGATGAACAGCGGGCTCGAAGCGGCACGCCAGCTCCGGCTGCGGGTCGGCGACGAAATGCGGCATCGTCACCGCGTCGCGGCCCAGGCGCGACGCCAGGCTGTCGAGCAATTGCGCCAGTGCCGCCTCATTCGCTTCGTGATCGAACAAGTTGGGCTGCTCATCCGCCAACCGTTCGACTACCACCGCGCGGACACACATCGCGCGGACCGGCGCCTCCACGCGCATCTGTTCCAGGCGTGTGCGCAGCAAGCTGCTCAGGTAGCTTGCGGTTCGAGCCGGGCGAGTCAGGCTGCACTCGAAGCGCTGCGCCTCCGCAGCGTCCAGTTCGAGCACGCATTCCACGAGCCGCGTGCCGCAGTGGCGATTCTCCAGGATCGTTTGCAAGCGATCCAGCAAAATATCAAGCACCTTCAGGACAATCGCGTGCCGATCGACCGGTTCGTCAAACACCCAGCTCGCCGCGGCTTCCGGCTGAGCATGAAACGGCGCGATCACCTCGGCCGCTCGCCCCGTCATCTGATCGAGCCGCAGACCGACTTCCGTGCCGAATCGCTCCGCCACCTGATCGCGCGGCAACGCCGTCAGTTGCTCGATACGCTCGATGCCGAGTTGCTGGAGCATCGTCAGGGTGGCGGTGGATAGTCGCAGGGCGGCGACGGGGAGAGTAGCCGCTTGCGGCGTAGCATTTGCTACGCCGCAAGCGGCGTGAGCCCACGCCATCCCGATCGTGTCCGCCAGCGCAATCGCAACCGTCCACCCGTTCTCGCTGAATTCTTCCCGCGATTTCTGTACCATCGCCTCTTCGCCGCCGAAGCAGTGGGCGCCGCCGGTTGTGTCGATCAACAGGCACGTCGGTGCAAGCGCATCCTCCAGCCCGACGATGGGGCTGTAGCGCTGCGACCACGCCGCCAGTTGCATGAGGATGTGCCGATCCGCGTCGAGGTCTTCCGCCACGCACGTCAACATCGGCAAGATCGCAATCGCTTCCGCATGGAGCATCCCGGATCGAACGCCTTGACGGTGCGCCAGGCCGCAGCAGGCGACCACCTTGCTGCCTTTGTTGGCGATGGGCCGAGTGAGCGCGAGCGGCTTACCCCGTAGCTCGGGCCGCTGCTGCCAGGTCCGCTGCAAGTTCCAGTGGGGAAAGTACACGCACATGACCCGTGGCATCATCGATCTCCAGGCACGCCGCTGGCGGCTTAGCAGTTGCTACGCCGCCAGCGGTTTGGCGACACCGCAACACCTCCACCCGCATCCGCCGCCGACCGCGTGCCGACGGCAACGGCTCCATCAGCAACCGCACCGACGCAAACGACGGCGCGTAGAGCGCCGACAGCGGTCGCACCAGCACGCCGACCGAGCCTGCCGATTCCGTCGCCAACTGCAACCGTCGGCCGTCGCGATCCGCCAGCCGTTCGAACGCGCCGATCGCTGTCCCGATCGCCGAACAGCGCAGCGCCTGCGTCACCGCGAGCAACGCATCGCCCACAGTCCGTGGCCGAACGATCACGGTGCGGCTCGGATCCAGCCCGAACTTCCGCGCCGCCGGCGGATAAAAGCAGAGCTCGTGATCCGCGATCAACAGCGTCTTCTGCTCGCCGCAAGCGTGGCGGGCCAGAACGAGCGCCAACGTCCACGCCCCCGCGCCAGGCGCGCGCGGCAACAATTCGATCAGCGAGCCGGCCGATAGCCCCTCCGGAAAGAGCTCGCCCAGCCCGTCGATCCCCAGCGGAATACTCGCCGGCGCGCACGGCCGAACCGACGATTCAAGCGCGCGGATGCGGTCCGCCAAAACACGGATAGTTTCAGGTACACTCATAGGCTGGCCGACAGAAATGCTGGGATAATTGAATATATACTAATGTACAGTATATGTCAAATGAGTTATTTCATTTAGCCCGCCATTCATGGCGGGTCCGCTTGCCCAACCGCCGTAAACGTCGGATTATTGGTAGCACAACAGCCGGCACGGGATCTTGCCGTTGAAGAGATCGAAGACGTGCATGGGCTTCAGCCCGGTCTGCCGCGCCAGGAATGCGTTGCCGGTGAAGAGGAACAGCTTCCAACCGCCGCAGCGTTCGCGAAAGGCTTTGCCGAGCGTCCGGTAGAGACCGACGAGATCCTTCTCCTCGCCGATGCGCTCGCCATAGGGCGGATTGCAGATGAGGATACCGGGCGGTCCGGGCGGCGGCTGGAAGTCCGCGACGTCGCGCCGCTGGAACTGCAATAGATGCCCGATACCCGCAGCCTTGGCGTTCGCATCAGAGAAGTGCATCGCATCGCCGCGCACGTCATAGCCGAGGATCGGCACAGGCAAAACTTTTGCGACCTGGCGGCGCGCTTCGTCGCGCACCGTGGTCCACAGGCCGACGTCGTAATTCATCCAGCCCATGAAGCCGAAGCGGCGCCGCGTCAACCCCGGCGGACGCCTGAGCGCGATCCACGCCCCCTCGATGCAGAAGGTGCCCCCCCCGCACATCGGATCGACCAGCGGCACTTCGCCACGCCAGCCCGTGAGCTGGATCAAGCCGGCCGCCAGCGCTTCATTGATCGGCGCCTTCGTCAGAACCTCTCGGTAGCCGCGTTTGTGCAGCGATTCGCCGGAGCTTTCCAGGCTCAAGACCGCATGATCCTGGTAAATGTGCAGATTGAGCCCGACCATCGGCGTCTCGACATCGACGCTCGGCCGCTTGCCTCGCTTGGCGACGAATTGATCGCAGATCGCATCCTTGACGCGCAGGGCGGCATACTTCGAGTGCGTGATCGCGGAATCGCGCACGTTGCAATCAACCGCCAGCGTGTGCTCCGTGGTCATATAACGCGACCAGTCGAGCGATTGCACCGCGGCGTAAAGATCGTCCGTCGATTGCACCGGCACTTCAAGGATTGGCATCAACACGCGCACCGCGGTGCGCAGCCAGAGATTGGCGCGGTAGAGCAGGGCGAGATCGCCGTTGAAGCCGACGCCGCCGCGGCCCGGCTCGACCGCTTCGGCTCGCAGTTCGCGCAACTCCTCCGCGAGGACTTTTTCGAGGCCGCGGGCGCAAGTGGCGAAGTACTTCAAATTGGTGAGGGTTCGCGTTGTAGGGTGGGTCGAGCGCAGCGAGACCCACCAAGGAACTACCAACGCTGGTGGGTCTCGCTGCGCTCGACCCACCCTACCATCCTATTTCTTTCCCGTCACAAAACCCCACATCGCCGTCCCATATGCCTGATAGCGCGGCCGATCCTCCGCCACCATGTAGCGTTCCTTCACGAGGCGTTCGCAGGCCTCGTCGAGGAATTCGCGATAGTCCATCACATCGACGTAGCGCTTGCCCACCGGCGGGCGCGGGTCGGCTGACTTCGGGTCGGTCGGAAACGGAATGAACGAGCCCTGCAGGTTCGCGAGCGCCCCGTCGGCGCCAATCGCCTTGCTGCGCAGGTTCCAGCCGGTATACGTGCCGAGCGGCATCGCGACCTCTGGCGGCAGCAGCATGCCGAGATCGTTGCCGTCGGAGTCCCCCTTGGGAACCATGACCGTGTACTGAGCCTTTACCGTTGGCGGCTCGATCGTGATGATGCCTTTCGCCGCGAACAGCGGCCCGTAATCGTTGAGCGATGGCTGCTGAATGACGCTTGGAAAGCGCACGCCGGGGATCTTCGGGAAACCGGTCGTCTTGGCGGTCCAGGCGACGAGCGTTCCGTCCGAGAGACGCGGATAGATGCTGGCGGGCGGCGCCGTGTCTTCACGCACCCAGTCGTCGAGCGCCACCAACAGCCCGCGCAGGAACGGCCGATAGTCGGCGAAGTTCGTGTAGTTGTCGCTGTTGCCCTTCGATGGTGGAAAAGCAGCCGGGCCGTGCTGGGTGCCGCCGAAGCCGTAGATGCGGACGTTGTCGGGAATGTCGGCGTCCGCCTTGCCGAGTGGATCGGTATGCACCAGCGAGCCGGCGCGGTGCCAGTATTCCGCGGCGCTTTGCGTGTGCATGACCCTCGGCTGCACCTTACTCTTGGCGTAGCGGGCAAGAATGCTGTCGGTCTTTTTCGTATACGGATCGGTTGACGGGCCGTAGGTAAAGGGAAAGACGTCGGCGGGATAGAGATGATCCTCGTGCTGTCCGTTGTGCCGATTCGGCTGGGCAAAGCGATGGTTGAAAAAGCCGAGCCCGCCGCCGGCAACGTGCGGGATCAACCCCTCGAAGACAATGCGGCCCTGGATGTCCTCATTAAAGCCTTGATACAGCAGTTGCCGCAGGAAGCGCCCGCTTTGCGAGACACCGAACGAGAACGCGCGGTTGATCGCCGGCTTGCCGTCGGCCTTGCGCAACGGGTTCTGCTCGGTGAAGCCGTGGCGCAGGAAGGAGATCAGGTCGCGCACACCGGCCAGGCCGACACCCTGAATCAGCGAACCTTCGCCTTCATAAATGAGTTCGTAGAGCATGCCCGGCTCGAAACCGCCGTCGATTTCCAGACGAATCTCCGGCAGCGTCTGCGGCACTCCCACAGTCAGCGGGCGCAACGGCGATTGGATGAGTCGCCACTTGTCCACGGGCTCGCGCATGGAATTTTCGGCCGATCGCCTGGTCAAAACCGCTTTCGCGGCGCCGTCCGCGGCTAGCGGATAGGAGCCATGGTTGGGCCGGCGCGACAGCGGCATCGATTTCGCGCGGGTGTCGCTGCTCATCTCCTGGCGAACGAGGCCGCGCACAAGTTTTCCGTTTTCATACGCTTGCGGCGCCTGCAACAGTAATCGGCCGTCCCCGTGGAGCAACTCGCCGTCCCAGCCTGACCAAACGACGGTGTACCCCTTGCGCATAAGGAAGCCGTCGCCAGCGGGATTCTTGGCATCGGGCGCTGGACCACCGGGCGGGCGATTGAACATGCCAAGCGCGAGCTTGTTGCCCCGGTTGTTGACGTCGTAGAGAATGGCCCCGTTGCCCTTCGCCGGGTCCTTGGGAGCGAGGATGACAACATCGGACGCGAACTCGACCTTGCCGTCTGCATTCCTCGGCGCCAAATCGAGATCGACGATGGCGTGATTGCGCCCGTCCTTCGGATCGATGGCGAACCGCGCCACGGCGGTGATCTGGTCGTACGGTCCGACTTCGCCGAAGGCCTGTCCGCCCGCGAACGGCTCGCGCTTGAGGATCTTGAACGACACCACTTCGGCATGGGCGCTTGGGATTGCAACGAACGTGAGGGTGAGCAGCAACCATCGACAACGAGCGTTCATGAGTCCGTCCCTCCCACGATTTCTTGGATAAGCCCCTCTAGGTTAGTAAGATTTTCCATGGAAGGAAAGCACCAAATGGATCTCGCAACGGAGAATCAGCCATCACTTGCAGATTCCTTGGTTTGGTCGGAGCCTGATTGCTCGTGGCTGCGTACGTTGGCCAGGAAGGAAAGAAAGTGGACACACGTGTATTCGAGATGCGAACCTATTATGCTCACCCGGGCCAGATGAACGCATTGCACGCCCGGTTTCGCGATCACACCAACAAGCTCTTCGTCAAACACGGCATGACGCTGATCGGTTACTGGAGTCCGATGAAGGCCGAGGACGCGGAGCAGAAGATGATTTATGTTCTCGCCTATCCGAGCAAGGCGGCGGCCGACAAGAGCTGGGCGGACTTCCGCAGCGATCCCGACTGGATCACGGCAAGGAACGCCTCGGAGACCGAGGGGCCGCTGGTCGCGAAGGTCGAGTCGGTGTTCTTGAATCCGACTGATTATTCGCCGATCAAGTAGAATGAAATCTTGTCTACGATTAGCGCCCAGGTGGCGCCACGCGGGCGCTAAACGAAGACACGGGGGAGTACATGCCGATCATCGAGGCCAACGGTCTGTCCAAAACCTACCGCGTCTACCAAAAGAAGGAAGGCCTGCTCGGCGCGCTGCGTGGATTGTTCAGCCGTGAGTACAAGGAGGTCAAAGCCGTCGAGGACGTCAGATTCGCGATCGAAGCCGGCGAGATCGTCGGCTTTCTCGGTCCCAATGGCGCCGGCAAGACGACGACGCTGAAGATGCTCGCCGGCCTCATCTACCCGACCAATGGCACCGCCCAGGTGCTGGACCACATCCCCTGGCAGCGTGAGGATGCCTTTCGCCGTCGCTTCGCGCTGGTCATGGGCCAGAAGAACCAGCTCTGGTGGGACCTCCCTGCTGCCGACAGCTTTCAGCTCCATCGCGAGATTTACTCGCTCCCCACCGAACAGTTTCATCGCACCCTTGGCGAGTTGACCGAACTCTTCGGCGTCAAGGAGCTGACGCGCCAGTCGGTCCGCGAACTGTCGCTGGGTGAACGAATGAAGATGGAGCTGATCGCGGCGCTGTTGCACCAACCGCAGCTCCTCTTGCTGGACGAGCCGACCATTGGCCTGGACGTAGTCGCTCAGGTGACGATCCTGAAGTGTCTGCGCGATTACAATTCGAACCGCGGCGTGACGATTCTGCTCACGAGCCACTACATGCGCGATGTCGAGGCGTTGTGCAAGCGCGTGCTGGTCATCACGCAGGGCAGGCTCGTGTACGATGGGCCGCTGACGGGGATCACCGATCGCTTTGGCCGCGAGAAGCTCGTCAAGTTGCAGTTCGACGGCAGCGAATGCCCCGCGAATCTCGAAACCTTCGGCGATGTGACGAGCCGGCAGGGACCGACGGCCGAGATCAAGGTCGATCGCCAGCGCGTCGCCGCCGTGATGGCGGCTATTCTCGATCGCTACACGGTGCTGGACGTGAGCATCCACGATCCGCCGCTCGAACAGATGATTGCGAAGGTGTTTGAGCAAGGGGGCGTACAGAGCCCAGGGACGCCCGTCCCTGGGCTTTCGCCGCAGTGAAAATGGGCGCAATACGTAAATACCTGAAGATCTTGCGTATCTCGCTCGTCGAGCGGCTCGCCTATCGCGCCGATTTCTTCCTGACGACCTTCCTGCGCTTCTTGCCGCTCGTCACGACCTTCTTGCTCTGGGAAGCGATCTACACCGGGTCGGAAAAGGACGAGATCGCCGGCTTCACACGCGACAAGATGATCGCCTATCTGCTGCTCGTGCAGATTAGCCGCATGTTCTCGAGCATGCCGGGGCTTTCAACGGGCATCGCCCGCGATATCCGGGATGGCAATCTCAAGAAGTATCTGCTTCAGCCGATCGACCTGCTGTGGTACTTGCTGTCGTACCGCGGCGCCCACAAGATCGCCTACATCGCGACGACGGCACTGCCTTATGCGCTGCTCTTCTTCTGGTTCCGCGATGTCTTCGACCTGCCGGGCCCGTGGACCTGGCTGGCGTATTTCCTGTCGCTGGTGCTCGCGTTTTTGATCGGCTTTTTCTTCGAAGCGTGCATCGGCATCGCGGGGTTTTGGCTCCTCGAGGTGACCTCGCTCATGTACATCATCAACATCTTCACGTTCTTCGTGTCCGGGCAGATGTTCCCGCTTGAATTACTGGACCAGTATCCGGGCGCAATGGAGGTTCTGAACGCGCTGCCGTTCCATTACCTGGCGTATTTTCCGGCGATGGTGTTTCTCGAAAAGAAGCAGGGCGACGAGTTGATCCTCGGCCTCGTGATCGAACTGGCGTGGGCGATCGCGCTCATTCTGGTGAGTCGCTGGATGTATCGGCTCGGACTGCGGCACTACAGTGCGTATGGTGGATGAGTGTTAGCCGGATGCGCAAGCGACGGATGACGCTTGCGCGTCCGGCTAACATGGAAACTGGCCATGATTCTTCGCTACCTCAAACTCTGGTTCTCCCTCGCCAAGTTCAGCTTGCTCGGCGAGATGGCGTTTCGCGGCAACTTCGTCGTCAAGATTGTCGTCGAGCTACTGTGGCTCGGCATGTTGCTCGTCTTCAACTTCACCATCTTTCAGCAGACCACACAGATCGCAGACTGGAAGGTCAACGAATACCTCTTCTTCATCGGCTGCTACTTCACGATGGGCGGCTTGATGGAGATGCTGTTTCTCGACAATTGCAATCAGTTCTCGGACTTGGTGCGTACCGGCGATCTCGATTTCTTCTTGTTGAAGCCGATCGACGAACAGTTTCTCGTCAGTTGCAAGCACATCGACTGGTCGTGCGCGCCGAATATTCTGCTCGGGCTTGGCGTGATGGGCTACGCGTTCTGGCTAGGCGAATGGGAGCTCGATTTCTTCAAGGCCGTGCTGCTCGTCGTCCTTTTCATCAGCGGGATGGGGCTAGCGTATGGCTTCATGCTGCTCTTGATGTCGGCGTCGATCTGGATGATGCGCAATCAAAGTCTGTTCGAGATGTGGTGGCTGTTCACGACGCTGATGCGCTATCCGCGCGAGATCTTCAAGGGCAGGTTCGCGGAGCCGACGCAGCTCTTCTTTTCGTTTGTGGTGCCGATCATGCTGGTTACGAATGTGCCGGCCCGCGTGATGGTCAAGGGACTGGAGTCGTCGTGGTTGCCGTGGTACGCGATTGGTTCGGCGTTGGTGGTGCTAGGGGTGAGCCGGTGGGTGTTTCGGGCGGCGTTGCAGCGCTACCGAAGCGCGGGGAGTTGACGCGTTTACGTTTAGCGTTCGCGCGGTGCCTGGCGAACGCTAAACGTAAACGGGTTACTTGTTGCCGATGCAATAAAGGTGATACTGCCCGCGCACATACAACCGATCGTTGGCGACGGCCGGCGTGGCGCGGATGCGCTCGCCCAGCGAGTTCTTGGCGAGCAGGTTGTATTTCGTAGCCACGTCGATCACGTAAAAGTCGCCCTGCTCGCTGGCCGCGTACATCTTGCCGTCGATCATCAGCGGCGAGGCGTAGAATTTGGCGTCCGGAATCCGTTCGAACCAAACTTCCTTGCCGGACTTGGTGTGGAAGCAGCCGGCGACGCCGAGGTCGTTGACGAAGTAGACGTGCTCTCCTTTGGTCAACATGCAGGTAACGTAGGGAAATTGCTTGGCGTTGGACCAGACCTGCTCCGGGCGTATCTCCTTGCCCTTGCCCTTCAACTCCACGCCAACAGCGAGCCGCTCGCCCGAGCCATCGCCCGAACATGCCAGGAGCATGCCATCGGTGTAGGCCGTGGCGGCGATAGTGCGCAGCGCGTCCTTGGCAAAGGTCCAAGTCCAGTACCAGTTCGACTTGCCGGTGAGCGGGTCGTAGCTTGTGATCGCCGTGGTACTGGTCACCATCAACTCAGGGCCGGCTCCGGGACGTTCGAGGATGAACGGCATCGAGTAGCAGGCCCGCACTGCCTCGCGCGGCGCCTCCCATACCGTCTTGCCCGTCCGCTTGTCGAACGCATAGAGCGTGGACGGATTTTGGATCGGCCCAATCTTCTTGACGGCCTGGCGGAAGGCGTCCTTGTCGTGCGAAAAGATCAGCAAGTCCTTGTAGAGGATCGGCGACGTTCCCGCGCCGTGCTGGCTGACGAACTCGCCGAGATTGCGCTCCCACAGCTTGTCCCCGTTGAACTTGTAGGCAACGAGGACGATGTCCTTGCCGTTCCAGAACGGGATGTAGACCGCTTCACCGTCGGTCGTCGGCGTCGCTGACGCATGGGAGGTGTCCTTGCGGCTAAGCTTGATGTTGGCGCCGGGGATCGTCCGCGTCCAAATCTCTTTGCCCGTCTTGGCGTCGAGACACAGGAGCGCGCGATTGGCGCCGTCGAGGCTGGCCGTTTGTAGAAAGAGGCGATCACCCCAGATGATCGGGCTGGAGTTTCCATCGCCGGGAATCTTCGCCTTCCAGAGCACGTTTTCAGTCGCGCTGAACTTGAGGGGGATGTTCTTGTCCATGGAGATGCCGTTGCCGTTGGGGCCGCGGAATCGTTCCCAGTTGTCAGCCCTGACAGTGGCATTGAAGTAGACCGTAGCAAGTAGAATACAGGTCCAACGGAATGGCATGGCTGATCCTCGATCCAAGGTGTAAGGTGTGACGGAAGGCGTGATGGGTTGATTATCGCAAATGAATTTCCGCGGTCAAGCAAACGTTCTAAAAGCCGGGCAGATTTTTCCCTCTGCCCGGGGCTGGCTTGGGACGGCGCGGTCGGCGTTGGTCGTCATCCGTGGCCCTTGTGAAAGTAAAAATGTCTTGGCACAAAGTTCAAGTGGAATCGTTGAGCCCGAACAGCGTCTGTTCGCTGGCCCCATAACACCGCGCCAGTTGGGCGGCGGGTTCTTCCCGACGCAGCAGTGCCAGCACCGCCTCGCGCCTTTGCTCGACAGTCAATTCGAATCGCTTCGGCATCGTAAAATCTCCTCCGGGCTCGATGACCATAGTCTACTCGAACCGCCGGAGTACTCACACATGCCGATTCCCAGGAACCTTTACAATACAATACAGCGAGGCGCGGAAACACCCGGTCCACATCGGCTCGCCGTTGTTCTTTTGGCCGGTTGCGTCCCTGCGGTTGTCATGACGCGATAGGAAACTCACTGGCCGAAAACAGGACAAGCCGAAGCTTGCTACCCGTGAATGGCTACCAAAATAGCAATGTCCAAGCAAGGAGACCTAGCCTAAGATTAAAGTAATCATCCGTCGGTGCCGATTGTAACGAACAAGGCATTTCTGCTGACGGCCCCTTAGCCAAGCGGTAAGGCAGTGGATTGCAAATCCGCCATCCCCGGTTCGAATCCGGGAGGGGCCTCT
>SHZY01000121.1 GCA_009692065.1 Gemmataceae bacterium
CAATCGTATCGACCGACCAACAGGTCGGCGTAAGCAAGGCCCAACGGGTCGGTCACAACCATGGTAAGCCTCCGAAAAGATTCGGAGACAGTTTATCAACTGCCCCGCAGGGGCCACTTTTTCCGGGCGCAGTCCCGGAAAAAGCGTAGGATCTTATCTTGCGTGCTCCGCGTGCAATAACTCACCCACGTGCTTTCGCTTCGTGGCAGAGTACGCCGGCTAAAATCTAGTTGAACTGAACCGCGGATGCCACGCCGGGTGCTGCGGAGATGCAATACCGCGACTTGACTTGCTTAGCTTAACCCGGCCTGACGTTTCCCGTCAATGATTTTCTGGGCGTTGTGGCCGTTTCGACGCAGGCGGTGGTCTGTTGGAATTGGGGGACGCCCTACTTATATCCACGATGATTGAGTAGGGTGTCCCCGGAGCTCAAAACCCATTGACGGTTTGCCGCCACATCCTACGCCGGGTGTGCCGCTTCCAGCTAGAGCCGTATTCGGCAAGAAATGATTCTGCACCGCGCTCGCTCAATTCTGAACACGACTAGGTTGTTTGTCTTAATAACGATGCAACGCCGGAGATTTGAATTGCCACCATTGCCCCAGTCATCTGGTGACAGGGGCTCTTCCGCTCACGGCCAGCCATCTTTGCTCCTTTGGCACCCTTCAAGGATTCCAAATTCTTTCTGAATTCTTTGAGCCGGGCGCTAAACGGCCAGCTCACTTCGCGATTGCCAACGTCACCTTAGTCTCGTGCACGATCGGGATTGTGTCGTTGAACATGGCCGTCGCGCGCAGCGTGATGACTTGCTGTGTGTTTATCGGGGCGTTCGGGGCGATCGTGAACGTCATCTTGGCTTCATCGTCGCCGGACTTGATCGTCACGTCCTTGGCGCTGATGCCTTTGGCGTTCGGCGGCAGGATGGCCTCGATCTTCAAAGCGAGCGGCAGGTCGTACTGGCGGGCGAACCGCACGGTGACCTCAACCTCTTTGCCGACGGACACCTTCGCGTTGAGCGGCGTCGCGGTGAATTTGCCGAGCTGCTTCGGCACGATCGTGACCGAGACGGGCATCGAGTACTGGATGATGTTGGGGGGCGTCCCCTTGGGGGCGGGCTGCTTGAGGTTGATCGGCTGCGTTTGCCCACGCAGGAAGATGGTGTAGTTGCCGGGCGGAATCGGCACGCCCCCCTTGGCGTCGAGCGTGGCGCTGCCCCCCTGGCCTGGGGTGAGGGTGAGAACTTGGGGAACGAGGCCGAGCGGACCGCCCTGGGCGGTGACTTGCACGGTGGTCTTGAAGCCGTCATTGGGGACGAGCTTGACAGGGATCGAAATTTTGTCGCCCTGCTGCACGTTGATTTTCTGGCCGCCGACGATGAGGCTATAGGCCGCCTTGCCGCGCACGGCAACGACCAGTTCGCGATCCATGCGTGTGATGGTCGGAGTGTTGGCCTGGGCGACGGCCCAGGAGATAGTCGCGGCGCGGACTTCGCGTACCATTTTTTGGCCCTTGACGGTGGCGGTGCCGACGAGCTGAATGCCGCCCGCGTACGCCTTCGCATCGGACTCGGCATGGACGACGACGAGTGCCTGCTTCTGATTGCCCGCAATTACCTGTGGCTTGACGCCGACGCCGGGGGGGAGGTTCTGGCCACTCAGCGTGATCTCATCATTGAAGCCGCCGAAGCGCCAC
Source organism: Gemmataceae bacterium (assembly GCA_009692065.1). Classification (GTDB taxonomy): domain Bacteria; phylum Planctomycetota; class Planctomycetia; order Gemmatales; family Gemmataceae; genus SIAQ01. The sequence continues at coordinate 1,693 of SHZY01000121.1, forward strand.
ACGTAAACGGAGAAGGCGGTCCCGCCGGACTGGTTGAGCGTGTTCGCTTCCGGCGCCAGCTGCGATGTCGGCATGGCGATCAGGCGGAAATCGGGCGTGTCCGACGTGATGTTCACAGTATACAAATGACGCGGGCCAAACTGCGTGAAGGCGTCGCGGCTCGTAACCATCAGTTGATAATTGCCGTCGGCCGGCGCCAGGAAGCGATACTTCGCTGGATCGTCACTGCGGGTGTAGAACGTCGGAGCAAGGATCTCTGTGTTGTCGTCCTGCTCGGTGATGAGCGCGCCCTTGTCATCGCGCAGTTGGAAGTACAGGTCCATTGGGGCGTCCAAACGCTCGGCGAAGGCTTCGAAGTGGAAGACCTGGCCCTTCTTGGCGGCGAAGGCGTACCAGTCGCGGTCGCCTTTTTTCTCGATGCGGCCCGCGATGACGCAGGGGACCGTGATCTGCTGAGCCTTGTCTTGGTCGTCGTTGTCGCCGTTATCGACGACGACCGGCGCGGCCGCGTACATCATGAAGGCCGGATTGGATGTGCCGCCGCCATTCTTGAGCCGATGGTCGAAGCCATCAAGCATCGATGAGATCGGCTGAAGGTGGCCCGTGTACGCAAGGCGCTGGACCGCGCGTGGATCGGCCGACGCCTTGACTGTGACGACAGCTTTCTCGATGGCCCGTTCGTTGACGGTTACATTCGGATCGATCTTGCCCCCGGGCAGATTGCGGCCATAAAAAGTTACCTGCGTGTCCTTGCCCGGTTCGACGACGGAGGGAAAGACCGCGTCGATCCAGGGCGCGGTGGAGACGGTGAGGTGGTAGAAGTAGTCGCTGCCGCCGAGGGTGTAGGTGAAGCCGCAGACTCGCACGTGGCAATCGCCGTCCTCGGGAAGTGTGACATCGACGAGGGCATCATTCTTGGAGTAGCCGACGTTGCCGCCGAGATAGAGGCCCGAGGCACTGTAGACCTTGACCTCGGCCGGGAGCTTACTGTCCACAGCGGTGGTGAGGCAGGAGCAGATGACGCGCTGGCCCTTCTTGCCCGAGAAGACAAAGTAATCAACATCGGTCGGCGTGCTGACCATGCTGCTTACGCCGCTATTGAGGTCGATGCGTTGGGCGTCCTTGACGTCGTTGTTGGGTTCTTGCTCGGTGTATTCCTTGCGATCGGAGATGACGAAGGCACGCGGGTTGGAGATGCCGGCATTAGTGACGATGCGGACATCCTGGATGCCGAGCGGTGCGTTGGCAGGCAACGTGACCTTGAAGGTTTGCGCGAGCATTGTCACCGGCTGCTTGGGAGGCTGCTTTTTCGTTTCCTTCTTGTCAATTGGCGCGGTCTCGCTGCCGGCGACTTCCACTTTGACGCCGGGGAAGTTGAAGTGCAGTCCTTCAACGTTGGCGAGGTCCTGGCCGATGACACGCAGTTCAAAGGTCGTGCCCGCCTGGCCGCCGACCGGCTGGACGTACGTGATGCGTGGCGTTCCGACCGATGGGGCCATCATCCCCTGAGCGTGGGCCAGGGTTGCAAACATCGCGATGGCGGAAATCGCAGCTGCAAAAGGTCGTGTGTGAGTCATGATCGTTCCCCCCAAAAAAAAAAGCGAACGAGTGCTTGGTATCTACTTCTATATAAGGTTAACCGATACGAAATTGCTTGGGAAAGGAAATTGGGGCCGTCGGGTAAATTAATTTCGTGCGGCATAATTAGCGCGAGTCGGAAGAAATACAAGCCAACGGATGGCGTAGATGGCACGGATAGGAAAAGAACCGGTTGCCTGAGGTGAGTGGCAATGCGGCTGTGGGGCAGATCCTCCCGTTTCGGTGCCATCCGTGTGGTCCGTGGTTTCTTTTGGGGAATCGGGAAAAATACCCCAGATTACGAAATTGCCGCGATTCCACCCGATTTTCAATTTGCATGCAAAATTTTTCATTTTCAAGATTGCCATATGCTGACCATAAGGTTAGAATCAACACCATAGTGTGTACACACACCTATTCACACCAACCAGGGGGGAATTTGCAATGTTTACGTTCACTGGAGCCAAGCAAGCCTTCTGCGACGGTTTGAGCCGCCGCAACTTTCTTAAGATCGGCGCGTTCGGCGCCGGGCTGACCTTGGCCGACATGCTCCGCGTGCAAGCGCAAGCGTCGAGCGCGCCGGATCGTCAAACTCCGTCTCGGCCCAAGTCGGCCATCATGATTTACCTGCCCGGTGGGCCGACCCACATGGACACGTACGATCTCAAACCAGACGCTCCCACCGAATTCCGTGGCGAGTTCCGCCCGATCCAGACGAACTGCAACGGCGTGCAGATCTGCGAACTCTTCCCGCTGCAAGCCCGCATGTGGGACAAGTTCTCCTGCATCCGTTCGATCGTTTCCGTCGATGAGCACTCCGACAGCTTGGTCATGACCGGCAAGAGCTCACGTGAGAACATGACCGCGAACCATCCGTCCTTCGGTTCGGTCGTGTCGCGTGTTCGCTCCGGAAATGATTCCCCCGTTCCCGCCTTCGTTTCTCTACGCGGTATGTCGCGTGGTACCGAACCGGGCTTCCTCGGCATCTCGCATCGTCCGTTCTCGCCGAACGGCCCCGGTGTCCAGAACCTGACGCCGATTCCCGCCGTCAACGGCGAACGCCTGGCGGATCGCCGCGCGATGCTGGAAAGCTTCGACGGCCTGCGTCGCGAAGTCGATGCCAACGCAGCCGGCCTTGACACGTTCACCACTCGCGCCTTCGATATGATCAGCTCGGGCGGCGTGCGCAACGCTCTCGATCTGGGCCGCGAACCGAATAACGGGCGCCAGCGGTATCAGGGAGTGGAGCAGTTCCTCACCGCTCGTCGTCTCGTCGAAGCCGGCGTCGGTTGCGTAACTCTTTCCTACGGCGGTTGGGACACGCACGGCCAGAACTTCCAGGCCATGCGCCGTCAGCTTCCGCCTTTGGACAAGGGCTTGTCGCTGCTGGTCGGCGATCTGCACGAACGCGGCCTCCTGAACGACACCGTTGTCGTCATGTGGGGCGAGTTCGGCCGTACGCCGCGCATCAACATGGGCGCTGGCCGCGACCACTGGGCGCCGGTCATGTCGGCACTGGTTGCCGGCGGCGGCATGCGAATGGGTCAGACGATCGGTTCCTCGACGGCCCGCGGCGAACGCCCGCAGGACCGCCGTTACACCGTGCCGCAGGTTCTTTCGACTCTGTATCGCACGATCGGCATCGACCCGGCGACGACGTTCAACAACGGCACCGGCCGGCCGATCCATATTGTCGAAGACCGCAGTCCTGTCACCGAGTTGATTTAGTTCCAATGCCGCTTGCGGCTTGGCGCTCAACTTGAGACGCCAGACCGCAAGCTGTTTTGCCGCGAGTGTTAAGCCGCAAGCAGCGCATGAAGGGATCTGGAATCAGGGGACCCGATTGGTACTCCCGGCGGTTCCCGGTCCCTTTGCTGTTTTTCCGGCTAACACAAATACCCGCCACCTGCCACTTTCGAAAACACCTTTAGGGGATCTTGATATGCGAACCATTCTGCTAGGATTGGCCTTTGGTCTGGCTGCCTTGGTTGCCGCGCCCGCCCATGCCCAGAAAGAGACGCCGAAGAAGGCGCTGTCCGATGCGATCACGCTGCCTGCGCCCGCGGATGTCAAACTATTGCAAGCCTATCCCACCGAATTCCAGCTCGTCGGTGAAGACGATGCTCGCCAGATTGTGCTCACGGGCGTTTTGAGCGCCGGCGGCACGCAAGATCTCTCCGGCGACGTCACCTACGAAGTTGCCGACAGTAAGCTTGCCCGCGTCACCTCGGCCGGCCGCGTCATGCCGCTCGCCAATGGCGCCACCACGATTACCGCCCGCTACGGCGACAAGTCGGTGGCCGTGAAGCTCACAATCAAGTCGATGGATGAATCGATCCCGATCAGCTTCGCCAACCACATCGTGCCGATCTTCACCAAGCTCGGCTGCAACGGCGGCGGCTGCCATGGCAAGTCGGGCGGGCAGAATGGTTTTTCCCTGTCGCTGCTCGGCTTCGTGCCGGAACTCGATTACAACACGCTCGTCAAGGAAAACCGCGGCCGGCGCATCCTGCCGTCGTCCCCGGAAAACAGCCTCCTGCTCGTCAAGGCGGCGGGCATCATGGCCCACGCCGGCGGCAAACGCATGGAAGCCGGCTCCGACGAATACAAGCTCATCCGCCGCTGGATCGCCTCGGGCACGCCGTTCTCGGACGGCAAGGACCTCGAAGTTACCAAGATCACCGTGTATCCCGAGCAGCGCATCGTCAGCCGCAACAACCGGCAGCAGTTCAGCGTGCATGCTCACTACTCCGACGGCACCATCGTCGATGTGACCCAGCGGGCGCAGTACGAGAGCAACGACCCGGACATCGCCGTCGTGGATACCACGGGTTTGGTCCGCTCGCTCGACATGTCGGGTGAAGCCGCCATCATGGCCCGTTATCAAGCCCAGGTCGCGACCTTCCGCGCCACGGTGCCGCTTGGCCAAAAGATTCCCAATTACGCTTTCGCGCAAAAGACCATCGTCGACAAGCACACGCACAAGAAATGGCAAGAGCTGGGCATCGTTCCCTCGACGATTTGCAACGACGAGACCTACCTCCGCCGCGTCTACCACGACATCACCGGCACCCTGCCGACGCCATCGCAGGTGAAGGAATTCTTGAGCGACAACGACGCCAACAAGCGCGACAAGCTCGTCGACCGCTTGCTCGAAACACCGGAGTACAGCTACCTGTTCGCGAATCGCTGGGCCGACGTGTTGCGCGTCAAGCGCGGCAATCAGCAGAACCAGAATCGCGCCTTCGGCACGTTTGCGTTCCATAACTGGATTCGCGAATCGATCGCCAACGACAAGCCGTACGATCAGTTTGCCCGCGAGATTCTCGCCGCCATCGGCGACGAATCGAAGGCCCCGCCGACCGTGTGGTATCGCGATCTGCAGAAGCCGGAGCAGTTCGTCGATGACGCGTGCCAGCTGTTCCTCGGCGTGCGCGTCGCCTGCGCTCAGTGCCATCACCACCCGTACGAAAAGTGGAGCCAGGACGATTACTGGGGCATGGCGTCGTTCTTCGCCATGGTGGGCCGCAAGCCTGCCGCAAACCTCGGCGTCATCGTGCAGAACCAGAACCAGGCCCGCCAGATCATCTTCAATAAGGGCACGGGCACGGTCATCAACAACCGCACCAACAAGACTGCCATCATGAAGGCGCTCGATGGCGAGCCGATCGTGCTGGCGTTGGGCGAAGATCCCCGGCATCGGCTGGTCGATTGGATGGTCGATGCGAAGAACCCGTTCTTCGCCCGCGCCGTCGCCAATCGCTACTGGGCCCACTTCTTCTCGAAGGGCCTGGTCGATCCGGTCGACGACATGCGCGTCACCAACCCGCCGTCGAATCCGGAACTGCTTGACGCTCTGGCCGAGGAACTCATCAAGAGCAAGTTCAGCCTGAAGCACCTCGTTAAGCTGATGGTGAAGAGCAACACGTACCAGCTGTCGGCGATGCCGAACGAGTTCAACAAGAACGACAAGAAGGCCTTCGCCAGGTACTATCCGCGCCGCATGTCGGCGGAGGTGCTGTACGACGCGGTGTCGCAGGTGACGAGCAGCCCGGCGACGTTTGCTGGCCTGCCGACCGACAAGTACGCCCCGAACCGGGCGATCATGCTGCCGGACGAATCGTTCCCGTCGTACTTCCTCGACGTGTTCGGCCGGCCTCAGCGCATCAGCGCCTGCGAGTGCGAGCGAGTCTCCGAAGCCAACCTGGCCCAGGTGCTGCACCTTTTGAACTCGCAAGAGATTCAGGGTAAGCTAACGCGCGGTGGCGGCCGGGCGGATCAGCTGGTCAAGGACCCGCGGCCCGATGCCGAGAAGGTCACGGAGATGTTCGTGTGGGCTTTCGCCCGTCAGCCTTCGCCGGGCCAGATGGAAGTCGCTCTGGCAAACATCGAGGCCAACGGGAAGAATCGCCAGTTTGCCTACGAGAACATTCTCTGGGCGCTCATCAACACGAAGGAGTTCATCCTGGTTCAGTAAGGCACCCTCCCTGTTGTGGCACGGTTTCCCGACCGTGCCACTGCGAGTGCCGGGAGACCTTCGGTCAAGATCAGTGGCACGGTCGGGAGACCGTGCCACAACCACGCTCGGCGGTGTAGCGCATCAAAAGCGCCGGACCGCTGAGCGTTTTTGTTTCGTACGGTGCGCCAAAGCGCCGAGCGTGGCACGCCGCGCAGCCGTTCATCATCGGGTGGCCGCCGGGCTTGTTTTTTCTTGCAATCGCACGCGGAAACGACTAGAAATAAATGGGACTCCTGGCCGAACTAAGCCCTGTGGGGAGCATCTTTGATGGCCGAATTGTGGTTTTACACCAACGAAGGCAAGCAGATGGACGCGGTGCCGATCAGGGAGCTGAAGAAGCTCGTCGGCGACGGCGTCTTGAAGCCGACCGACATGGTGTGGAAGGAAGGGCTGCCGCGCTGGATTCGGGCCAGTTCCGTGAAGGAGTTGTTCCCCGATCCGACCTCGACGCTCGACAAGTACTTCACGAACACGCCAGGATCGCCGCAGCAGGGGCCGCAAGCGACTGGCGTCACCGTGCCGGCCGGATCGACCGCCACTCCGACCACGAATGAATCGGCCAGCCCGCCTGTGGAGGAGGATGAGCCTCGCGAGAAGAAAAAACGCCGGAGCAGCGGCGCCGACCAGGAAGAAGACAATCGTCGTCCGCGGCGCCGCTCGGAAGCAGCCAGCGGTGGCGGCTCGAACACGGGATTGATGATCTTTGTGGGCCTCGGCGCCGTCGTGCTTCTGTTTTTTCTATGCGGCGGCCTTGCCATCATGCTTTACATCCAGGAGGCCAGGCCAGCGAATCTCGTCCAGAACAAGAACGATGACGCCAAACCAGTGGGCGGCGATCGTAAGGACGTCGCCAAGCCGCCGCCCGGAAAAGACGAGCCGGCGAAGGACAAGGATGCGCCAAAGCCCAAGGATCCGCTTTTGCCCAAGGACGTCCTCGTGGGCAATGGGCATCACCAGACCGGTTTCATCCAGTCGGGCGGAACGGTCAATGTCAAGTTTCAGGTGAAGGCCGGCCATGCGGCCAGGCTGACAGCTTCGGCGCAGGGCACGAAGGCCAATCCCTGGTTAAGTCTCACCGTGGTCAAGGAAAGCGATAATGCGGAAATCGCACGTACCGACAAGCCGCAAGTCACCGCCACCGTGAACTTCGCGGCGCCGATCACAGAGACTATCGTGCTCCGCATCAAGAACGAAGGCAAAACCTCCATCCGCTGCAGCGTCGTTTACGATGTCGGGGCCAAGTAGGTGGTTGTTCGTGCTGCTCGAATAGTGTCGCACTCGAGGGACCGTCATGGCCGCCGAATGGTTCTACACCACCAACAAGCAGCAGATGGGTCCCGTGAGCTGGAACGAGCTGCGCGAACTTGCGGAAGTCGGCATCCTCAAGTCCCACGACATGGTCTGGACCGACGGCATGGACGAATGGGTCAAGGCGATCAACCAGCAGGGCCTGCTCGCGGACGGCGAGGGCAATTCGACGAAGAAAGCGTCCTACTCCGACGCCAAGCCGCCCCCGGGCCGACACACCAAGCCTAGGCGGGAGGTTGACGAGGATGAGGAGGACGACGAAGACAAAAAGGAATCAAAGAGGAAGGCCCGCCAGCGCGCGGAGGAAAGCGCCAAGACCTGGATCGGCATTCGCGTCGGCCTCATTCTCGCCGGCGTACTGGTGGCTTTGCTCGTGCTGGGTGGTTGCGTGGTCGGACTGATCTGGGCCACCATAGGTTTAGGCGGTGGCGGCGGTGACCGCGGGCCACGCAACTACACGGTCAGCAACTTGCGAGAGAAGACCGTCAACGATAGGGCGTTCACGTTCACCCAGGGCAAGCGGGTAATCATCACCTGCACCAACCAAACCCAATTCAATAACACCGACGTGGACCTGCGAGTCCTGCGGGACGGCAACGCTCGGCCGGGTGAACAACCGCTTGTCGCGGATGATCGCCTGCCGCAGTTTGACCACAATTGCCGCGTGGAGTTTGTCGTTCCAGCCACCGATACTTACCGCGTGCGCCTGGCCAACCTCGGCCCGGGGATGGCGAACTCCTGCCAGGTCGTGATCGAGGAACGCTGACTCGTCAATCATCGTCGCGGTGTACGGTCGCCGGCGAGAAGGCCGGCAGGCACACCGCGATGTACTCTGCGCCGTCTTCGCCCGGCGTGCTGTACTGTACCCATTCTCCGGCGTGCGCAATGACGGCCTGCCCCGCATTCACTTCCAGATGTCCGCCGCGATAGGCGACGCGCAAGATTCCCTTAAGGACGACGGTGTACTCGTCGAAGTCAGGTGTCTGTCCCGGCTCCACCCAGCCGGCGGGGCTGCGCATGTGGGCGAACGACATCGCTTCGGTGCGTGAATTGACTCGGCCAACGTATTCGTCGATGATTTTCGGCTTATTGCCGGCTGCCTCGATGCGCGTTGGCGTGGTGATGTGGGTGGGCATGGTCCTCCTCGCAGCCGCTTGCGGCGTAGCATTCGCGGTGTCGCAACGAGAGCGCTACGCCGCAAGCGGCTTACTTGCGCAATTTCTCTTCCTTCAGCCGTTCGTCAATCCAGCGCCGGCTTTCATCGCTCAAACGCGTGGCTGGGTCGCGCGTGTAATCGATCGCCTTGGAGAAATCGCCCTGATCGTACGCCCTCGCGACGGCAGCTTGCAAATCGAGCACCGTGTCGCGGTCGTCCGATGCCAAGGGCACTCGGAAACGCGGCAAGCGATTGGGCAGCGTCGCGGAGTAGATTTCGTAGCGGTCTGGATGCGTCCAGCGAGTCACCACGACGGCGTAGTCCCAGGTCTGGGCGGGCATCCTTGGCACAGTCGATCAACGTCTGGCCTTGCAGCACCAGGTCGATCTCGACGAGGTTCGCGTTCATTCTCTTGACTTCGTCGCGCCGCTCGATGTACACGCGCCGGCCTTCGCTGGTGATCTTGTTGGCGGGGCTGATCATCTCGATCAGTGTGATGAGCCGTCCGTCCGAGCGCTGCCGCACCTCGATGAACGGCTCCTTGTGCTCCTCGCGCACGATCGAGGTGAAGAGCGCCTCCTCGCTGGCGTACTCGCGTTCGCCGACGCGTGCGCGGTAGCGATCAAGAAGGCCCGGCAAGAGCATCTGGTAGAGTGAATGAACCAGGAGCGGCTGAAACGCTTGCCAGCGATTGTCGTCTTCCAGAAACGGATCCATGCCCGGGAACGGACTCGCCATCGCTGGTTCTCCCCCGGAGGGCGACCAGTATCGGCAATCGTTTATACCATTTTCTAGACCGAAAGTTCAAGGGCATGCCTGTTGCAGATCGCGATTCAGCCGGCAGACTTTGCCTTCCGCCGGCATTTCTTTTCGCCAACCATCGGAAAAAAAATCTTGACGCTGGCGCACACACACTATACTGATGAGTATTCCATCAACAACATGGAATGGAAACGCGCAGTTGGTCTTCGCCATTCTATCGGTGCAAGCAAGCGCGGAGAACAGACGTTCTGTTTTCGATCCCTCACCCTTGAGGCTCACCTCTGATGGAACTGATCGACCAGTGGAAAACGCAGGATGCCCAGGAAGTCTACGAAATCAACCAGTGGGGCAAGGGTTATTTCGCCATCAACGATCAGGGGCACGTCACCGTCCATCCCAACAAACGGCCCGAAGAAGCCATCGACCTCAAGCTGCTGATCGATCAGTTGCAAGATCGCGGCATCCAGTTGCCGATCCTTTTGCGCTTCACCGACATTCTCCGCCACCGCGTCGGCGAAATCCATGAGGCGTTCAAAACCTCTATTAACGAATACAGCTATCGCGGCGACTACGTCTGCGTTTACCCGATCAAGGTCAACCAGCAGCGGCACGTCGTCGAGGAGATTCTCGATTTCGGCCGGCCGTTCGGTTTCGGCCTCGAAGCCGGTTCCAAGCCCGAATTGCTCGCCGTGCTCGCCCTGACCAACGGCGGCGAGACGCCGATCATCTGCAACGGCTTCAAGGACGACGAATTCATCAAGATGACCATGCTGGCTCGCAAGATGGGCAAGCTCATCATCCCGGTCGTCGAAAAATTCAGCGAGCTGGAATTGATCGTCCGCTATGCGGAGGACTTGAACGTCCGCCCGCTTATCGGCATCCGCATCAAGCTCGGCGCACGCGGGGCAGGGCGGTGGCGCAACAGCGCCGGCTTCCGCTCCAAGTTCGGCCTGACCTTGACCGAAGCCCTCGAAGCCTTCGACTACCTCAAGCAGCGCGGCATGGAGGATTGCCTCCAGCTCGTGCACTTCCATCTCGGCAGCCAGATCACCAACATTCGCAACATCAAGAGCGCCCTCACGGAGGCGTCGCGGGTTTACTGCGAGCTGCACCGTGTTGGGGCCGGCGTCAAGTATCTTGACGTCGGCGGCGGCCTCGGCATCGATTACGACGGCTCGCAGACCGATTTCGAATCGTCCGTAAACTACACGCTGCAAGAATACGCCAACGACGTTGTTTTTCGCATCAAGAGTGTCTGCGACGAGTGCAGCGTGCCGTACCCGACCATCATCTCCGAGTCGGGGCGGGCGGTGGTGGCGTACCACAGCATGCTCGTCTTCGATGTCTTGGGCGTCTCAAACTTCGATCGCTACACGGTGCCTCCGGAGATCCCGGCTGACTCGCCGCAGCAGGTTTCGGACCTCTTCGGCATCCATCGCGACCTCTCGAAGAAGAACATGCTCGAGGGCTACCACGATTCCGTGCAGGCGATGGACGATTCGCTCAACATGTTCAACCTCGGCGCCATCACCATCGAGCAGCGTGCCTTGATCGAGCGATTGTTCTGGGCCGTGTGCGGCAAAATCTTGCGCATGATGCAGGAGCTGGATTACGCGCCGGAGGAATTGCAAGGCCTGTCGTCGATGCTGTCGGATACGTACTTCTGCAACTTTTCGGTGTTCCAGTCAATGCCCGACAGCTGGGCGATCAAGCAACTGTTCCCGATCATGCCGATCCATCGCCTGAACGAACAGCCGACGCGTCGCGCCGTGCTGGGCGACATCACCTGCGACTCGGACGGCAAGATCGACCAGTTCATCGACCTGCGCGATGTCCGCTCGACCCTGGAGTTGCACCCGTTCACCGGGCAGCCCTATTATCTCGGCGCGTTTCTGCTCGGCGCGTACCAGGAGATCCTCGGCGATTTGCACAACCTGTTCGGCGACACCAATGCGGTCCACGTCCGCATGGACGAAAGCGGCGAGATCGTGCTCGATGACGTCGTCAAGGGCGACACCGTGCGCGAGGTGCTCGCCTACGTGCAGTACAACGCCGATGAGCTGCTGAATCAATTGCGCAAGGACGTGGAACGTGCCGTGCGCATCAACATGATCACCGTGCAGGAATCTCGGCAGCTCTTGCGCTTTTACGAGACCGGACTAGATGGGTATACTTATCTGGAAGAGCCGTGAGTGTTCAGTCTTCGTTTAGCGCCCGCATGGCGCCATGCGAGCGCTAGACTTAAACCGGAACAACCCATGTCCGACATCTCCGTCACCCTCGGTCGCCTGCAACTGCAAAACCCAATCCTCGTCGCGTCCGGCACCTTCGGCTACGCGAAGGAAATGGCGGGCACGATCGATTTCGCCAAGCTCGGCGGCATCATCCCCAAGACGGTAACGCGAAAAGCCCGCATCGGCAACACGCCGCCGCGCACTGTTGAAACGCCGTCCGGCATGCTCAACGCGATCGGCCTCGACAACGACGGCATCGATCACTTCATCGCGCACCATTTGCCGTATCTGCGCACGCTGCCGACGGCGATCATCGCCAACATCGCCGGCGAAACGGAGGACGACTTCATCGCCATGGCCGAGCAGATCGGCAGGGAGCCTGGGCTGGCAGGGTTGGAGCTGAACCTGTCGTGCCCCAATGTGGCGGGCGGACATGATTTCGCAATTGACCCGGCCCGGACGCAGCGGATTGTCGCCGGCGTTCGCAAAGTTTGCCCGTTGCCGATCATTGCCAAGTTGACGCCGAACGTAACCAGCGTGGTGCCGATCGCTCAGGCGGCTGCCGACGGCGGTGCGGATGCGGTGTCACTTGTGAACACGTTCATCGGCATGGCGATCGACTGGCGCAAGCGGAAGCCGATCCTCGGCAACGTCACCGGGGGCCTGAGCGGGCCGGCGATCAAGCCGCTGGCGCTGCGGATCGTCTGGCAGGTGGCGCAAAAAGTGCGTGTGCCGATCATCGGCGTGGGGGGGATCAAGTCACTGGATGATGTGATGGAGTTTCTGGTCGCGGGGGCCAGCGCAATCCAGGTTGGCACGGCGAATTTTTTTGATCCGACAGTTTCCGTGCGACTCGTAGATGAGCTGCGCGCGACCTGCGTGGAGCTGGGCGTGAAATCGGTGGCGGAATTGGTTGGCACCCTCCTCGTTTAGCGTACGCATGGCGCTCGGCGAATGCCAAACGAAGAAATCGCTCACGCCGCCTGATCGATTGCCGGCTCCTCCGGCTCCTCGTAAACCGCCTTGGCAAGGGCTTCGACTTCGTCCTGCAGGCGCAGGTGCTTATCTTCCGCTTGCCGACGTTGACTTTCCAGCTTGGCAAGCTCCTCATCGAAAAGCAGTTGCCGAGCTTTCAAAGCGGCTTCCCGTTCGTCGACCATGGCCTGGCGCGCCGTCAACGCGATGTCGTTGTCGGTCTTTTCGTTCTGCATCTGCAGCAATGCTTCCCGTTCTGCGTCCAGCCGTGCCAGCTCCTGTTTGGCCTTCTTGCCCTCGTTCTTGGCAGTGCGGATGAGCGCGGCGTTGAGGGTCAGCCAGCGGCGGCGCAGCCGTTCGACGCGGCGCTGCGCGGTCGGGTCCTTGGCGCGGAAGAAGATCTCCTGGCGATACTGTTCGAGTGCGAGCGACTTCTCGGCAAGGATGCGTTTTCCCTCCTCGATCTCCTGGTTTTTTTCGAACAGCTTCAAACGCTGCTCCTGCGTCTCCTGGTGCTGCTGCTGCAAGACGGCCTGTTTCGTGCGCAGGTCATTGGTCTCCTCCAGCCGGCGCCGATTCCATCGCTGCCGGAGCTGCGTCAGGCCGGCGAGCTGTTCTTGGAGGAGCAGTTCCTTTTGACTCAGGGCGTGGAGTTGCTTCTGACGCTCCGAATCGAAAAGTTCCGCGCTCGCCCTGAGCTGCACGCGGGCGATCTGGATTTCCTGCCGGATCGCCTCGATCTCATCGCGGCGCTGCTCAAGGGTTGCCTCGGCAGCGCTGGTGCGGTGGTGGCGGTCTGCGAGCGCTCGCTCGTCCGCCAGCAGGCGTCGCGCGATGGCATCGAGCTCCGTGCAGGCGTGATCGCGCTGGTTTTTCCAGGCGTCCTGAATCTCTGCCAAGCGCGTGTATTGTTCGAGCAGGTGAACGCGCTGGTCGGCCAATTCCCTGGCCAGCTCATCGAGCCCGTCGAACCGGCGCGTCCAGGCGCCGTTATCCATGATCGCGTGCGCGGTGGCGGTCGTCGGCGTTTCTGGGACGATTTCCACTTCACACTCGACGAGGGCGAGTTCCGTGCCGGGCGACTGGCTGCCGCGAGCGCGCAAAACCATGTCGAGGCGTGCGATTTCTTCTTGCTGCTGTTCGACGCGTCGGCGCTGATGGACAATGCGATTATTCAAGCCGTGCAGTTCTTTGCGGAGCGAATCCACCTGCTGGTCCCAGGCGTCTTTTTCTGCCACGAGGATTTGGTGTGCCTGCTTCAATTTCAGCTGGGCGTCGACCATTTCACGTGTCTTCGTCTTCAGGGCAAGCATTTCGAGCGAGCGTCGGCGCCGCCAACCGTCCTGATCCTTCTTCAGCGCCGAGCGGCCTTCTTGCAGTTGGCGGGTGCCCAGTTCACGTTCCGTGTTGAACTGTACGACTTCTCGCCACCAGGCGGAGGCCTCCACGCGCGCCAGCTCCTGGGTTTCCTTGAATGCCGCCACGTCGGATTTGAGCCTCCTGCCGTGTTTCTCGTATTTCGCACGCTCGGCGGCCCATTGGGTGCGCCAGCGAAGTCGCAGACGCTGGTAGATCCGGTTGATGCGCTGATGTTCTTGAGTCAGCTTCTCTTGTTGATTCGACAGCTCGGCCTTCGCGTGCAGGCATTCGGCTTCGAGCTTGGCGAAGTGTCTGTCGTGGTCGAGCTTTTCCTTCTGAAGCGTTTCGCGTTCCGCTTGCGTGTATTCGCTCCAGAGCTGGACCTGGCGTTGTTTTTCGGCGAGGTGGGTGGCGAGTTGCTCCTCCTGCTCCTGGAGATCGGCGCGGTGTTTCAGTAGGCGCAACTCGTCCTCTTCGAGGGCAATTTGTTGTGCCGCCACGGCCGCGGCCTGGATGCGCACCGAGTCACGGTAATCTTCGATCGGCAGGTCGTCGAGTTGCGGCGTCAGCGCCGGAAGCTCGACCCGGAACTCGAACGGTCCGACGCGCAAGAGATCGCCCGCGCGCAAGAGCACGCTTTCGACTGGCTCGCCGTTGACATGGGTGCCCGTACCGCTATTCAGATCGCGCAGATGGACGCCGTCCGGGCTCGGGATGAGCACGCAGTGCAAGGGATCGACGCCGTCAACGTTGAGGCGGATGTCACAGCCCTGGTTGCGGCCAATGAACGTGGCGGGGGCGCCCAAGGGGCGGCGCGTGCCGGCTTGACGCCCATTCTGCAGAACGAGTTCACCAGCCCCCGCGATCGCCGGTGGCTGGGTGGTTTTATGCGGTTTGGCGGCGTCCATGCCAGCGGCCTCTTTTCCCGAGACGGGTCCGTACGCTCTACTTCATCGTCGAAGCTGGGCGTTCTTGTTGATGCGGGAAACAGAATTGGTAAAACTGGCAAAGTTGACGGAATCGTCTCGTCCGGACAGGCAAGCGCGAGAAAATAGGCAGACCGGGATCGAACCTCATTCAAATGCCAAGTCCGAGCCTGAAGCGTAAACGAAGGCGGCCATCCCTTCGCTTACGCTTCAGGCTCGGATGTGATGGGCAATCAGCGTGCCGCGAGCACGCCTTCGATGGCTCGAACGTAGGTCGCTTCGGCGTCGGCGCCGGAGTGGGTCCACAGCGGCGGCCCGGCGCCCTTGAAGATCATCACGGTCGGCACGCCCCCAAACTTGACGTAGCTGTATTTGCTCGTGAGGGGTTTTAGGTTATGGAAACTGTTATCGCCGACATCGAACTTGGCGACCTTGATCTTCCCGTCGTACTTCCCTGCCAACGCCTCAATCCTCGGGGCGAGTATCTTGCAAGGCGGGCACCACACCGCGGTGAAATCGACCAGGACGGGAATCGGACTCTCGACGACTTCTTTCTCCCAGTTGGCCAGCGTCAGCACGACAACCTGCCCACCCGTCGTTTGCTGCGGCTTATTGGATTTGGCAGGCGGGCCCGCTGTTTCGCACGCCATGAAGCCCAACAGGCCTGCGCCCATGGCCAGTCCAACGAAGAGCAGCCAGGGGGAGGAAGAGGTAGGTTGATTCATGGAAACCTGGGGGTTGAAGAACCCCGCTCGCCCAAGACGAGCGGCTAAACTTAGTTTTCCTGCAGAACCGAATCGATGGCCTTGGCGAGTTCGCTTTCGGAGACCAGGCCGACGATGCTACGGCGTGGCTTGTCGCCGCCTTTGAAGACGAACACGCGCGGGATGCTGGTCACGCCGTATTGTGCGGCTATGTCGCCAGCGTCGTCCACGTTCAGTTTGCCGACCTTTACTTTGCCGTCGTACTTGGCCGCCAGGGAGGTGATGGTCGGCGTGAGTTGCCGGCAAGGTCCGCACCAGGGAGCCCAGAAATCGACGAGGACGGGGATAGTGCTGCCAACGACTTCGGTTAGCCAATTGTCGCTGGTGAATTCCAAAACATTAGCGCCAGCCATGCGTGGGTCCTTTCGTGGTGATCGCGCCGCTTATCGCGTTTTACTGTTAATTCCATTATAAGAGCGGAGTCAAGCGGCAGCAACGCCCGTGAGTCTTGCCATCAAGTTAGAGCGGGATTTCGTCCGAATGGGAGTGTGGTGCAGAGCCAATGCGACGCGTTCAGCTTGACGTCGGTTGGACGGCCTTCTAGCATTGTGGGAGAAGGATAGGCTGGCCCCGTCGTCTAGAGGCCTAGGACACGGCCCTTTCACGGCCGCGACACGGGTTCGAATCCCGTCGGGGTCACTAGGTAGTTTTGCGTATGACCGCAAGAACTCGCAACTGCTTGCAACATCTCCCTTTCCGGCTTTTCGACCTTTTCACCTTGCGGCTCCGCGCAGGGCATTTCCGCCGCTTGCTGCGCCGGATTATGCGCCGCCAGCCGGAAGTGTTCCTCGGTCGTCTGCGTGTAATGGGCCAGCGCCGTCTTGGGGCTGTTTCCTAACCACTCTGCGACGACGTGGATCGGGAACGTCTCGGCTAGTTCCGTTTCCCGTGATGCGCGAAGATTCTGGAACAAACGGGGCCAAGTCTTGACGCCAGCACGGCCGCAAATCCGCGTCAGCTGGGTGCGGAGATTGATGTTCGCATCGCGGCAACGGGTGATGACATGCACCGCGCCCGGCTCGGCCAGGTCGAAAGCCTCTTCCAGATAAGGGCGCATTTCCGGAAACAGGGGAATCCACCGTTCGCCGCCGTCGTCGTGTTTCGTTTTGGGGGCCACGATGCGAAAACGATCGCGCTCCCAGTTCACGTCTGGCCATTGCAGCGTAAACGGCTCTGACGGGGTGCGCAGGCCGCCGTAGCGGGCCAGCGCCAGGAGCAAGCGCCATTCAGCATCCGGGCAGGCTTCGAGAACGCGGGTGAAGGTCGCGCGGTCCACGAAGAACGCGCGGGCTGTGTTCACTTCCGAGGGCGTCCGCAAATGAGCGAAAGGATTGACACTCGCAACCCCGTCGCGGATCGCTTGCGCCCAGAATTGCCGCGCAACCTTCACGGACTTGCTCACCGTGGGACCGGCGTATTCGGTCTTGAGCTAAACGAGCCAGCGATCCGCTTCCCCTTCGGAGATGTTGCGCAGGGAGGTCGCGCCGGGGAAGAAGGCGAGCAATCGGTTCGCCACGATGCCGTAGTTCGTGCTGGTTCCTTGCGAAACATCGGCGCGATGCTGACGGTAGCTCTCGACATATTCCGCCAGCGTCGCCGCACTGGTGGAACGCGGCTCGATCAAACCCACCGCCGCCAGCTTTGCATGAAGGTCATCCCCGATCTTGGTGAGCCAGGCCGCCGTCTCGCGGTCCACCGGCGTGTTGCTGATGCAAGCCGCGTTCAGGGCTTCGATCTTGGTCAGGATCGACTCGGCCGTCTTGATCGGCACTTTG
>SHZY01000122.1 GCA_009692065.1 Gemmataceae bacterium
CTTTGCCGATCAACCCAGCCCGAGCCTGCTGCCCGACACCACCTGAGCCGCTTCCTGCCGGTACTCCCATTCATAACGTAGTGTTGGCCATTCTCGAACGCAACTGGTACGCGCTGTCGGCAGTATTCGACCGTGAACGGCTACCGAAATCGCTGGGCGATGACAATCCGCTGAAACAGGTGCTGATGAATCTCTGCCTGAATGCGCGAGACGCGATGCCGGCGTGCGGAAAATTGACCATCCGGACTGACGCCGCCGCCCGCCCAGGCGAATTGGTAAACGAGCCAATTCAGGCTCTTCCGGCTGAAGCGTCTCCTGCCTGAAAATGTCTTGCAGTCGTGCACCGACACCCCATCCCGGCCGCAACGGCCGCAGGACATTTAGGCGTGATTCGCAACTTCTTATGAAGCAAGGAGTTAAAGTCCTGCACGTGTTGCGAGAGCAGAAGCAACCCGTTTGCATGCCTGGATTCACGGGAAAGCAGGCCTCACGCGGCGATGCCAGTTCCACTTCATGATCAGCCGCGCGAAGGGGCTGCCGGTAATTCGGCCCAGCTTCCCCGCTTCGGATGGCGGACGCATTAGCCGGAACAGCAACATTTCATTTTGGCGCCCGCAACTGCAAACTCCGCGCAATCCCCTCCACGTCGCGCTGCACATTCGCGAGATCCGCAAGCAGTAGCCTCGCTGTCAGCGTCGCCCCCTGGCTGCCCTGCCGGGTCGTGTAGTATTGCAGGTGGACGCGTTCCTTGGCGACCTCCGCGTCGAAGCCGAAGGTCTCCAGGCCGCCGGGCAGCGCTCGCAGTTTGTCCTCGCGAAAGAACTTCGCTTGCTGCTTGCTGAGGAACTGTGTCGTCTCCTGGTGGAACTGGCCGCCAGTCGGCGTGGATGCCGCCGGCGTCAGCGTGAGCAACAGGCCGCTGCCGCGGTTCTCGTCGATGCCGATCTGCTTCTCGTTGACTCCGGCGATGCGCCAGTTGCGCGGATACAGGAAGCGAGCGCTGACCTGCGGGTGCTCGAAGAGGAGCCGGGTGTTCTCCGCGTTCGGCTCCAGCGTCAAGCCTCGTAATGCGGCGTCGCCGACCTCCATGGTTTGCGGCGTCTGCGTGCGGGTCATGATAAAGGTGCCCTCGATCGTGCCGGTTGCCTTGCCGCTCTTGTCGAGGAGGTGGTGCGTTCCCTTGACGTAGAGGTAGGTGAGGAAGTTGGCGTCGAGATCGACGTAGTAGGAGCCGCGCAATTCGTGCAGAGCCTTGCCGTCCTCGCCGATGCCATGCACCTTGCCCTCGAACTGGACGTGGGCGTTGCGCCGGCCCAGCAAGGTGGTGACCTTCTCGAACGTGCAAACGAAGTCGGCCTTCTCGATCTTCTCCAGATCGGTCAGCTCTTGCATGGCGACGGAGTCGGCATGCCAGCGCTCGCCGGCACGGACGGCCTTGTCGGGGAACAAGCCGTGCAGCGCTGGCGCGAACACGTCGGTGCGCACGAGTTCGATCTCACCCCATGTCAACGGGCCGTTCGGGCAGAAGGGCACTTCATACTGGTTATGGCGCAGAATGACGAGCTGGGCCACCTCGGGCCGGAGCTTGCTGTGCTGCTCCTCGCCGCCGACATTCCGGTTGAATTCGAGCTGTCGATAGAAGCGCACGCTCCGCTGGACGCGCCGATCGGCGTTGACGTGGAGGATGCGTTCATCGTAGCGGATGGAACTCCGGCCGCTGACCTTGAGCGATTTGCCTGCGTTAGGTCCCGCCGGCGCCGACAGGGTGCCGGCGATCTCGACCTGGCATTGGACGTGATATTGCGCGTCCTTGGCGAAAGTTTCGGTGATGCGGACGGCTTCGTTCTGCTGGGCGAGCGCGGAGCCGGCGCAGGCGAACAAGAGGGCCAAAGCGGAAATGTGAGATCGACGCATCGGTGCGACTCCTGGTTGTTAGCCGGACGCGCAAGCGACGGAACGAGGACAGATTACGTCGCTTGCGCGTCCGGCTAACAATTCTAGCCCTTCTGCTGGCACAAACTGAAGAGCGCCGGGCCCATTCACGTCTAATTTCTTGGCGGGTCTTCGAAAGATTGCCGATTCTGAGGGATAGTTAAATGAGCACTGCCGCTGTCCATTTTGGCAGTCGAATTTTGCAACGACATTGCAAGATTGAACAAACTAAGTGTAAATTAGTCCACATCAGACGCGCGGAAGTGGATACATGGACCGAGTGGCATATGAAAGATTATTCAACTTAACTTGTTACGTTCCAGGGTGTTAGTTCGTTGTACAGGTAGTGGGAGAGACTGCGGGTAAACCTATTCCAGCACGATGCGGCATACTGTTTGCTAAGTGAATGAGGTGTGCGGCAATGCACAACGGGCAAAAATGAGTTGCCGGGAAAAACGAAGTACCTGGAAGAAAAGCTCAAATCGGCGTCTCATGATAGAAGGCCGACGAAACTGAACCTTGAGCCCGGCAGTAGCATCTAGAGGATGTGAGTTCATCGGCAATAAGGAGCGGGAAACTTTAACTTTTCTTGACGAACATCTAGGCAGACGGAGTCGAACAGAGAATAACGAGTCGATGCGGCGATCCGAAGGAGTTGACGCTGTGAAAAACTACATGCACCAAGCCCTGAAGGAACTGGCGAACCAGCAGGTCCGCTTCGCGCCGCCGGCGCGTCGCCTTGAGCAGCTCAAGCGCGCCGAGCACCTGCTGACCGAAATCGACCCGAAGCGCGCGTATCCGTACCAGTTCATCTGCTTCCGCGTCACCGACTTTCGCTCCGACGCCAATGCCGCGCTCCTGGTCCCCGGCGAAGACCTGATACACGACCTCGGCCTGTGGATCAACGAATTGGCGAGTTCGCTCCCCGCGATCCCGGTCGAAGATGTTCACGAGCCGGTGATGACGCTTGACGAGATGAGCAAGAAACTCAACGTCACGACCAAGACGATCAACCGCTGGCGCAAGCGCGGCCTGATCGGCATCCCGGTGGTTTGCAATGGTCGCCGCCAGATGGGCTTCCTGCCGTCGCTGGTTGATCCCTTCCTGGCCGCCAACAAGAACCGGATCGAGAAGAGCGGCAAGTTCACGCTCCTCACGCCGGCAGAGAAAGATGACATTCTGCGCCGCGCCCGCCGCTTCGCCCGGCTCGGCCTCGGCACGCTGTCGGAAGTCAGCCGACGGATCGCCCGCCGCCTGGGCCGATCGACCGAGACTGTACGCTACACGATCAAGAACTTCGATCGCGCTCACCCCGAACAGGCCCTTTACCCCGAGGTGACGGGGCCGATGGATTCCTCCACCAAGATGGTCATTTATAACTCCTACCGAAGGGGGATGGACGTGGATACCCTAGCCAAGAATTTCCAGCGCAACCGTTCGTCCATGTACCGTGTCCTGAGCGAGATCCGCGCCCAGCGGCTCCTCGATCAGCCGATCGAGTATATCTACAACGAATCGTTCGACGACGCCGCCCAGGCTGCGCGCATCGTCGGGTCGATGCCGGACGCCGACGTCTTCGAACTGCATCGTCGCCAGATGCGCATTCCCAAGGACGCGCCGCCGGAGCTGATCTCCAACTACGAGATGCCGCTCTTGACAAAGGACCAGGAACAGCACCTGTTCCGCAAGATGAACTTCCTTAAGCAACGGGCATCTAAGATGCTCGCGGAAATGAAGCTGCCGAGCGGTCTCATCAACTACGCCAAGCTGCGCGTCGAGACCCTTGACCAGATCGAAGCGTCCCTCAAGGATGCGGCCGAGATCAAGGAAACGCTGATCCGCTGCAACATGCGACTTGTGACTTCCATAGCCAAGCGGCACTCGGGGCAGGCGGAGAACTTCTTCGAGCTGCTCTCCGACGGCAACATCTCGCTGATGCGGGCTGTGGAGAAATTTGACTACTTCCGGGGCAACAAGTTCAGCACCTACGCGAGCTGGGCGATCATGAAGAACTTCGCCCGTTCGATCCCCGACGAGAAGAACCGCCGCGAGCGCTTCGTCACCGGCAACGAGGAAGTCTTCGACGCCGCCGTGGATAAGCGAACCGACGAAAAGGAATGCCTTGCCGCGGCCGAACAGGCGACCGTCAAGGTCAACCGCCTACTCGACTACCTGGAGCCGCGCGAACGTGAGATCATCCGCATGCGGGCAGGCCTCGACAACGGCGCCGACGGTATGACGCTGGAAAAGATCGGCGAGAAGCTCGGCATCACCAAGGAACGCGTCCGCCAGCTGAACGTGCGGGCGATGAAGAAGCTCCGCACCATCGTCGAGAAGCACAAGGAAGAAGTTTAATTCCGATCTTCGTTTAGCGCCCGCCTGGCGCCGCGCGGGCGCTAAACGAAGACGGTTTGGATCAATAATGCCCCCGTCTCCGCTCCTTCGCTGGCAACACTTCCAGACACGTCGTCCACCAACCCGTCAACACCGTTTGCACAAACTCGTCCGGCAACCGCTCCGCGCGCATCTCCGTCGCCAACCGTTCGTGATCATAGTGAACGGGAATGAACTCCACGCGCAACTCCGAGGGACGATCTGGCGAGGGAGGGCGAGGCTCCTGCCGAGCCGGTTGTGCAGGCTCGGCAGGAGCCTCGCCCTCCCGATTACTGCTTTGCTGGACGTCAGCGACAGATAGAACCGCATACCAAACGTTGGTCGTGCAATCGTTCTCCGGCCGACCGAGAACGCCGACGTTGATGAAATGCCGATCGTTCGCGAGCTGCCGATGCCACTTGATGCCGGTGTGCGTGCCGAGGATGACGTCGACTTGAAAAGATTGCAAGAGATGTTCGAGAAACGCGACTGAGGTCGTCGATTCCCAAAGAAACTCGTTGGTGCGTCGCGGGCTGCCATGGCACAGCAGCAACCGGTAGCGGCCAAGCTGGATGCGACGCTCGGCCGGCAGGTCGCGCAGCCATTCGCGATTGGCCAGGGTCGTGTTGGCAAACGTGTAGGTATAGCTGAGTCGGGCAAAATGATTGTCGCGCGGATCGGTGTAGCCGCACTGGCAGTCGGCGAGACCGTTGCCGACGGAGTTGTCGTAGTTCCCCTGGATGCACATGACGTTATGTTCGCGCAGAAGCGGAAAGACACGGTCCGGATGCGGGCCGAAGGCGCCCATGTCGCCGAGGCAATAAATGCCGTCCACGCCGCGCCGATGTGCATCGGCTAGCGCCGCCTCGAGCGCGAGGTAATTGTTGTAGATTCCGCCGAAGACTGCGATGCGAGCCATCTCATGCATCCCTTTGCTGGCTGGATGCATTGGAGCAAAGCGCCCCGTATTGCCAGCACGTATAACACGCCGAGTGCTTGATCGCGAACGGTTGGAGCGCCTCCGCCAACGTCGCGCCGAGCCGAGCGTCCGGCGTCTCGATCAGGATCGGGCACACATGGACGCCGCGGTCCGTCACCATCCGGCTTTTGCTGCACACGAGCTGGCTTTGATCGTAGCCATCCATCATCTCCGCCGTGACGCGTTCACCTTCTTGATAGCCGCGCTGGCGTTGGACTTCGGCGCCGATGCGCAAGGTCGGCAGAATCTTGATGCGTGGCTGTGCGTAGCCGTTCTCTTTCAGCAGGCGCACGAAGCCGTCGAAGAGGTCGCCGTCGTCCTGTTCGTCCTGGGTGCGCGTCACTGTGAGGATCGGCAGGAAGCCGTGGTCGAGCAGCATGCGTACGCCGGCCAGGATGCGCTCGAACGTGCCGTCGCCGCGCACCGGGTCGTTTTGTGCTGCCGTGAAGCCGTCCAGCGAGACGCGGAACTCCAGGCTGTAGGGGGACGCGTCTTCAGCAACTCGCAGACGTTTGAGCCAGTCGGTACGAAAGATGGTGCCATTCGTCAGCACGGTGGCCGGGCCGTATTGCAGCGTCAATTCCAGGATCGGCACCATGTCGCGATTGAGGAACGGCTCGCCGCCGGTGAAGTAGTATTCCTTGACACCGAACGCAACCGATTCGTCAAGGTAGCGCCGCACCGTGGCCAGATCGAGAAAGCCGAAGTTGTGATTGTGCGGGCTGCAACTGATGAAGCAATGGGTGCAGGTGAGGTTGCAAAAGGTGCCTGCGACCTGGAACCAGAGGTCGTCGAGATGGCTCAGTGGCACCATCGGCAGTTCCATCATTCCCTCGTCCCCGTTTAGCGCCCGCGTGGCGCCTTGCGGGCGCTAAACGCAAGCCTGAGATTGTTGTACAACCCCGCGCCGATCAAGTAGAGTGAAAGCACGAGGAAACCCATGAACCGCCGCGAATTCCTGCAGCCGAAACGCCTGGCCAACCTCGCCGCCCCGGTGCTGGGCGTCGTCGACGAACTGGAAACACCGGTATCGTCCAGCGACCCGGTGCTGCTGCGATTCGCACGGCAAGCGATGGCGACCACGTTCGAGGTCGTCCTCCCGTTCGACACGCCGTCGGCCGGCGACATCGCGCAAGCGGCCCTCGACGAGATCGATCGGCTCGAAGCACAGCTCACGGTCTATCGCGATACCAGCGAAGTGAGCCGGCTCAACGCGAAGGCCGCCTTTCATCCAGTGCATGTCGAAAAGAACCTATTCGATCTGCTTGTACTTGCCGACAAGCTGCAGCGCGAGACGGAGGGCGCCTTCGACATCTCGGTCGGGGCTCTCATCAAGACGTGGGGCTTTCACCGCCGAGAGGGCCGCGTACCGACGCCGGAAGAACGCGCCGCCGTGCGCGAACGCATCGGCATGCAGCACATCCGCCTTGATGCGGATCGGCAGACCGTCTTCTTTCAGCGGCAAGGCATCGAAATCAACCTCGGCAGCATCGGCAAGGGCTTTGCGATCGACTGCGCCGCCCAACTCCTGCTCCCCTCTTCTCATCGGGGGAGAGGGGCCGGGGGTGAGGGGGGGGCGCCGGCGAGCTTCCTGATCCACGGCGGCCACAGCAGCATTCTAGCCCGCGGTAACGAGTCGCCGACCTCGCGCGGCTGGACTATAGGCATCACCGATCCGGAGCGCCCCCAGTGCCGGCGTGCTCTCTTGCATCTATGTAATCGGGCCATGGCGACCTCGGCGGTTACCTATCAGCACATCGAGCACGAGGGCAAGAAGCTTGGCCATCTGCTCGACCCGCGCACCGCCTGGCCGGCAGATGGAATCCTGAGCGCCACGGTGACGGCCCCAACCGCCGCGGAAGCCGATGCGCTGGCGACCGCGTTCTTCATCCTCGGCGTCGAGAAGGCACGCGCCTATTGCGTCTCGCATCCCGACATTGGCGCAGCGTTGATTGCGGCGGATGCGCCGCAACAGGTTTTTGTGATGGGCCGGGCGACAGATGAAGTTGAGATTTTGCGATAGGG
The DNA here is from genome assembly GCA_009692065.1 of Gemmataceae bacterium. Lineage (GTDB taxonomy): Bacteria > Planctomycetota > Planctomycetia > Gemmatales > Gemmataceae > SIAQ01. The sequence continues at coordinate 7,310 of SHZY01000122.1, forward strand.
CCTGCCTTTCCCAGCATTCTCGTCTTGCACATTTCCCGCGCCTTGCTACTATCCGTCGCGCGATTTGAAGGGACGAACCTGTTTCGGGAAGGAGTCTTTCATGCGCCGATCCAGTGTTTTGTGCGGATTGATGGCGATGACCGTGTTGGCTACCCAGGCAGGGGCCAGGCCGCAGCCAATTGTATTTCCGCGGGACGCGCGCATGGTTCCGCTTTCGCAGCCGACGGTGGACACGATGGCCGTCTCACCCGACGGCAAACTGGTCGCCCTTGGCTGGGGCAATATTCCCGGCGGCAATATCGAGTTGGCCAGCGTCAAGACGGGCCGCGGGCCCGGGGTCTTGCTGAATTACTCTCCATCGATCACCCGTGGCACGCCCACCGCGATGGTGTTTTCGCCTGATAGCACGCGTCTTGCCGTCGGCGACTCCGGCGGCCGCATCCTGATCTGGGACGTCACCAAGACCGGCACGGAGTTGTTGTGCATCGAATTTCAGTACGAACGCGGGGGGAGCTGGACATTTCCTGGCATTCGTACCATCGCCTACTCCGCGGACGGCAAGAGCCTCGTCGGTGTATTGAGAGATGGTGTCGTGAAACGCTGGAATGCAGCCACGGGAAAATCGTTGAAGACGTTCTCCCTGGGCGTTGGGAATCACGTCAATCCCGTGGCCCTCGACAAAGCGGGCAAGCTTGCCGTGTCGGGCCATGAAAATGGCACGGTGCATCTCTGGAACGTGGAGACCGGTTCGCTTACCAAGTCCTGGCACCTTGCCAAGGGGACGACGGTGCGCTCGCTGGCGTTCGCGCCGGATGGCAAGAAGTTTGTGATCGGCTTGGAGAATGTGCCGGTGCCGCAGCGGCCGCTGATCAGGCTTCTCGGGGCGACGCCGGAACAGGTCAGCCAAACGGTCGTTGTTGACACGAAGACCGGCGAGCGCCTTTGCGAGCTGCCGGTGCTGTTTACGAACGCCCAGTTTGGTCCGTCTGGCAAGTATCTTGCGACCTGCGAGTACAGCGGGCCGGTGAAGATTTGGGATATTGCCACCAGTCGGAGCGTGCAGACGATTGCGAAGGAGCAGAGCGGCTGCTTGCAACTCATTCCTTCGAGCGACGGAACACTACTGTTCGCAAGAGGTTCCCGTTGGATGGCGTGGAACATTCAGACCGGGGCGCAGGTTTGGCCAAGATGAGTACGTCATACCGATAGCTTCGCTCGCCCCAGCACCGCGTAGGTCGGCCCGGCCGACGCCAGCTCGCTGCGCATCACTTGCACCTCGCGCACCGTCGTTTCGCCGGCACTCCAGGTTTTGTGCGTGGCGAGCAGCTTCGCCAGCTCGTCATCGTCGGAGCGTTCCCCGGTCACGCGGCCCAGCGTCACGTGCGGCACATACGCGCGGGTCTCGCGGCGATAACTCCCCATGTCGAGAAGCGGCGCCTCGATCGCGTCATGCAGGGCGCCAACTTCTGGAGAGCCCACGCCAACGCCGACCCACAACGTGCGCGGCCGGCGCATATTCGGAAACGCCCCGGCTCCCTTAATGCTCATGGCAAACGCCGGCAGATTTGCGACGGCCTTCTGTGCGGCCCGGCAAATGTCCTGCGTCTCGCGCTGCTCGACCTCGCCGAGAAAGAGCAGCGTGATGTGCAGGTTCTCGGGCTCCACCCACTTCACCTCAGGTGCGACTTTCGTGAGCTGTTCTTGCAGCGATACGAGGCGATCGCGGATATCTTCACCGAGATCAATTGCCAGGAAGGTGCGTACGCGTGCCATGAGGTGGATCCTTTTCCTCGTTTTGCGCCCGCGTGGCGTCCCGCGGGTGCTAAACGAAATCATGCAGTCGCCAACTTCTCCGCCTCGGCGACCATTTCGCCGAGCAGCTTCAAGCCCAGTTCCCAGAATTTCGGATCGGTCACATCGACGCCGAGCTTGGCGAGCAGCAGGTGCGGCGCATCGGAGCCGCCGGATGACAGCAGCTCCAGGTACTTCGGCACGAAGGCATCGCCGTCTCGTTTGTACTTTTGGAACAACGCCAGCACCAACAGCTCGCCGAAAGAGTAGGCATAACAATAGAACGGGCTGCGGATGAAATGGCCGATGTACGACCACCAAGTTGAGTAACCGGGCGTGAACTCAACGACGTCGCCGAACATCGCCTGGTTCGCCTTCATCCAGATTGCGTTGATGGCGTTTGTGCTCAGTTCGCCTTGCTTCTGGCGGGCGGCGTGCAGGCTCTGCTCGAAGCGGGTCAGCACCACCTGGCGGAACACCGTTGCGAAGGCGTCTTCGATCTTGCCGCATAGCATCGCCAAGCGTTGCTTCGGCTCGGGATAGCGTTCCTGCATGCGGCGAAACGTCAGCATCTCGCCGAAGACGCTGGCCATCTCCGCGGTTGTCAGCGGCGTGTCGCATTGCAGATAGCCCTGGCCACGCGAGAGGTACTGGTGCAAGCCGTGGCCAAGCTCGTGGGCGAGCGTCATTACGTCACGCAGCCGCTCGGTGAAGTTCATGAGGATGTAGGGATGCGCGCTCGGCACCGCGCTCGACGAGAAGGCGCCGCCGCGTTTGCCGGGGCGCAACTCAGCGTCGATCCAGTTCTTCTCGAAGAACGTGCGGATGACTTCGCCGGCCATGGGGCTGAACGCCTCGTAGCTTTCCTGAACGGTGGAGCGTGCCGTCGGCCAATCGCACTTCGGCATCTCGCCCGACAGCGGCGCGTAGCGGTCGTAGTCGTACAGCTTGTCGATGCCGAGCAGCTTGCCCTTCAGGCGATAGTAACGCTGCACGAGCGGATAGTGCTTCTCGGTCGCTTTCATCAACGCTTCGACCACGTCGCTGCCAATCTCGTTGGCGAGATTGCGCGACGCCATCACGTTCGGGTAGCTCCGCAGGTCGCAATCGGTGCGATGATCGGAGACGACGGTGTTGAAGATGAACGTCAGCAGCCGGCTTTGCTTCTGCAGGCCGACGGACAGGCCTTCCGCGGCGGCCTTGCGCACCGAGCGGTCGGCATCGTAGAGCTTGGCGAGGATCTCCTGCACGCTGAGTTCGTCGGTCGCGCCGTTGTGCGTGAACGGGCACGTCATGCTGGCGGTTGTTTCCTCGAAAAGCCTGCCGAACGCGCTCTTGCCCGTTAGCGCTTTCGCGTCGAGCAGCTTTTCTTCCGGCTCGCTGAGGTAGTACGGCTTCCAGACGCGTTTTTGTTCGAGCCAATGGCGGTACTTCTTGAGGCTCGGGTGGGCGATGACCTTCTTCGCGATCGCCTGGGGCAGCTCGACCCATTCCAGGTCGAAGAAGATGAGGTGCTTGTTGATCGCGGTGCGCGCTTCTTGCGTGCGGGCCAGCAAGGCGCCGTGCCGGGGATCGTCGGTCTTACCTGCGTGCAGGAGACCGGCGAAGACGGCGGGGCGGTCCATCTGTTCGAAAAGTTGCTCCTGTTCCACGAGGGCGCCAAGGAGCGTCTTCGCCTGTGTGGGCTTGAGCGTCTTGATCTTGCCGCGATATTTTTTCTCGAACGCCTTCGCTCGCTTCAGCGACGCCGCCAGGTGCTTTTCGATGGCGGCGTCATCGGCGCCATGATAGAGGTCGCCGAGGTCCCAGGTGATGCCGGCGGCGCTGTTGCTGGTCGGTTGTGACATGAATATAGCCCGCCGTTTACGGCGGGTGCTCGTAGGACCCGCCGTAAACGGTGGGCCATATGGGTATCGGGGTCAATCCACAAACATCGCTTCATTCGTCAGAAGCAAAACCTGCGCGTACTGCTGCCATGCCGTTAACTGCGACCGTTCCTTGCCAGGCGGTGCGTCGACGAATCGCAAGCCGATTTGCACCTCGCCCGGCTCTGCGTTGCGTGCGAGGGCCAGCCGATACAACTCGCGGACGCGCGCCTCGCCGGTCAGCTTGTCGGTGCGGGCGGCCAGCGCCTTGGCTTGCTCGGTCATGAACGGCGAGTTCAGGCCGAACAGGGCTTGTTGCGGCACCGTAGTCATCGGCCGGCGTTCGACCGACTGGTCCGGGGAGGCGAAATCGAAGGCACGGAACAGCCCCGGCAGGCTCTGGCGATCGACGAGGCCATAGACGGTGCGCCGCGCATTCTTCGCATCGTTGACGATGTCAACGGGTCGGCCGAACTGCGTGCGATCAAGCCGGCCCGCGACGGCAAGCAGGCCGTCGCGCATCGCTTCGAGATCCAGGCGGCGGCGGTTGGCGCGCCAGTACAGTCGATTCTCCGGATCGATCTTGCGCGCATCGGGGCGATCGACGCTGGCTTGAAGGTAGGTCGATGACAGAATGATTTGCCGATGCAGTTTCTTGAGCGACCAGCCGTCTTGCATGAACTTCCACGCCAGCCAATCGAGCAGTTCGGGATGGCTCGGCGGCGTGCTGCGTGTGCCGAAATCGCTCGGCGACGAAACCAGCGGCTCACCGAAGTGGTGCATCCACACGCGGTTGACGATCGCACGGGCGGTAAGCGGATTGTGGGGCGACGCAATCGCCTTGGCGAGGTCCAGTCTGCCGCTGCCGGGCGCGAATGCGGGCCGCTTTTCGCCGGCGAGCACGCGCAGAAACTGGCGCGGCACCGTCTCGCCAGGGACCCCGGCATTGCCACGCTTGAAGATGCGCGGCTCCACCTGATCGGCTGCATCGACGAGCACCATGGCGCGCGGCGGGGCGCTCGACATCTTCAGAGCGATCTTGTCGAACTGCGTGCCCAGGCTGCCATAGGCGTCCTTCTCAACGCGCGACATGTTGTGCCAGATCTGCGATTTCGGGAAGTAGGCCGGGCTTTGCTTGCCGGCCACGGCCTCGAAGAGCGGATGATCGACGGCAAGGCGCTGCTTTCCCTTGTTGCGGTTGTAGACGTCCTTGAGGAGATTCCCATAGGCGCGGGCGACGTCGCCTTTGCTCGTCAGCTTGGCCGACAGGAGCACGTCGCGCACCTGCTGAACGAGCTTCGGCTTCCAGCTTTCGATGACCTGGGTGGCCCCGGCCGCATAGCTCGCATCCGCCAGCTCCATCAAGTCTTGCCACGGTCCAAACACCGGGTCTTTCAAACGGTCCGGATGGTCCAGATACTTTCGCCACTTGTTGACCATCGGCGGCCGCAGGTCGGTCGGAGCGAGCGACAAGAAATAGATCGCCGTCTCCGCGTGGTCCGGCTCCGTTGTCGCAACGCGGAGCAGGTAATCGCCGACGCGCTGCCGGGCGGTCTCGGTCAAGAGGGCGTACTGGCTTTCGAGCATGTCCTGCATCTTCTTGCGATGCGGGCCCGCTTGCTTTTCGTAGTCGCCCAGCGTCTTGCAATTCTCGGGGTGATCCGCGAGTGGCGGCTCCAGTGGCGACTCACTGTTGGCGAACACGCCGTAGAGCGAGTAGTAGTCGGCCGTCGGAATCGCGTCATACTTATGATCGTGGCAGCGCGAGCACGACACGGTCAGCCCGAGGAAGCCGCGCGTCACGGTGTCGATGCGGTCGTCGATGACGTCCGGGATGTTGTTGTCGTACTGTCGGCCCAGCGTCAGGAAGCCCATGGCGCCGAGCCGCCAGGGTTCGACCTTCGGCTCGATCAAGTCGGCGGCGAGTTGTTCGAGGATGAAGCGATCGAACGGCGTATCGTCATTGAACGCGCGGATGACGTAATCGCGATAGGTGTAGGCGTAGGGACGAATGCGGTCGTCGCCGAACATGAGCACGCCATCCTTGGTGTCGGCATAGCGGGCAACGTCGAGCCAATGCCGGCCCCAGCGCTCGCCGTAGTGCGGGCTGGCCAGCAACCGATCGACTAATTCCGCCAACGTCGCTTGCCGTTTAACGCTCGGCGTATCCCACGCCTTTACAAATTCGTCCACCTCAGCCACCGTCGGCGGCAACCCAATCAAGTCAAAGTAGAGCCGCCGTATCAGCGTCCGCGGATCGGCGCTCGGCGATGGGGTGAGGCTTTTCTCTTCCAGCCTGGCCAGGATGAACGCATCAATCGGCGTGCGCACCCAGCCCTTGTTGTTGACGGCGGGGAGCGCGGGCTGCTTGATCGGCTGATACGCCCAGTGCTTTTTGGCGGCTTCGAAATCGACTCCCTTCGCGACCGCCTTGTCCTCGCGCGGGTCCGGCGCCCCGTTGGCGATCCATCGCTCGAAGTCGGCGATCACCGCCGGCGTCAGCTTGCCGTCGCGTGGCATCTTGAGCTTGGGATCGACGTGCTTGATCGCCTTGATGAGCAGACTGTCGCCAGGTTTGCCCGGTACGATCGCCGGGCCGTTGTCGCCTCCCTGGCGCAGCCCCTCGCGTGTATCGAGCAATAGACTGCCGCGCTGTTTATTGGCTTGCTTGGAGTGGCACGAATAACAACGCTCGACCAGCACCGGCCGGATGCGCTTCTCGAAGAAATCGGCGCCGGTTTCCTGCCCGAAAACGGTCGGCGCCGACAGGGCGGCCGCCAGCATCACGATTAACGGAGTTGTTCGCATCACACGCCACCGAGGCCTCGGTTTTTCGCCACGACAGCGTTATCTTACCCATCCACGGGATGCCGTCAAACCTCATTGGCAAGCGACTCGGCTTGTCTTTCGCGAGGCGTTTCCTATATTGTCGTTTCTGGTCCTTTTGTAAAGCGAGTGCGAACATGACTCTCGAATGTGCAATCACCGGCAAGAAACCTGGCCGAGGCTATGCCTACGCTCGCCGCGGCAAGGCGAAATACCTGGGTGGCGTTGGCCGCAAGGTCACTGGCAAAACCCGCCGGCGCTTCAAGCCGAACCTGCAGCGCGTCAAGATCGATATCGACGGCACCGTCCAGACTGTGCGCGTGTGCGTCAAGGCGATCCGCGGCGGCCTGGTCAAACGGCCCGTCAAACGCAAGCCGTTCCAGATGCCGAACTTGTGATGACGTGAACCCACAGGTTTGCTTCACTCACCTGTGGGCTTGGTGGGTAACTTCCATGTCATTGAGCCCCGACGAAGTCCGCAAGGTCGCCGAGCTGGCCCGCCTGGAAATCTCGGACGCCGAAGTCGACACCATAGCGCGGCAACTCAACGCGATCGTCGATTACATCAATCAATTACAGCAGGTCAGCACCGACGGAGTCGAGCCCTTGGCTCACGCCCTCGACTTGCACGATGTCTTTCGCGAAGACCTGCCCGGTGAATCGCTGACCGAGGACGAGGCGCTGGCCAACGCCCCGGCGCGCAAGGGCAACTTTTACAGCGTGCCGGCCGTGTTCGGCGACTAACCATCTTCGTTTGGCGCCCGCGTGGCAAGGCAGCGGCGAAACCCATGCTCGACCTCACCGCCACCGAATTGTTGCAGCGCCAAGCCAACGGCGACTCCAGCGCCGAATCGATCACGCAAACCTTCTTGGCCCAATTCCGTCAGCACGACAGCCGTATCCGGGCCTTTCTGCACGTCGATGAAGCCGACGCCATTGAACAAGCGAAGGCGATCGACGCCAAACGCAAGGGCGGAGAATCGCTCGGCAAACTCGCCGGCATCCCCGTTGCCGTCAAGGATGTGCTTTGCACCAAGGGCCGGCGCACGACCTGCGGCAGCAAGATCCTGCAAAACTTCGTGCCCCCTTACGACGCGCACGTCATCACCAAGTTGAAAGAAGCCGATGCGATCCTGATCGGCAAGACGAACTGCGACGAATTCGCGATGGGCTCGTCCACCGAGAACAGCGCGTATCAAACCACGCGCAACCCGTGGGACCTCGAGCGCACTCCCGGCGGTTCCAGCGGCGGCTCGGCTGCGTCGGTTGCGGCATCTCAGGCACCACTCGCACTCGGCACCGACACGGGCGGGTCGATCCGGCAACCCGCCAGCCTGTGCGGCATCGTCGGCATGAAGCCCAGCTATGGCCGCGTGTCACGCTTCGGGTTGATCGCCTACGGCAGTTCGCTCGACCAGGTTGGCCCATTCGCTCAAGATGTGCGCGATGCCGCCTTGTTGCTCGAAGTCATCGCCGGCCACGACCCGCGTGACAGCACTTGCGTCAACACACCGGTTCCGCCTTACACTGCTATGCTGGACGAACCGATCAAGCCGTTGACGATCGGCGTTGCGAAGCAGTTCTTTGGCAAAGGCCTGGATTCCGAAGTTGAGCAAGCCGTGCGATCCGCACTCAAGGTCTATGAAGGCCAGGGCGCCAAAATCAAGGATATCTCGCTGCCGCACAGCCCGTATGCCGTCGCGGTCTACTACCTCGTCGCTACCGCCGAGGCATCCAGCAACCTTGCTCGCTACGACGGCGTCCACTTCGGTCATCGCACCGAGAAGTTCGCCGGCCTGATCGACATGGTCAAGAAATCGCGCGGCGAAGGCTTCGGCGCCGAGGTCAAACGCCGCATCATGCTCGGCACCTACGCCCTGTCGAGCGGCTACATCGACGCGTACTATCTCAAGGCGCTAAAAGTGCGCCGCCTGATCCGTCAGGACTTCGACCAGGCATTCGCCCAGTGCGACGTCGTGATGGGCCCGACGTCGCCGACCGCCGCGTTCAAGATCGGCGAAAAGGCCGACGATCCGCTCGCGATGTATCTGTCCGACATCTACACGATCAGCGCCAACCTCGCCGGCATCTGCGGCATCAGTATCCCATGCGGCTTCACGAAGTCGGGGTTGCCGATCGGCTTGCAGATTCTGGGGGGGCCGTTCGCGGAAGAGAAACTGCTGCGCGTGGCGCGGCTGCACGAGCGCGAAACGGATTGGCACAAGCGGCGGCCGGCGCTGTGAATCATGGAAGCCCCGGGGGCAGGTACTCCGAACCCCGGGATTCGGAGTACTGCACCCCGGGGCTTGGAATTGAATGATGTCCTACCGCACCATCATCGGCCTCGAAGTCCACGTCCAGCTTCTCACCAGGACGAAGCTCTTCTGCGGCTGCGCGACGACCTTTGGCTTGCCGCCCAACTCCGCGACTTGCGCCGTCTGCTGTGGCTTGCCGGGCACGCTGCCGGTGATGAATCGCACGGCGTTTCAGCTCGCGCTCAAGGCGGCCGTCGCGCTCAACTGCACGATTGCGACCTTCACCAAATGGGACCGCAAGAACTACTACTATCCCGATCTGCCCAAGAACTATCAGATCAGCCAGTACGATCTGCCGTTCAGCTCAGAAGGCTGGCTCGAAATTGAAACGCCGGCTGGCGCTCGCAAGATCGGCATCATTCGCGCCCACCTCGAAGAAGACGCCGGCAAGATGCTGCACGATGAGCGCGCGGGCAAGAACGACTCTCTCGTCGATCTCAACCGCACCGGCACGCCGCTTCTCGAAATCGTCTCGCACCCCGACATGGAAACGGCGGAGGAGGCGAAGGCGTATCTCGAAGAGCTGCGACTCCTGCTGCGCGAGATCGGCGTTTCCGATTGCGAGATGCAGGAAGGGAGCCTGCGCTGCGACGCGAATATCAACCTCCACGTGCCGCAACCGGATGGCTCCTTCGTGGCGACGCCGATCATCGAGGTGAAGAACCTTAACACTTTCCGCGGCGTCGAGCGGTCGTTGAAATACGAATCGGAACGGCAAGCGGCCGAGTTGCAGCGCAATCTCGACGCCGGCGTCTGGCACGTCGATGCGACGAGGACGAGCAAGTTTCGCGACTACCGAGTCTCACCGATCACCCAGCGCAAGTCGGACGGCGCACTCGGCCCCGTCAGCAAGGCGACCGCCGGCTGGGACGAACGCACCGGCCGTACCGAGATTCAACGCCGCAAGGAGGAAGCGTCCGACTATTGCTACTTCCCGGAGCCGGACCTCGTGCCGGTGACCGTTGATGCCGACACGTTGGAGCGTGTCCGCGCCGAGCTGGGCGAGTTGCCGGCGGCTCAAAAAACACGCCTGCAATCGCAATATGGCTTGCCGGTTTATGATGCCGGCGTCCTGTCGCGCCAGGGCCGGGCGTTTGTTGCTTACTTCGAGGCGGTCGTCAAGCAATGCGGCGACGCGAAGGAAGCGTGCAACTGGACGATGAACGACCTGCTCTCGACCTTGAATGATCGAAAGCTCGATATCAAGGAGAGCTCGCTGTCGCCGGAAAACCTGGGCGAACTCATCAGCGAGATCCAGGCAACCGGCCTCAACAAGCAGCGGGCCCGCGAGGTGTATGCCGTTATGCTCGATGGGTTGACGGCCAAGCAAGCGATCGACAAGCTCGGCTTCAAAGTGGTCGCCGACGAAGGTCAGTTGCTGGAACTGGTGCGCAAGGCGATCGCGGCCAATCCGAAAGCGGTGGCCGACTTCAAGAAAGGCAAGGTCAAGGCCGCCGACGCGATCAAGGGTTTCGTGATGCGCGAGACAAAAGGGATGGCGAAGACGGAAATGGTACAGCAACTGGTGATGCGGGAATTGGCGAAGGAATAACCGAGTATTCGTTTAGCGCCCGCACGACGCGCTGCGGGCGCTAAACGAATAGAGGCTAACGCCGCAAGCGGAGCCGATCGAGGAGTCGCCGCAAAGGCCGGCGGTCTTCGGTTGACGGCTGAGTGGCTTCCGCCGGCGTCGTTTGCGGCGGCGGCGTTTTCGTCTTGGGCGTCGGAGGCTCCGTGACCACAGCGGGCGCAGCAGTCTTGAGCTTGTCGATCAGGTAGACCTGCGAATTCGCATACTTCGCATCGGGATGACCGGTATAGGACATCACCACATCGACCCCGAGCCCTTTCAATTTCTCTGCCAGCTTCATGCCCATGACCGGCGAATGGGTCGGGTCCTTGTGGATGCCGCCGACCTTGGCGTCCTTGTCGCCGCCGTAGAAGAGGCCGATCGGCGGATCGTCCTTGGTCGCATGCTCGCTCGGCGAATATTCCTTGATCCACTTCAGAACACTTTCGCGATTCTCGTGGAGCTCATCGAAACTCTTCAAGCCGAAAGCATGGGCGCCATAGGTGTAGTTGGGAAGCCATTCGCGCAGGTCCTTGGGGTCAAGAGTGGTCTGGGCGCCGTTGACGGCCGCGCACCAGAGGCGCGTCGATTCACGCGAGATCGGGTCGCTGCTCTTCGGGTTGGCCATGTCGTTGTGAAACGCCAGCCAGAGCGAAGAGCACGCGCCCGCGGACCCACCCGTGGCGCCGATTCGTTTCTTGTCGATGTTCCATTCCGACGCCTTGGAGCGTAGGAACTGCAGCGCGCGGGCTGCGTCGTCCAGAGGCGCTTTCACCGGTGGCACGACATTCTCCTCGACGCCGTTCTTGACGTAACGGTAATTGATCGCAGCAACCGAAATGCCGGCATCGAGAAACGCCTTCGGGTTGATGCTGCTCTTGTCGCCCCCCTGCCAGCCGCCGCCGTGAATGTAAAACACGACCGGCGTCGGTTTGTCCGACTTCGCCTGGTAGAAATCGATGACCTGCCGCGGGTGCTTGCCGTAAGAATCGCTGACCGTCGGGGGCATTGCGGGCTTCTTCTCGACCTTCTTTTCCTCTTTCTTTTTCTCGTCCTTTTTCTTTTCGACTTTCTTTTCTTCCTTCTTGTCCTGGGCCGGCAAGTGCGAGCCGATCAGGCTCATGCAGACGCCGACACACGCGAAACTCATCAGCATGCGAATCATGACATGGTCTCCTCAAGGAATTGGTCGTGGTTCCTGAGGGAGAGATTACGCGGCGGCGCTGGCATTGTAAAGAATTATCTCGCGCAAAGGCGCAAAGGAAGGGCGCAGGGAGTGACTCTTTGCGGCTTTGCG
>SHZY01000123.1 GCA_009692065.1 Gemmataceae bacterium
GTATCTTGGCGTTCACTCGAAATCCCTTTCTGTTGTTGATGATGATGGCGTACTTACCTCATCAGACGCCGCAGAAAGCCAAAGGATTTCGAGTTTTTTCAGATACTTTCCTCGCCGAAGCGCGGCGAGTTCGCTTGATCAAGGGCTAGGCTGACAACGTCTCCAAAACGTTAGGCTGGAAAGCCTGACCTACGGCAAACTGAGACACTACCCACGTTTCGCCTTGAACCACGCCGATTCGCCATCTCGGGGCGTAGTGTTTCACGCTGGATTTCGCAGCAGGGTCTCACGCAGCACCTTGGCCGACGCCAGCGAGCGGCGCGACGGGCGCATCTATAGCGACTTCGCTCACGTCCTCATCGCCCACGCCCGCAAGCTCAATGCGCACGATGCCTTCGCTATCGATCTGGATCAGCCGGCCTACGCCTTCGATTCGACGAGCATCGATCTTTGTCTTTCGTTGTTCCCCTGCGCCAAATTTCGCCGACGCAAGGGAGTCGTCAAACGACACTCGCTGATCGATCCGCACGACAATATTCCTTGTCTTATCCACATCACGGACGGCAAAACCAACGATGTCAAAACCCTCGACGAGTTGGTGCCGGAACCCGGCGCATTCTACATGATGGACCGCGGCTAAACGATTTTCGCGCCGGGCTTGAGAATCCACGCCTGCGGATGATGTTCGAAGCCGATGTGCGGGTAGTAGTCCACAGCAGCGGGCGCCGACACCAAGAGCAGCGTACAGCGTGCGCCAAGTTGCGCCTGCGTCAACCGGATCAACTCCTTGCCGATGCCGTGCCGCTGAAATGCCGAATCCACCGCCAGGCAGGACAGATAGCAGCAGAAATGAAAATCCGTCACCGAACGCGACACGCCAACGAGCTTTCCTTGCGAGCGCGCCGTCACCAGAAGATTGGCGTGATCGAGCATCCCTTGCATGCACACCAGATCATCCACCGGCCGGCGCTGGCCGAGCGATGAGCGGTTGAGCACATCGATGAACTCGGCCGCGGTGATCTTTTCGTTGAGAAGGAAATCGATGGCGTTCATGGGATTCCTCGATTGCGGCTCACCAAAAACTCACCCCTTATCATCGCATTTCTGGCGCGACAATCCAGCCACGTCGCATCTTCTTTCAAGATCGCGTTATTGCTTGCTAATTGGGTCGTCTGTCGGTTATACTCCCTTCTTCCCCCTTGCTGGCTGAACGGGCCGTGCTAGAACACCAACGAACGGCCAAAGCTGCCCACGGAAGCGAAGAGACAATCGCCTCACTGCAATCGCTCTGCGAGCGGCTGCGCACGCACACTCTCCAGGAGAACTGACATGCTTCGGCGTTACACCACTTTCATCGCTGGTGCGCTGGCACTGATGGCGCTGGCCATCGTCGGCGCTGCCCAGCCCGCGCAAGACAAAACGAAGACCGATCAGAACGGCGATGCCCTGCCTGATGGCGCTCTGACACGCATGGGTTCGTTGCGCTGGCGCCATGGCGAGGCCGTTTCGTTCGTGGCGTACACCCCCGAGGGCAAGGGTGTGGTGACCGCGAGTCAAGACGGCCTCCTTCGGCTCTGGGATCGCGAGACCGGCAAGGAAATCCGCCGCTTCGACATGGCCGGCAAGCAACTGCTGCAGCCCGGCGTCGTTCGGCCCGGCGGCATGGTCGCCTGGAACGTATACGGCCGTGGAGCCGGCCGGATTGCTCTTTCGAAAGATGGCAAAGTCCTCGCCGCTGTCCAGCAGAACAACTTCGTCCAACTCTGGGACGTGGGCAACGGCAAGGAGCTCCGCCAGCTCAAGCCTCAGGCCGGCTTCGCAACCTCTATTCATTTCACGCCCGATTCCAAATCGATTGCATTCATCGCCAACGACCGTACGATAACGCTTCTCGAAGCGGACACCGGCAAGCAAACTCTCCAGATCAAACAGAAACCAGCCAAGGCCGGCGCAGGTGTCTTCATATTGGATGGCACGAACGGAGCCGATGGCGTCGCCTTCTCCCACGACGGTAAGACGATAGCCGTCGCTGAAGGAGTCTTCGAAAACCAAAAAGTTACGCGCCGGGTCCGCCTGACCGAGACGCAGTCCGGCAAGGAAATCTGCACCTTCGAGGTCCCCCAGGTCGGCGCTTCCGCGCTCGCCTTCTCCCCGGATGGCAAAATCCTTGCCGTCGGTGCCGGCAGCGCCGTCCACCTCCGTGAAGCGGATGGCTCCAAGGAGATTCGGCAGATCAACGGCGGGGTCGTCGCCGGCGTGATGTTCTCGCCCGACAGCAAGACCATCGCCGTCAAGGGCCGGGATCTGGTTATCCGGCTCTACGACGCCGACACGGGCAAATCGACTGGCACCATCGGCGAGGCGGCCGTGGGCGCTGGCGGCAATGTCGTCTTTGCAGTCATGGCGGTCGGTGAGCAACGCGATTTCGCATTTTCTCCCGACGGCAAGATCCTGGCAGTCGGTGGCGGGCAGGCCCTGCGATGCTACGACGTCGGCTCCGGCAAGGAACAAGCCGCAGCGGGTGGCCATCGCGGCACCGTTTCCGCCCTCGTCATCACGCCCGACGGCAAGACCATGCTCTCACGCGGCGCCGACAACATCATCCGCCGCTGGGACGCCGCGTCCGGCAAGGAACTTGGCCAATTTGCGGAGCCGAAGGGCACGATCGGCGTCGTCTTTTCGCCCGACGGCAAAACCGCCGCGCTTGCCAATGCGGACGGTACTACCCGGCTTTACGGCATCGCCGACGGCAATGAACTACATCAGCTCAAAGCGCACACAAACGGCATCGCGGCGATCGCTTTCTCGCCCGATGGCAAGCTCGTCGCCTCGCGCGGCAGCGTCGATAACACGATCCGGCTCCACGACGTGGCCAAGGGTGGCGAGCTGCGCCAGATCACCTTGCCCGGAGCGAATCAGGCCGCCGGCGGGGGGGTTGTGATTCGCGCCTACTATGGAGGCGAGGCCGGACTTGGCTTGACCTTTTCGCCGGACGGTCAAACGCTGGCGTCCAATGCGAACGCGGGCAACGGCATGATCCGCGGCGGTGGTGGCTTTGGCGGCGCGCTGCCCGATGCGGCCAATGCGATCCATCTCTGGGACGTGAGCACCGGCAAGGAAATTCGCAAGATCACGCTCCCCGTGCAGCGCAACGCCATCAACCTCGCCTATTCGCCCGACGGCCGACTCCTCGCCACCGAGAACGCCGACCAAACGTTGAGCCTCTGGGAAATCGCCAGCGGCCGCGAACGCGCTGTGCTTGGCACCCCCCCTGCCGGCGGGCAACCTGCAGCCGGCGGCACTTTCACGCTGATCGCCCCAGGCGCCTTCGGCTCGCAAGCGTCGCTGACCTCCACCCTTCTCTCCTTCTCACCCGACGGCGACCTGCTGGCCGCGCGCGGGTCCGCCAACACCGTCCGAGTCTGGGAAACCGCCCATGCCAAGGAAGCCGGCGCCTTCAAGGGCCACGACGGCGTCGTCAATACACTTTCCTTCTCCCCGAACGGAAAGACCTTGGCCTCCGGCAGCGCCGACACCACGATTCTCGTTTGGGATCTGGCCCGCTTGAAACGCGAGCCGCGCGGCCCGGCCGTCGAGTTGCAGGCCAAGGAAGTCGAAACGCTGTGGACCGATCTCGCTGGCGCTGATGCGGGCAAGGCGGGCCGTAGCATTCTGAAGCTCGCGTCGGCCCCCAAACAGACGACGCCGTTCCTGGCCGAGACCCTCAAGCCCACGGTCCCTGTCGATATCAAGAAGATGGACCAGTGGATCCTCGATCTCGACAGCGGCAACTTCCAGAGGCGCAGCACGGCCGCGGCGGAACTCGAAAAACTCGGCGAGCTATCCATTCCCGCGTTGAGAAAGGTTCTCGTCAATCCGCCGTCAGTGGAGACGCAACGGCGTGTGGAGAGCATCCTCGACAAATTGACGACAGGCACGCTGACCACGGAGCAACTCCGCACAGTCCGCGCCATTCAAGTGCTGGAATGGCTCGGCACTCCTGAATCGCGCCAAGTGCTGCAAGCGCTTGCCCAGGGAGCGCCCGGAGCGTTGATGACGCGCCAAGCCCAAGGCGTCCTCGATCGCCAGGCGAAGCGCCGATAGATTCGCCATATAGCCCGCCGTTTACGGCGGGTGCGCTACAGACCCGCCGTAAACGGCGAGCTATATGGACGGGCTCCGGACATGGCGCTCGCCGGTCCGCGCCACATCTGCACCACCGGAATCACCCAGAAAGGCAGCGTGGCAAACATGCCAATGCAGAGGCTCTTCAAGAATTCCAGCCCCGGCAGATGCGCGATCACCAGCGTCACATTGAAAACAACAAAACAGGAGGTCAATAGCCACGGCACCTCGACCGTTGATTGCCGTTCCCACGCCTGGAAGAGAAGGCTCATCACGATCGGCACGCAAAACAGCAAGTAATGCATGTGGCACACCGGGCTGAAGATCGCCATCAACAGAATCAAACCCCCGAGTTGATGCGCGGTGCGCGGCGTCATTTCGCTGCTTGACGAGGCGCGGGGCCACAGCGTCAGGAACGTCATGGCGAAGCCGAGCAGCAAGTAGACCGCCTTGGCGATGGGGTGCATGGCGCGGTCATATTTCTCCTCGCCCGGGTACATCCAGTTGTGCAGGGCGTTCTTGACGCCGATCGAATCGGTTGTGGTGATTTCTTCGGTGTGCCGGTCGTCGTCCGTGATATTGAAGAACGGACCAAAGAAGACGCGTGCATAGGTTTCATAATGAGTCGCCGCACGCGCCGGACCAAACGTGGCCATAGGAATCAGCACCAGCCCCGCAAGGCAGCCCACAAGGCAGCCCGCCAGCGCGCGGCCATCGCGATTCCAGAGCGGATAGACCAGCAAAAACGCGGGGATCACCTTGATACAAATTGCCAGCGCCAGCCAGAGCCCGGCGCGAAATTTTTGCTGACGAACCCAGCCCGCCAGCGCCGCGCACAACATCGCCAGCACGAGCACGTTGACCTGCCCGCGCATCAGCGTGTGGCAGATCGGCAACCCGCAGACCAGGACCGGGACAAGCCGCAACGCCCACCAGCGCCGGCAGTATCTCGGCTGCGTTTGAAAACCCCGGTCGTCGGCCCGCTCTTCCAGCGCCGAGGCGAGCGTGTGTACGCCCAGAAACAAGCTCAGCAAGCTGACCAGGTAGCAGATCGCCACCGAAAACACGTATGGCAAGTAGCCCGCGGCGCCTTCACCATGGGGCGGGTCTGCCAGAGGCGTCAACAGGATCGCATAGAGCGGCGGGTAGAGATAGTGCCAATCGTTGTCGCTGGTGACCGCATAGAGATCGGCATCATTGCGAACGGCCCAGGCCGCGCGCAGGAACACGTCCAGGTCCCCCATGCGTCGCGACAGGAAAGCCGATCGATATTCGACCAGAACGCCAAACGCGATCAGGCTTAGGGCGTAGATGACCAACGCCCGCTTTTCCCAGCGGCCCAGCGGCGTGGTCGCTTGCCAATCCATGGGCGCTACTCCATTCAGGTCGAAAATCTGACCGGTTCGGCCAACGCAAAGCCGAGATTACTCAAAATCACTAACCACAGAAACACAGTGGCACAGAGAACAAAAGGAGAAGGTGGAATGGGACTTTCATGCCCTGCGCCAATACCGGTTTTGAGAGTGGCTCAGCTCATTCCCTATCTTCTCTTCTCTGTGCCACTGTGTCTCTGTGGTTAGTCCTTTGAGCCAGACGAGGATTCGTCACGCGATTTCTTGATCCGTGGGCGCCTCAGCCGGGGCGCCAAAGACGCGAATGTGCGGCGGCTGACGGGCAGCCTTACGCGAGTCGGCATCGTGCGAATCAAACTTCAACAAGTAGTTCGGCCGGCTGCGCACCTGCTCCCAGATGCGCCCCAGATATTCGCCGAGAATGCCGATCGCCAGCAGAATCGCTCCGGCGAGCACATGGCTCGACACAATCATGTAGTTGGCCGTCCATTTCGTTTCGCCGACCTGGAAGATGAGCTGCACCAGCGCCGCCAGCGCCCACGCCAGCCCGACGCAAAGGGTGATCGAGCCAAATGTTGTCGCCAGCGTGAGCGGTTTTTTCGAGAACGAGAACAGGCAATCCTTGCCGAGCGCCATCAGACGCAGGAAGGAAAACTTGGTTAGCCCGAGCGTCCGCTCCTTGGGATGGAACGGCACCTCCAGATACTTGAAGCCCATCCAGTGGATGAGGCCCTTCATGAAGCGGTGCTTCTCTTGCATCCGCATCAAGACGTCGGCAACCTTGCGTTTCATCAGCAGGTAGTCCGACGTTTCTTGCCGGATTTCGATCTCGCTCAAGGCATGCAGGACACGATAGAAGGCCTGCGTGCCAAGCTGATTGAACCAGCCGGGCTTCTGATATTCCTGACGCACCGTGATGACGAGATCGACCGGCTCCTTGGCTTTCTCCAGAAGCTGCGGGATCAGTTCGGGTGGATGTTGCAAGTCGGT
The DNA here is from genome assembly GCA_009692065.1 of Gemmataceae bacterium. Lineage (GTDB taxonomy): Bacteria > Planctomycetota > Planctomycetia > Gemmatales > Gemmataceae > SIAQ01. Next base: position 6,468 of record SHZY01000123.1, read on the forward strand.
GTCCATCGTGATGATGAGATCGCCGTCCGCATGCTCCAGCCCCGCTTGCAGCGCCGCCTCCTTGCCGAAGTTGCGCGCCAGCGACAGCACGCGCACGCGCGGGTCGTCGAATGCTACCGACTGCATCGCTTGCAACGTCTGATCTCGCGAGCCGTCGTCGATGTAGAGAATCTCGAATTGGTACTGCGCTTCCAGCGGCGCCAGCACTCGGCTCAACTCCACATGAAAGTGCGGCAACACTTCCTGCTCGTGATAAGCCGGGCATACGATGCTGACCAGCGGACGATGCTCCGTCATCCGTGACCTCATTTCCTGTTCTCATCGTGGGACAGGATTCCAATCCTGTCCAGTCGTTCAAATCACAGAAAATAACGATCCTGGGCGGCGTTGTCCATATCGAACGTGAGGACGGCAGAAAATCACCCAGCCTACGCACAGTGTGCCAATGGGATTCTGCGTTGGAGGAAATCGGATGGGGATATGAGCTTGAACCCGGCATCCTCGGCTGCTTCCAGGAAGGAACCGTCACGCAGCCAGCGCAATTCGTTGACGCGCTGCTGTAAAAGACCATCGCTGTCGGTGCAATCGCGGCCAACCAGCGTCGGGTCCAGCCGACCAGGGTGGCACATCAACTCCACGACTTGGCCCGGCATCGCCTCCAGCCAGCCGACGAAGAAGTCCGGATCGAGCACATCCTCGGGTTTGGCGATTCCCGCCAGCCAGTCGTTGCCCGGAAATCCATGGGCTTCCTGAATCCGACTGAGACGCCGCCCGAGCCAGCCGAGGCAACAGCGTTTCAAGCGTGCGCCAGGCAAATCTCGAATGACAGACCACGGTTCCTGAATCCGCCGCATGTAGGGTCTGACACTTAGCTCCGAAAGAATGTTGAACAGAATTTCTCCCAGCGGGCTAAACAGGCCGATGTGCTGATGAACATTGACAAACAGCGGCGGGTGACCGACCAGTTCGATGAAGCGTTTTAGCTGCAAGCGCCATTCAAGTTCGACTTCTTGCGGATTGAGGAGTCCCAGGAACCAGCGTTTGAGAAAGCTGCCGAGCGGCCAGAACGTGCCGTCAGTACGAATAAGGCTGGGGACGTCGGCAGACGGGGCAAGCGGGGAGTCCAGGGTCAAGGCGGGATGCCAGCCGATATCGAGAGGGGCCCCCAGCCGCCGCCACTTGCGGATAGCGTCCTCGGCATAGGTAGAATTGACTAGTAACACCGAGCCGGTGATGATGCCTTGCGACGCGAGCTGGAGGATTCCGGTCGTTGTGTTGGGGCCGATGCCGATGTCGTCGGCAATGACCAGCAGCAACCGTTCAGGTTTTCGGGGCATGAAGTCTCCGCGCGCAGGACTTCCTTGAAGGCGCTAGTAGAAGTTGTTTACGAGTAACGGAAATGCGCTGATGGGTCAATATAACCCTATCGGACTGAATCCCCTTCGGCCGTGACCGCGGGCATCAAAATTGGCCTCGGAAAGCAACCGTTCAGCACATTTTGCGCGCGTCGTTACTCAAGAAAGGGTAATGCCAAATATTGCACGTGGGAGGATCGTGAGCTAGGGTTCGGGTAAGCAAACGAGATTGCCGGTTTTGGCGGCAAGCTTGGAGCAAGTCGAAATGTCTCTGCCTGGATCGCAACGCCTTTCATCCTCGAAAGGGCAAACCACCTGAAAAGGCGGGACGCAAAGCGATGGGCCTTCACCCGCTGGGACGGTCCCTCACCCCCGGCCCCTCTCCCAAAAGGAGAGGGGTGGGAAAAGGATCGTCGGGAAAGGTTGCCACGCTGCCGAAGAGATAGACCGGCGACTAGCCCGTCCGTCCTGCGGATGCTGAGTCTTGCCATGCGAGCGGCATCTGTTCGATCCAGGGACCGCTTGACGGCGGTCATGTTTCGGCTTGCTTTGCTTTTTTTCTCGCCGCTTGCGGCGTAGCACGGTATGCTACGCCGCAAGCGGCGTTTTCTTTTTCCCCGAGGTATTAACGATGTCCACACGCATCCGCTGGCTGGGCCACGCCGCCATGGCGCTCGACACGGCCGGCTTCAAAATTCTCATCGACCCATTCTTCACCGGCAATCCCAAGGCGGCGATCAGCGCCAAGGACGCCGAGGCTGACTTCATTCTCATCTCGCACGGCCACGGCGATCACGTCGGCGACAGCGTCGAGATTGCCAAACGCACCGACGCCACCATCATCAGTAACTACGAGATCAGCCTTTGGCTCGAACAGCAAGGCGTCAAAAAGGTCCATGGCCAGCAGCACGGCGGCGGGTTTAACCATCCCTTTGGCCGGGTCAAGTTGACGCTCGCCTTCCATGGCTCCGCCCTGCCCGACGGGTCCAACGGCGGCAATCCGTGCGGGTTCCTCATCTACCTCAAGGACGGCAAGAAAATCTACCACGCCGCCGACACCGGTCTCTTCGGCGACATGCGTCTCATCGGCGAGGAAGGTATCGATCTTGCCGTACTGCCGATCGGCGACAACTACACGATGGGCCCCGACGATGCCGTGCGTGCGGTGAAATTGATCCAGCCGAAAAAGGTGATACCGATCCACTACGACACATTTCCGGTGATCGAACAGGACGCCGAGGCATGGGCCGTACGTGTCAAGAAAGAAACAGGCGTCGAGGTAGCGGTGTTGCAGCCGGGTTCCGAGATCCTCGTTTAGCGCCCACCGGACGCCTGCGGGCGCTAAACGAAAACACCCATCCCTTGCTTGCACTGCGGGCTAGTAGAATGGCCAATATCGTGTATGATGAATCTTTTGCCAAACGGTCCACCGACCATGAGCGAAACGTTCCGCATTGGATTTCTTGGCGCAGGGAAAATGGCGACCGCCCTGGCCCAGGGATGGATTCAGGCTGGGCTGACCACTACGGAGCAGGTTTGCGCAAGTGATCCCGTCCCTTCCGCCCGCGAACAATTCACAAAATCGACGCAGGCTTCGATTCACACCGAGAACGCACGCGTCGTCTCCCAGAGCGACATCGTTGTTCTCGCCGTCAAGCCGCAGAACATGCCGGACTTGCTGCGTGAAATCCAACCGGCCCTGCAAGCGCAGCACCTGGTGATCTCCATCGCCGCGGGCATCACGCTCAAGCAGCTTTCGGACACCCTCGGCCCCGACAAACGAATCATTCGCGTTATGCCGAACACGCCGTGCCTGGTCGGCGCCAGTGCGTCGGCCTTCGCGGCTTCCAGCACAGCCACAGCCGCCGACATTGAACGAACGCAACGATTGCTTGCCAGCGTCGGCCGCGCGGTGCAGGTGCCGGAGAAACTGCTTGACGCCGTCACCGGCTTATCGGGCAGTGGCCCAGCGTTTGTCGCCGTGATGATCGAAGCCCTTGCCGATGGCGGCGTGCGCATGGGTTTGCCACGCCATTTGGCGACCATGCTTGCCGCTCAAACAGTGTTCGGCTCCGCGAAATTGCTGCTCGAAACGGGGCTGCATCCCGGCCAGCTCAAGGACATGGTCGCCAGCCCCGCCGGCACCACCATCGCCGGCCTGCACGCCCTGGAAAGCGGCGGCATCCGGGCAGCGCTGATGGATGCCGTTGAGGCGGCGACGAAACGGTCGATCGAATTGGGGAAGCAAGGAACGCCATGAGTTCAACGCCTGACACCGAACGCATCCTGATCTTCGACTTCGGCTCGCAGTACGCCCAGCTCATTGCCCGGCGCGTGCGCGAGCAGAATGTCTTCTGCCAGCTCGTGCGCGCCAACCTCACGGCCGAGCGGGTGCGCGAGCTGAAGCCGAGCGGCATTGTCCTCTCCGGCGGACCAGCCAGCGTCTATGAACCCGGGGCGCCGAGCTGCGATCCAAAAATCTTCGATCTGGGCATTCCCATCCTCGGCATCTGCTACGGCATGCAGCTCGCGTCCCATCTGACCGGCGGCAAAGTCATCCCCGGCAACCATCGCGAGTTCGGCCGAGCGGTCTGTCGAGTAAGCCAAATGGATGGACTGTTCGCCGGTGTCCCTGAGGAAATGATCGTCTGGATGAGCCACGGCGACCAGGTGCAGGCGGGCGCGGAAGATTATGTTTCGCTTGCCTCGACCGATACCTGCCCCGTTGCCGCCGTCAAGCATCAAAAGAGGCCTTTCTACGGTGTGCAGTTTCACCCCGAGGTAAGTCACACGCCGTTCGGCAGCCAGATTCTGCGCAACTTCCTCTACAAGATCTGCGGCTGCACCGGCAAATGGAAGATCGACTCATTCCTCTCGCAGACCGTGACTGACCTGCGGCAGCGCGTCGGCACGCAGCGCGTCATCTGCGGGCTGTCGGGCGGGGTCGATTCCTCCGTCGCGGCGGCGCTTCTCGTCAAGGCGATCGGCAGCCAGGTCGCTTGCATCTTCGTCGATAACGGCCTCTTGCGCAAAGGCGAGGTCGAAGCGGTCCAGCGCACCTTCCGCGACCACTTCAAGGCCGACCTGCACTCCGTCGATGCCGGCGAACGCTTTCTGAAGGCGCTCGCCGGCGTGTCCGATCCGCAGCAAAAACGCACGATCATCGGCCACGTGTTCATCGATGTGTTCAAAGACGAGGCCCGCTCGATCAAGCACGCGAAATTCCTCGCACAGGGGACGCTCTATCCCGATGTGATTGAAAGCGGCGCCGCCAAAGACGGCCCCGCTGCGACGATCAAGACGCATCACAACGTCGGCGGGTTGCCGAAGGATCTTGGATTCGAATTGATTGAGCCGCTCAAGGATCTTTTCAAAGACGAGGTGCGCCGCCTCGGCCTGGAGTTGGGGCTGCCCGAGAACATCGTCTGGCGGCATCCGTTCCCCGGTCCCGGTCTCGCGGTGCGCTGCCTGGGCCCCGTCAGCGACGATCGACTCGAAGTGCTGCGCCAAGCCGACGCGATCGTGCTGGAAGAGTTGAAGCAATCCGGCTGGTACAAGAAGACGTCGCAAGCGTTCGCCGTGCTGTTGCCGGTGCAATCGGTCGGCGTCATGGGTGATGGCCGCACCTATGAAAACGCCGTCGCCATTCGCGCGGTGCAAACCGATGACTTCATGACCGCCGATTGGTCGCACTTGCCGTACGACCTGCTGGCGAAGATGTCCACGCGGATCAGCAACGAGGTGAAGGGGGTCAACCGCGTCGTCTACGACATCAGCAGCAAACCGCCCGCGACGATAGAATGGGAATAGACCAGCCCCACGCGCCAGCGTGGGGATTGGGTTATCCCCACGCTGGCGCGTGGGGCTGGTAGGAGGAGCCGATCATGCACTTCACCAAAATGCAAGGCTGCGGCAACGACTACATCTACGTCGATTGCTTCGCGCAAAAGCCACCCACGAACGCGCCTGCCTTGAGCCAAAAGATCAGCGATCGGCATTTCGGCATCGGCTCCGACGGCCTCATCCTCATTTGCCCGTCCGAGAAAGCCGACGCGCGCATGATCATGTTCAACGCCGACGGCAGCGAATCGGAGATGTGCGGCAACGGCATCCGCTGCGTGGCCAAGTACGTCTACGATCACGCCGTCGCCAGGAAGCCGACGTTGACCATCGAGACCGGCCGCGGCGTGTTGACACTCGATGTCGAAACCCAGGCCGGCAAGGTCCAGCAAGTGCGCGTTAACATGGGCGAACCGATCCTCGACGCCGCCAGGATTCCGACGACACTGGCGGGGAATCCGCCGATCGACGTGCCGCTGCCTGGGTTCGATGTCAGGGCGACCTGCGTGTCGGTTGGCAATCCGCATTGCGTCATTTTCGTCGATGCGATCACCCAGCATCACGTGCATGCCATCGGCCCGGAGATCGAGAAGGCAGCGATCTTCCCACGCAAGACCAACGTCGAATTCGTGAAAGTCAATCGGCCTGACGACCTGACCATGCGCGTCTGGGAACGCGGCTCCGGCGAGACGCTGGCCTGCGGCACCGGCGCGTCGGCCGTGTGCGTCGCCGGCGTTTTGGCCGGCCGATCCGAACGTAAAGTTACGATCCATCTTCTGGGCGGCGACCTGCAGTTGCACTGGTCCGAAAAGGATAATCATGTTTACATGACGGGGCCGGCGGTCGAAGTGTTCAGCGGCGAATGGGCGGATGGCTGATTCGTTTAGCGCCCGCCAGTTGCCTTGCGGGCGCAAAACGAAGAGGGACGGTACAAGGACGTTGCCATGAAAATCCGCCATCCTGCCATCATCAAGTGGATCGGCTTTCTCGGCGCGATTATCATCCGCATCTGGATCGGAACGCTGACCTATCGCTTTCGCCACCTCGGACCGAACCTCAATCCCGAATCTGAAGGCTTGCAGGGGCACTTCCTTTACACATTCTGGCATGAGAACATCCTCGTTCCCTGTTACCAGTATCGCGGCCGCAAGATCGAGGTGCTCATCAGCGAACACGCCGATGGCGAGATGATTGCCCAGATCTGCAAGCACATCGGCTACGGAACGATCCGCGGCTCCAAGACACGCGGCGGCATGAAGGCCATGCGCGAGATGATCCGCATCGCCGGTCAAGCTCATATCGCCGTCATGCCCGATGGGCCGCGCGGCCCACGCCGGCATATCGAGCTGGGCCTGATCTATCTCGCCGCCAAAACCGGCATGCCGATTGTGCTCATGGGCGTCGGGCACGATCGCCCGTGGCGGCTGGACAGCTGGGACCGCTTCGTTCTGCCGCGCCCGTTCAGCCAATCGATCGTCATCTTCAAGGGCCCCGTCCACATTCCGCGCGACGCCGGCCGAGCGGAGCTCGAGCACTATCGGAAGCAAGTCGAAACCGAGCTCAACGAGCTAACCGACTACGCGGAACGTCTGGCGTCCCGCTGACGAATTTTTCGCGTACAATATTCCGCGGAGTCCGTAGTCAGTAGCGGAAAGTTCCATGCTACGGACTCCCCAAAGCGGTAAGTTGCTATTGCATTGCGTTCCAACCGTGGTTATCACCCCCCACGCTAAAACCCTATGTCCACCGAAGATGAAGCTGTTGAGTTGGAGCCTTACGAAGCGGACGAAGACTCCGTGGATGAGGCAAAGCCGATCCACCGCTGGATTCGCGCCGCCTTGATCGCGTTGACGATCCCGTGGATCATCGTGTTCGTCATCGCCACGCAGCTTTATCCGTACGAGGATGGCGAACCGTTGCGCATGGGCACGCATCAGCAGTTGGGGTTGCCCGAGTGTACCTTCAAGGCGAAGGCCGGCATACCCTGCCCTTCGTGCGGGATGACGACGAGCTTTTCTCTGTTGATTCATGCCGACGTGTGGAACTCGCTGAAGGCGAATTTCGCGGGGACGGGACTGGCGACCTTCGGGCTCTTGTTCATCCCATGGGCGCTCGCCAGCGCGTTCTTCGGACGGTTTGTTTTCGTTCGCTCGCTGGAGATGCTGGTCTTTCGGCTGGCGATCGTCTTCCTGGTGATCCTGTTCGGGCGCTGGGCAGTAGTGGTGCTGGTGGAACTGTTGAGTTCCTAATAGGGCGAGCGGCAGAAATTAGTGTAGCCGTCACGCTCCGCGTGATGGTTTCCTCACGCGGAGCGTGAGGCCTACACTTGCCTTCATGGAGGAGAGAAAAATGGCGACACAAAACCCATCCTCGGCCCGTTTCACACCGTCTCGTCCTGGTTGGCGCTGGGTGCTGGTCCTCGTGGCCGGCATGGCGTGGCTGTCCGTCGGCTGCAATCCGCAGATGCTGTCGATGATCATCATGCCGTTCACGGACACGAACGTGGATCCGGAATACAAGCTCTTCGCTAAGGACAAGGAAATCACGCTCGTCATCCTGACGAATTTCGCGCGTCCGGAACATCGGCCCGATCTGCAAGGCGCCGATGCCGAGCTGGCGATTCAAATCGCCCAGGCGTTCCGCAATCGCTGCACAACTAACAAGCACAAGATCAAGATCGTTTCCGACGCCCAAGTACGGAGCCGGCAGTTGAACCAGCGCGCCGGCGGGCAGCTTGGCGCCGTGGAGATCGGCGCTCATTTCAAGGCCGACTACGTCCTCGACGTCACCATCAACTCCTTGGGTCTCTACGAGAAAGACCTCTACCCGCCGATGTATCGCGGCAGGACCGACCTCGCCGTCAGCATGTACAAGGTCAAGGCGGCAGATGACGATGGACACAAGGTGTTCGGCAAGGAAATGCAGCGCGGCTTTCCGTCCGGCCCAGGCCCTATCGACGCGACGAGCATGACCGCGTCGTGGTTCCGCACGACCTTCTTGACGAAGGTTGCCAATGACGTCGCCAAGACCTTCATCGGCTATCCGCCGGAAGAACGCCGCGTTCTGGATTAAACAACGAAAACCCAGGGACAGCCGTCCCTGGGCTTTCGATAGAATGATGCGCATGTTAGCGCTGCAAACCACCTTTCTCGTCGTCGCCGCGGCCGTCGTTTTCTTCTGGCTCACCTACGCGCTCACGGGACCTCGCAAGCTCAAGCAGGCCGACATTCTCCATGTGCTCCAATACGGCTGGATGCTGCGCACCGGAGCGCTGATCCTCGCCCTCGCCCCGCCCGTACTAATGGCATGCTTCGTCGTGCTCGTGCGCTGGCAGAACACCGGCACGCTCGCGCTGGCCGGCATCGCTTTCCTGGCAACCAGCGTAGTCGGCGGCCTCTTGCTCTTCGAAGTGGAAGGGATTCAGATCGCGCTCACCGAGGAAGGCGTCACTCGCTATGCGCGCTGGGGCACCCCGATTTGCGTCAAATGGGTGGACGTCGAACGCGTGAGTTACTCTCGGCTCAATCGCTGGTTCATCATTGCGAGCGTGCTGCGCTCGATCAAAGTCTCGCGCCATCTGGTCGGCATCGCTGCGTTCGCGGCCATCGTACGCCGCAAGGTCGGCGCCGAGCGATGTGCCAGCGCGGCCGCGGCACTGGATGCGGTGAAATGATGAACCCGTTTCGCCGCTTGCGTCTTGGCGTTCGCACGGCACCAAGCCAACGTTAAGCCGCAAGCGGCGATATCGGGAATCTTCAACTCCCCGGCGGCGATTCGTCGGCAATCTTGCGATAACGCTGGATCGCCCACTGGAACACGCGCTCGGCTTCCGCACGTTCTTCTTCGGCGATGCCCTTGCCGCGCACACGCCAGAGTTGCTCGATCGTGCCGATGCACCAGAGCGCGCTCATGCGCGACGCCCGGATCGGCTGGTCCCTGAGGATCACTTCCACCGGATTGGTGTGCATCTGCGGGAAGTGCCGCAGCGCGATCCAGGAGCTCTTGTCGATCGTCACGTTGAAGGTGAGCTCGTGTGCCTTGTCATCGGCAGGCACGACCTGCGTGGCGATCGGCTGCCCGTTGACGATCAACTCGACCAGGCGCGTCTTGCCGGTTGGCAGTACTCCGCCGTTGGATGTGCCGAGCGGCGATTCGGCGGCAAATGCGACCTTCGCCTTGACGGCCACCTTGCCCGGCTGGCGCATCTTCACCTGGCCGCCTGCAGCCACGCCTTCCACCGTGAACTCCAGAGCGTGGGCATAGCCATCGCTGACGTAGGATCGGCCTTTCGCTAAGCCTTCCGCCCAGTCCTTGAACTCGATGCCCTTGATCTTGCCAAGCTGGACATAGACGCGCCCTTGGCCGACGCGCGAATCGGTGATGCAGGGGAAGTCGGTCTCGCCGGAGACTTTCAACGGAAAGCCGCAGTTGAGGATGTGATACCAGCAGTTCCACTCCGGCACGCGGTTGGTGTCCATGGCACTGATGAAATCGCACAGGCCCTGCGCAGTCGTGACGCAGATTTCCTGGGCGCCGATGCCATCCATCTCCGGTACCGCGAAGTTCGGCAGTTGCGCGGGAATGCCCTTGATCTGCCCGCTCACGCGCGCGACGGCGTACACGAGTTCGTCCATCGAAATCGACCCGTTCTTGTCTGTGTCGATGGCCTCGAACGTGTCGGGCAACAATCCTTTCTCGGCTTCCTTGGGCGAGATCTTGGTGTCCTTGTCCGCATCAACCGCGTCGAAGAGTCGCTTGCTGAGTGCCTTCGCATTGACGCCGAGACCGCTCGCGGAGTGGGCATAGCCGGTGTAGGCGCCCTGGTTCTTCGCCCAGCGCATGAGCGGCGTCGTCCAGGTCGGCCAGCCCTTGGTCTTGGTGCCTTCCGAACCCGGATAGGTCTGATCGCGCAGGTTGAGCAAGCACACATGTCCGAGCGCCTGCGAGCCGAAGCCGCTGACCTCGATGTCGTATTTCAAAACCGTGAACGGCTCGCTGACCTTGTTGGCCGTGGGCTCGAAGAACTTGCGCTGGAAGTCATAGCACGGGCCCCACGTCAGATTGCAGCCGACGTTCATCCCCTCGCCCTTGACGTGCAGAAACATATCCTCGGCAAAAACTCCCTCGGTCGGATTGGTGTAGTGCGAACAGCCCGCAGCGTGGATGTGGTGATCGCCCGAATAGAAGCCGTAGTCCATCGGATTGATCCAGCGCTGGAGTTTGACCTTCTCAACGTGTGCCCCCTTCTCGGGTACCGTGATCTTTTTCGAGAGCATGCGATACTCCGGGCCGCGGCCATAGCTCATGGTCAGCTCGCCCGGCGGAAGCAGAACGATACCGCCCGAATGGCGATAGACATGGTCCTGGAAAAAGAAATCCGGAGCGAGCCGCTTTGCCTTGGGGGGATAGACGCGGCCCATTTTGTCCTTGAAGGTGAAGCGGGCCGTGGTCTGTGTATCGTCGAAGTCGGTGATCAGCAACTTGACGGGAATCGCCGGCCTGATTTCGAACAGCACGGCGAGTTCCGCGCGGGAGCCGAGGTCCTTCGTTCCCTGACCCACATCGATGAAAAGGGTGGCCTCCCGCTTGCCGGCCTGGACGCTGTGAATCAGGGCGAGGGCGTATTCGACCTTCAACCCGCTGAGCTTGTCGGTCATCGGCGCTGCGGTAAACATCTCGACGTCGAGGAAGCGATTCTTGACATCGGCGTCGGTGATCTTGTCGTTGCCCTTTGCTCGGCCGCCGGAAAAAATCGGCAGCGATTGCGGGCTGCCGATGCGCAGCGGCTTGGTGACGGTGCTCTCGTTGTGGATCTTGATGAGAATGGGCGTATAACCGGCTTGCTGAAGAACCGCGGGCGCCTTACCGCGCAGAACCTTGACGCGAGCTTCTGGATTGAGGTGCACGAACAGCATCACGTACGGGTCGAGCAGCTCTTGCAGCTTCGCGGCATCCTGCATATCGGCCGCCTTCAGGACGGCGCCCGCTTGCTCCTCCGCCAGCGGCGTGCCGAGCGATTCCATCGCCTTGAGTACGCGGCGGACGTTGCCGGCCAACGGCTGGCCTTCGACGTCAATCGGTTGCGCGCCGGCTACGGCGGCAGACAGGGCAATCAGCAAGAACGCGAGCGCGATTCGACAACGATTCATGGCTGGTTCCTCGGTGTTGGGATATGCTTCTCAGATTACCCAACCCCATGGAGGAAGGAAAGCAAAATCGCTACAAATGCCTGACGCGGGAGCCAACGGCCCCTATCATACCAGGTGAAGCAAGTCCTATTTTGCTCCTCGGTCAACAACTTTTCTTCGAGGGGAGGGTAAACAGATGAAATTACCGCGTGCATTGGTAGTCTTCGTCGCCTTAGCCGTTGGCCTTGGCCTAACCTGGGCGCAAGAACCCGCTAAAACCGCCTCTGAGCGTGTGGGTGAGGAGACGGTTGATCTGACGAAAATCGAGCGCAAGATCCTCAAGAAGCCTACCTACGAGACAAAAAAACAGGAATACTGCCTGTTGGTCTTCGGTCCCGAAGCCAAATTGCGCGTCTGGTTGGTGCTGGACGGCAACACCTTGTACGTGGATCGCAATGCCAACGGCGATCTGACTGATCCGGGCGAACGGGTCCCCATCGGCATCCACGGCAGCTTTCCGGCTGGCGACATCGACGATCCCTTCGCCAAGACCAAACACCTGAATATCGTCGTTTTTCCCGTCGGTAAGAACCCCGCGACAATTGACATCCGAAGCGCAGGTAAGTACCGCCAAAGGTGCCACCCCAAATACGGCAGCCAGCCTAGCCCTAAAATAAGCGAAGCTTCCTGCATGCGCGGCCGGCAATGAGGGGCCTGGCTCGGGCGGTAGAATTTCCGGATCCCCCGCGAGGGAGACGATTGATTTTTGATTCATGTTCGAGCGCCTTGTTCACCTTACCTTCTGGCCTG
>SHZY01000124.1 GCA_009692065.1 Gemmataceae bacterium
CGCCGCCCACAATCGTCTTTGGCGCTCATCCAACGACGAAGCCAGACCTTCGAACCGTTGGCGTATCGCAGCCTCCATGCTTGCGCGTCGCATGGAGCAGACGTATGAAACATCTGCGAAGTTGTAACACTAATTAACGGACGGCACCTAAAGTCCAGTCAGCCTCGCCGTGCTGTCGCCAAAGCGGTCGAGTTCCAGACCGGTCCAGTCCATGAGGCTGAGGAACAGGCTGCACATGCGCCGGTTGGGGGCATTGAGGTAGTCGAGCACGCGGCCGCCGCGGAGCCTGCCGCCCGCCCCGCCAAGCAGGATCACAGGCAACTGCCTTGCATCATGGTTACCGTGCAGCATGCTCGAACAGTGCATGATGGTGGTGTTGTCGAGCAGCGTGCGGTCGCCTTCCCGCACTTCCGCCATCCGCGCGCAGAGGTAGGCGAGCTGGGACATAAAGAACTGGTTGACCGCAACGAGTTGTTGCGGCTGGGTGTGGGCCATCTGGTGATGCTGATCTTGTGCGCCAACATGCGCGTGAGTGAGGATCGAGCCGTCGTTGCAATACTTGAGGGTTGCGATCCGCGTCGAGTCGGTGCGGAAGGCGAGCAGCACGATGTCGTTCATGAGTCGCCAATATTCTGGAATTTCGTTGGGAATGCCGTCGGCCGGCCGCGGACGATCGGGGGCGACCAGGGTCGGCCTCCAGGCGCCGGCAGGCCGCTCCTGGCCAACCCGCCTGATGCGTCCTTCGATCTCGTGGACACTTCCGAGATACTCCTCGAACCGCTGACGGTCCGAGACGGATAATCGCTGGCGCAGTGACCGGGCGTCTTCGAGCACGGCATCGACGACGCGCCGGTCCTCGCGGTTGCGCTCGGTGCGGAAGAGCTGATCGAAAGCCAGCGCCGGACGCGTCTCAGTCCAGGTCGGCGACACCGCCGTGCTCCACGAAATGTGCGAGCTGTAAAGCAACGGATGCCCGTCCTGGAGGCCAGGAATCGGCCCCTCGCAGCCGAGTACCAGCGACGGCAAGCGGGTGCGGGCGCCCATCCGCTGCGCCATCAACTGGTCGAAACTAACGCCGGTGCGGACCTCCGTCTTCGACATGACGGCACCACTGAGCATGTTCCCCGTCTGCATGCAGTGGATGACTCCGTTGTTGGCCCGTTCGTTCCAGAGGCCGCGGAGGAAGACCAGCCGCTCCTTCCAGGGTGCCAGCGGTGTCAGGCAGGGCCCGAGTTCCATGGCGGCTCCTTGCCCCCTGGCCCACCAGTGATTCGAGTGAAAGCCCATACCGGTGTAGGTGACGAGCGTGCGGGTCGGCGGCTGATCGGCAGGGCTCGAGGCCTCGGCGAACGGCAGCGATTCGAGCCACGGCAGAGCCATGGACACGCCGAGCCCTCGCAACAATGTGCGTCGTGAGCAGATCGAAGCTGGTTTAGTAGACATTGAAAAGTCCTCTCGTTTTGGGTTAGTTTGATGCGGAGGCTGCCGGCCGAATGCAGCGAAACTGCTCGCTGCGGACAATAACGAGCATTACGTCCGACCAGCGGCCGCCGTCGGCCATGGTCTTGGTCACTTCTTCGATAAGCTTTCGGTCCGACAACTGAACAGATCGGCCCAGTGAGTAGCCTACCAGTTTTTGGGCGAGGGACCGCAGCAGATCGTCACGCCGGGGGCCAGCGATGTAGTTCCGCAGGCCGGCGAAACCGTCGATTTCGACCCCGTCGCGCGTGGTCGCCTTGGCATCGCCAGGCTTCAGATCTTTGGCGGGCCGCAACCTTCCAAGGGCATCGAATTGTTCCAGCGTCATGCCAAAGGGATCGATGCGAATGTGGCAACCAGCACAGTTTGAATCCTTGCGGTGACGTTCGGTGATCTCGCGCACGCTGAGCCCAGCGGGAGGAGTCTCAGGCAGCGGCGGCACGTTGGGTGGAACCTTAGGCAGCCGCTCGCCGAGCATTTGAACCACCCACGCCCCACGCTTGACAGGGCTCGTGCGTGCGGCGGCCGCATGCTTGGCGAGCACCGCGCCAAAACCGAGCATCCCACCGCGGCCATGGGCGGCAACCTTCTCGACGCGGCGCCATTCCGGACCCTTCACGCCAGGGATGCCGTAGTGCTTGGCAAGAATATCGTTGATGACGACCGCATCAGAGGCAAACACGTCAGCGACCGGACGGTCGTTTACTAGTAAATCCTCGAAGAATCGCACGGGCTCCTCGGCCAGGGCGTCGCGCAGGGCCGGCGTGAATTCGGGGAAGTGCTTCAGGCTCCGGCCGTGGTTGGCGGCGAAGTCTCGCACTCCGACCCAGCGGGCGCCGAACTCCTCGGCCATGCCTCGCATCCGAACGTCTTTTAGCATCCGGCGCAATTGCTGCTCCATGACCGCGGGCTTATGGAGTGTCGCAGCCTTCGCCCGCAACTCGTCATCGGGGACCGACTCCCAAAGCAGGAAACTCAGCCGCGTCGCCAATTCGTCGCCTGACACCGGCCGCCAGCGAGGACCGGGTGCCGGTTGTTCAACCCGGTAGAGGAACCACGGCGACGAGAGGACACGGGCAAGCGCGGCACGGAAGGCTGGATCGTGATTGATGCCGTCTTTGCGGTCGGCATGGTAGGATGCGAGAATGGCCTTGCGTTCGTCAGCCGCGAGTGGCCGACGCCAGGCCCGAGCGGCGAACGCGAACAGCGCCTCGAGGTGCCCCGGCTCCGCGGCGACCTGGGCCGCGCGGAGGGCATTCTCCTCCCGTTTGATCTGCTCATCGAACATCTGGATGTAGAAGAACATAATCCGCGCGCCGTCGTTCGGCTTGCGGTAGTACTGCACGATTTCCTTATACATGATCGAGGTGGCGAATGCTTGCTCGCTCACAAACTCCAGTTCACTCCACAAACGGTCGATCTCCGCCCGGCCCGCCTCGTCGAGAAGGAGCCGACGTAACGGTTCGTCCGCGCGGTGGTACAAGAACACGCTCCCCTGGGCGTCCCGCGGGATGATTGGCTCGAAGAGGACCGCTGGTGGGAAGAGCGAGCGGAACTCCGCGGCCGGTCTGGCCCGCTCGGCGGCGACGCGTGAATGGACGATCTGCGCCACCCGCAGGTCGCCCGCGATCGCTTTGGCGACCGGCTCGGCAAGGTTGCCGCCGCCACCCGTGGCAGCGATGAGAAAAGCCTGGAACGCGGCTGTTTCCGGACTACCGTCGTCGAGGCTCACATCGGCACGGAGAAACCGCGGCAGCGTGAGCGCCTTCTGCAGCGGCGCCGGCAATTTCCGCAGGTCGATGACGACCTCGGCGCCCGCAGCCGTTACCAGGGCCGACTTTGGCACCGGCCTGTCCTTCGGGTGATGGCCGAACTTGAGTCCGGACGCCGCCTCGACGGCCACCCGCAACTCTGGATGCTCCGCAAGCACCAGCGTTGGCCCGTCACCGCCTTCCAGCCGAAGCCGGTCCCAGACCACAAATGTGTCGGGCTGGGCTGGCAACGCGACCAGCCGGAAGAGCGGTTCGCGGGCGGCCCCCTCGACCCGCTCTCGGGCGACCATACGACGAAGATCTTCCCATGCGGGGAAGCCGTTGCCGACCGCGATGACAGCATTCTTGGAGTAGTTGCCCAGAAACAGTTGGTCCTGCGTGGCCTTAATCGCCGCCAGCACCGGCGCCGGATCCGTGGTTGCCGCCCGCCATTTTTCCCGGATCGGGTCGAGCAGGGGCGAGGCCGTCTTGCCGTTCAGCCTCGCCCAGAGCGCGGCCAGGTACGTGGCGTTGAGCTTTTCCTCGGCGGCGACCGCGGCGATGGCAGCGGGGCCGCCGCTGGTGAGTTTGTCGCGGTGGCGCAGAGTCGCCGTGAGGTGGGCCGCAAGCGGTGGCTCCCCCTTGGGCCCGGCGTGGCGGGCATGGAAACTGCGGAGCGACTTGAGCGCCTCCTCGGCCCAGGTCGGGCGGTCCGGAGAGGGGGAGAAGCGGAAGCCCTTGGGCAGGAGCACCGCCCGCGCGGCGACGTCGCGGGCAGCCTGATGGTAGCGTTCGACCAGACCGGGGGTCACCGGCATAGCCTCCCCGACGTTGGCGAAGCCCTCGCCGCCGACGCTGTCGGCGGGAAACTCGCGGGCCCGGGTCGGCCGCATATCCACGCCGGTGAGATCGCGGATCGCGTTATCGTACTCGGCGTTGCTCAGTCGGCGCAGCGTCACCGCTCCGGGGTCTCCGGCCCGAGCGGCCGCCTCCGCGTCGAGCGCCGCCTTGATCCAGCCCAGCAGTTGTTCCCGCTCGGCTTTGCTTGGCTGCGACGCCTCCTTCGGCGGCATGTCGCCAGCGCTCAACCGCTCCACGACGTCGGCGAGTACCTTGGGCTTGGCGAGGATCGCCTTGGCGGTGCCGAAGCTCGTGAGATCGAGATCGTTGTCCTTGGGCGTCTTCCCATGGCACTTCCCACATGTCTTGACGAGCAGCGGGCGTATCTGCTTGGCATACGATTGTGCGAGGTCGTCAGCACCACCGGCAGAGCCAGCGGTGGGCGTGAGATAAGCTAGCAGTGCGGGAATTAGGGCGAGTCCAGCACCGATGCCACGCAACACAATAGGACGCAACAAAAGCTGGTTCATTGTGCCTGCCCCTTTCCTCGCCGTAAACGAAACGGATCGCTTTTTACGATTGCGATCACCATCCGGGAGAATTTGAAGTCATCTTTCGCCACCTCGGACACGATCCGATCGATGGCACGTTTGTCGTAATACTCGACGCCTCTGCCCAGAGCGTAGGTCAGCATCTTTTCGGTCACATGCCTGGCGAACCGTTCTTTATCCGCGAGCAGCGCTTTTTTGAGATCGCCCATGCCGTTGATTTTTCGGCCATCCGGCAATGTGCCGCTCACGTCGATATTTTTGTTCGCTTCTTTCGTGCGAAACACGCCGACGGCGTCATAGTTCTCGAAGGCGAACCCTAATGGATCGATCTTGGAATGACAACTGGCACAGACCGCGTTGGCACGATGCTTCTCCAGCCGTTCACGAAGGGTCGTGACCTTCGTTTCCTTTTGGTCCAACTCGGGGATGTCGGGGGGCGGTGGCGGAGGCGGCGTACCCAGGATGTTCTCCAGGACCCACGCGCCTCGCTTCACCGGCGATGTTCGCGTCGGGGGAGATGTCATCGTGAGAAGGCTTGCCTGAGTGAGAATACCGCCCCTCTCGCTTCCCTGCAACGACACGCGCACGAAACGTCCCCTCGGGATGGGCTGCCCTTTCTTTTCCACCTTCGCCCCGGAAGGGTTGCCCAGCGTGTCGGCGATGCGATAGTGGCCGGCCAGCCGGCCATTCAAGAAGGTGTAATTGGCATCGATCAATTCGAGGAGGCTGCGGTCTTCGCGGAGCATGTCGAGCAGGAAATATTGCGTTTCCTGCAGCATCGCCTCGCGCAGGTCCCTGTCGACGTTCGGAAACAGCTTCGGGTCGACCTGGTGCGTCTTCAGCGAATCCAGACGCAGCCACGGCATGGCGAAGTTGTCGACCAGCGCTTTCGACCTGGGGTCCCGCAGCATTCGCCGGACCTGTGCCTCCAGATTCGCCGAGAGTTTCTTTTCGCCGGCCAGTTTGAACAACTCGTCATCGGGCAGGCTGCTCCAGAGAAAGTAGCTGAGACGTGAAGCCAGCTCGAATTCGCCGATCGGGTGCGGCTCGACAGAATCGGGTCGGTCGTCTAGCTCCGAACGGAACAGGAACTTCGGCGAGCAGAGCATTGCCATCAAGGCGTGCTGCATGCCCACTTCCCACTTCTTTCCGTTCGCCACGGCTCGATCGGCGAACTTGGCGACCGCTTCGATCTCATCCTTGGTGACGGGGCGGCGAAACGCTCGCGGGAGAAGCCGGCCGATGATCTCGCGCGTTTGTTCCGCCTGCGATTTGTCGGCCGAACAGGCGAGGATATGCTGGTGCGAAATCGGCAGGAGCGGGCCCTCGCTCTCGAATTTGAAGTGCAGCCGAACCGGCGAAGAATCGTTTTTGGGATTGATCAACCCGATGCCCAAGATGCCGATCGGTCCGCTCCGACCGCGCCGGCTCACCAGCACCTCGATTTGCTGCGGAGCCTCGATTGACCGCGACGTCACCTTCGCGATTTTCAGGATCTTGATCGATTGAAAGACTGGGTGTTCAATCTCACCCAGGATTTCGGCACGTTCGGCGGCGGTGGAGTATTCCGGCAAGCCGGGCCCGCCGACGAACAGCGCCACCCGCACGGGTTCCGGAGTCTGCTCCACGAACAGCGTCACGCGGAAGAGAAATTCGTCGGTGCTGCCGTACCTGAGGAAATTATCGAGAGTGCCAATCCCGTCGCTTTTCGAGAAGAACGGCCCCGAAAACCCAGGTTGTTTCGCGCCGAAGTCCAGCCGGCGATACTGCCTCCAAGGGCTGCTGTTCATGGTCTTGCTGAGTTGCCCCTTTCGCTCATTCAGGGTGGCGATCTCCTTCGCATCCGCTTTCTTGTCGAGCAACGGCACCAGCTGATGGGAGCCCTCGAACACAATGGAGGGCCCCTTCCAATCGACCGGTCGGAATTCTTTTTCCTTTATCCTCGCTGTGTCGATCGCCGCACGAAATTCTGCAATCGCTGTTGTCTTGTCGCCGGACTGTAGCGTGCACCACGCCAGGCCCAATCGTGCGGACAGATTCTCGGGGTCGAGTTGTAGCACTTCACGATACCGTGCGGTTGCACGCTCGAGGTGCTCGTTGGCCGCCTTCAATTTCGCCGGGTCGTTGACGCGGGTAACCTCGAAAGGTAAGTGCGGCGGGTTGAGACCGAACCAGATTCCCTCGGATTCCTTGCCCGGTTGGACTGGGACCGTTTCGGATTTGCGTCCATAAGCCGCGGCATGGACCCGGGCCAGGCGATAGCGAACGAGGGCGTCCTTGGGGTTTGCCTCGGCCAGGGCTGTCAGCTTCTCCACCACCTTGGCTACGGGGATGTTGACGGTATTGGGCATGGACGGAAGAATCCCATTCGGGCGAAGGATCTCTCGTTTGGGAAACTCCACGCGAATCGCTCGCTCCGCGACCATCTGCGCGGCCACGATGTAGCGGTCCAGCAACGCGGGAGAAATCGTGAGGGCCTCGGCGTTGTTTTCGAAACCATGCGTGATGGCATCCGTCGGCAATTCAAATTCGGGATTGAAATCCAAATCGAGTTGAAACAGATCGCGAACGGTGGCGCCGTATTCGGTTCGCGTGAGTCGCCGAATCAAGCTTCGCCCCGGATCGGGTTTGCCGGTGTCGGCCTTCGCGTAGATGGCGCGAACGCTTTTTGCAAGCGCCGCCTTCTCATTCACGGTCGGCTGCGGTTGCTTCGCCGGGGGCATCTCGCCGGACTCGATCTGGTGAATCGCCGCGTCCCAAAGTTTGCGTTCCTTGAGGATCGCTTTCGCCTCCTTGAACCGATGCAGCGACAACCCCGCCTTCGGTTTCTCGGCGCCATGACACTTCACGCAATACTTCTGGACAAACGGCTCGATGACCTTCGCGACTTCGGCCGAGTTCTGGGCGCGACAAGGCTCGACGACGATTGCAGCAAGCAACGTCAGTGCAAGATACGGGAGATTTTGTTTCCACAGTCTCATTTTACGCATCTCTCACAGGGTCTACGCATTAAGCAACTCGGGCAAGGGGCCGTAAATTCTCGCCGCTTCCGACGAACTGACGGGCCGATTGAACGCGTCGCACGGTCTGCCGATGGCGTGCAGCAGCGTGGTGTACAGGGCGTTGATCACCGGATTGGTGCGGTGCGCCGTCCCGAAAGTCTGGTTGCCGCCGTCTCCTCCCGCGGCTTGGGCACTGACCGGGTATGACACGAACTGTCCGGTTCGCAACGTTCCGCCGAGGTTGCCGACGAGCACGAAAGGCCAATTCGCTCCGGGCCACGAATGCTGTTGGTTGGCTGAATCGCTCATGAATACGAGCAGGGTGTTGTCGAGCATCGTACCGGTCCCTTCTCGCGTTTCCCGCAACCTCGTCAGCATCCGTGCCGCCTGCCGGGCGAGATAATTGTGGTAAAGCGACAACGCTCCGAAGGGCCGCCGCAAGTTCACTTCCACTGACTGGTCGACGCCGCCATGTCCCAGCCCGTGTCCATCGGAACTCGCAATTCCGGAGTATCTCGACATGATGCCGCCGAGGCCCGAGGAGATCGTCACGACGTTGGTCAGGCCGGCCACGAGCGCCGCCGCAGCGATGTCGCACTGAGCCGTGGCGATTTCCGCCACCGTCCCCATTCGTTCCGGAAGCCTGGGGGCGTGGCGATTCAGCGTTCCGTTCTGGAATTGTTCGGAGAGTTGCCCGTTTCGCCGCGAGAGCGATTCGATCGCTTCGAGATGAGCGTCGAGCAATTCCCGCTCAGGCCCCGCGATTTCCGCACGAACCCGCCGCACGTCGTTGGTGACGAAATCCAACAGGTTTCTCCGCGTCGCAAAATCGTTCCGCGTGGCGCCGACGCTGCCGAAGAGCGATTCGAAAGCCATTTCCGGCCGGCACTGCATCGCGATCGGCCTTCCGGCTCCCCACGCCGACGAGCAGTAGGCGGTCGTGGGCCCGCCCTGGGCGACACCCAGGCCGAGCAGCGGAAAGACTCCGGGATTGGCCTGGGCGATGGCCGCGTCAATCGAAATGCCCAGCGTCGAATGCTTGTTGCCCGCAATACCCGAGAGGGCCGTGAAGTAGCCCCCATGGTCCACGGCATTGTTCGTTCTCAAACCATGCAAAATCGTCATCCGGTCGCGGAATGGCGCAAACGGCTCGATGTCGAATGGGAGGTACAAACCCCGGAGGGGAATCCGCCGAAGCTCGTTGGATGCCAGAGGAACCCCCTCGGGCAGAGTGCCGCCAATTTCGCGAAAGCCGTTGTCGAACACGAGGAAGATTACCCGTTTCGGCGCCGTGGGACGGCCCGCCGCCTGTGCGGCAACCTTTTGCAGAAGGGGCTCGAAGAGCAAGCCGCCCGCCCCCAGAGAGACCCCCTTGAGGAAGGTTCGACGATGGTTCATGTCTTGGATTGGATTCATTATTTGGATTCCTTTGTATGGGCTGGTACTTCCACTTTGTAGATGTCGAACTTCCCCTTGCGTTCTCCCACGAAGAGCAGGTGCTTTCCGTCTGGGGTCCAGCAGGGGAAGTCATCACGTTCCGGGTGATTGGTCACGCGGCGAAGGTTGGTTCCGTCGGCGTTCATAACGTAAATTTCGTAGTTCCCATCGCGGTTGCTAGTGAAGGCAATTTGTCCGCCGTCCGGAGAGAATCGCGCGTTGACATCGAGGCCCGGCGACTTCGTAAGCCGCGTTTCGCCGGTGCCGTCCGCGTTCATCACGTAAATTTCGTAGTCGCCGTCGCGGCGGGAACTGAAGACGATGCGCTTGCCGTCGGGCGAAAAGTTGGGAAACTCATCGCCTACAGTGCCAAGTACGAGATCCTTGGCATCGTCCTTCCACAAATCGCGAGCCACCATCTTTTCGCCGAGCCTCACATAAACGATGCGATCTCCTTTGGGCGAGAGCGTTGACCGATGGCCGAACCAATCGCCGTTGTGGCCGGTCGGCTTTAACGTCGTCGTTTTGTTGTTGACTAAATCCTTTACCACGATATTCGAGGTGATATTGCGAAACGATCCGTAGGCAATCACTTTCCCATCTCCTGAAACGGCGAACTCACGCTCGGCTTCCCCATCTTTGTGGAGCATTTCCACCTTGCGATCGTCGAGGTTCATGCGCATTAGGCGGAGGCGCCCTTCGAATGGGCCCTTGGTTGGCGTCGATTGGCTAAACACGAGTTCGTTCTTGCCGGGCCAGCAAACGAGATCCCGTCGGAAGTAGCCGTCGTTCGTGAGCTGAACCGGTTCCGCAGCACTGGCGACGTGGGCCAACAATGCTGACAAAAGGACGATTCCATGGGCGCGTGGCCTAAAGCAAATCATGGACGACCTCCGCGCCTGGCAATACGTTCATTTCCGCTCGGCCTTGGGTATCGAGGCCGACCAATTCGGCGATCGTGGCACCGACGGAACTGGCCCTAACCCACCCGTTCGTGGGCTGACCAGCTCGATTCGTTGGCGCAACGATTCGCCCCGGCTGCACTCCACCTCCGGCCCAGAACGTGAAAGCGTGAGCATTGTGGTCCCGGCCTCCCATCGAATTGATATTGGCAGTCCTGCCCATCTCCCCCATGGCGACGACCAGGGTGCTTTCGAAAAGCCCGCGATCCTGCAAGTCGTCGAGCAACGCGGACAAACAGCGATCGAACTGAGGACACTGATACGACATCATCGAGTCGTTGTGGTGGTAGTGGTTGTCCCAGCCCATGCTGCTCCCTTCCTCCAACCCGTCGGCATTGTTTCCCCAATTGACCTGCACGTACGGCACCCCCGCTTCAATCAGGCGGCGCCCCAGCAAAAGGCTTTGGCCAAAGCTCGATCGGCCGTACGATCCGCGGATTTGCTCGCGTTCTTTGCTGAGATCAAAAGCCGTGAACGTCTCCGGAGAGTTGATCAGGCGATAGGCCGTCTCAAAGTTATGCAGGTGGGATCGAACGCTCGACGACTCCATGCCGGGACGTGTCGCTTCCAGTTGGCTCAGCAGAGCACGCCGATCGGAAAGCCGGGCCTGCGTCATACCCTTACGCAGTGTTAACTCGCCGGGGAATTCGATCTCGCCGAGAATATTGCACTTGACGTAGAACGGATTGAAGGCCGGGCCGAGCTTGCCAGCTCCCACACCTGGCTGCCCTGTGAACGGTGCAGCGAATGCGCTTCTTCCCGCCGGCATGATCGAAATGAACGGCGGTAAGTGCCTGGAGCCCAAATGCTTGGCGACGATCGAACCGAAATTCGGTTCAAGGGGCCGAGCGGTTTGTTCGTCTTGGCCCGACATCGGCCACGACGCATGCTGGCCGCCAAAAAGGTTCGATTGAATGAGTGAGAATCGGTTGCTGCGCGCGGCCAGTCGTGGCAGCAACTCCGTGAACCGCGCTCCGGGAATGCGTGTCGGGATCGTCGAAAACGGCGTGCGCTGCGCACTCGGCATGTCCGGCTTGGGGTCGAACATGTCCCATTGCGACGGGCCGCCCCAGAGCCACACGAAGATGACCTTGCGAGCCCTGCCCGGCGCCGCCTGGACTGGGTTTAGGTTCGCTGCCGAGAGGGCGAGAGACGCCAGCGCAGCACTCTTCAGAAATTGACGCCGTCCCATCCCGGCGTTATCTGTTGGAATATTCATCCGTTGGCTCTTCGGTCGGTTTGGTTCGGTACAGGACTGACTCGGACGATAATTGCGCGACCACCAGCGTCTCGTCGGAAAACGGCGGCGAACGTTCGCCGGGGGGCGTTACGATATCAGTTCGCGAATCGTATCCGTATGATCGAGGAGGTACTGCGGCCGATTGTTCGGGTCCAGCACTGTGGTCTGCGCCGGATCGATACCGAGGTGTCGATACAGCGTGGCGAACATCTGCTGGTAGTGGATCGGGCGATCGAGTGGCCGTTCGCCGTTGCGGGTCGTGCTGCCGATGACTTGACCAACATTCAAACCGCCGCCGAACAGGAGCGCGGATGCTGCGGGCGCATAGTGATCGCGCCCGGCATTATTGTTGATGCGCGGCGTGCGACCGAACTCGCCCCATACGAGCACGAGGACATCATCGAGCATGCCCCTCGCTTCGAGGTCGTCGAAAAAGGCGCTAAGGCCGATGTCGAAGGAAGGCAATAACTCATGACGCAGGGCATTGAAGTTATTTGAGTGGGTGTCCCATCGCCGTTCGCCCCCCTCTTCCCAGGTCAGGTTGACGCACCTTGCTCCGCATTCGATCAAACGACGTGCCATAAGAAACCGGGCATTTTGCAGCCCGAGCGTGATTCTTGACATTGAGCTTGTCCCGAACCCGACGCCATATCGGTTTCTCACGGCAAGCGGTTCACGCGTGATGTCGAGCGCCTGAGCGAATTCTCGCGAAGTCACGAACTG
This sequence comes from Gemmataceae bacterium, assembly GCA_009692065.1. Lineage (GTDB taxonomy): Bacteria > Planctomycetota > Planctomycetia > Gemmatales > Gemmataceae > SIAQ01. The sequence goes on from SHZY01000124.1 coordinate 11,986, forward strand.
AACGGCCCGCTGGGTGTAGGCATCCATCGCCTCCATGTTGCCGCGGGCATCGATGTCTCTGCGGATGGTGTCGAAACTCGACAAAAGCGCCATGCGATCTGGTGTGATATTGCGTGACAGCAGGTTGGCTCGCCCATCGTCGCTGGCCGGGGTGTAGCAGTCGAAGGATCGGCCAAGAAACCCTGCGGATCGAAAATACGCCTGCTCGCTGGGGTTATAACCGGAGATCATGGTGACGGCGGTGGGAACATTGCCGTTCGTGGGGCCCTGGATTTTGGCCACGACGGATCCAATGTTGGGACGTCCGCCGATGTTGCGCAAACTCCCCGGTGGATAGCCCGTCGCACACATGGCCCCGTCATGCGAGTCGACGGTCCCCATGAGTGAGCGAATGAGAGCCATGCGGTCCATCCGCTCGGCGATGCGCGGAAGATACTCGCAGATCTGGACGCCTGGCATGCGGGTAGCGATGGGCCTAAATTCCCCGCGAAACTCCACAGGGGCATTCGGCTTCATGTCAAAGGTGTCCAGATGCGAGGCGCCGCCGGCCAGCCAGACGTTTACGATCGATCTCTTGCGATATGAGCGATCGACTGCGGAACGAGCGTCGGCCCGCAAGAAATCCGCCAGGGTCAAGCCGCAGAACGCCGCGGCCCCCAGTTGCAGAAGCTCGCGCCGGTGAAGACCGTTGCATTTACGGACCTTTTGATTCATCGTCATGGTTGGGATCCTTTGGTAGGCATGGTTCGATAGAGGAAGGATTCGGAGGAGAGCAGTGAGACTATCAATGCCTTGAAGCTGCCGCCGCTTTCGATGTAGGCACGGTCAGCTTCTTGCAGAGTCGGCGCGTCGCCGGGGGTTTCGTTGCGGCCAAGGAAGTAGCGGAAGGCGTGGCGGATGAACACCTGCCTCACCCGGTCCGATTCGGCCATACGGCGCAGCATCTCCGGCGCGTCCTTGACAGGGCCGTCGAGCTTCGGGTCGCCGCTGTTGTAGATGAAACCAGTGGTGTCGAGTGGAGCGTCGCGGTAGATCTTGGCCTTCTTGTCTTTGACGGATTTCATTGCATCGAGATCGATGACCGGTTCGGTTGTACGCACGAATCCATAGTGATTGACGTGGTCGAACGGCGTGCCAAGATCATCCATCCGATAGTGACACTTCCAGCAAGCGCCGGCACGCGTGACCATTTGCCGCTCGCGCAACGTGCGATGCGGATCCTCCGGCACCATGGCCTGCACGTTGATGGGTAGATCCGGCACGCGACCGCCCAGCAGCTTCTCACGCACCCAGCGGCCGCGACGGACGATGTCGTTGTCCGTGCCCACCGACCACGCCACCAGCCAGCTTGGCTGCATCGGAATGCCGATGCTCTCGCTTTGCGGCCTTCGGTGTTCCATCGCGAACGGGCTGAACTTGCGAAATAGGGGACCGTGTCCATTGCGAAGCCCGTCTTCCGCCGAACCAAACAACTCGTGAGTGTGATAGGAATCGGTGGTTGTCAACAGTCCCTTAATAACATCCTTGTCGTGCGAAAGAATGGACAGCACCAGGACATCGGTATCGTCGACATATTGTCTCGCATTGAAGGAGGCGCCACGGCGTTGCAAGTGGTCCGGCACCGGGTCTTTAAAAACCTCCGTCGCCCGGTAATAATCGAAGTACTCGCGGAAGAACCAGGGCACGCGGGATTTACTGAGCTTGGGGTCTTCGAGAATCTTTCGAACTGCCGCAGCAACTTCTTCGCGCGTTGTGAGTTTCCCTTGTGCGGCGGAGGACAGGAGTCCCAGATCACGATTGGTGGAAAGTGCAAGACTAATCGCAAACGCGGTCTCCCGCGGCGACAGCATGCGAACGCCGGGCCGTACTTCCGCGCCGAGGCCGATCTCGAAACGCAAGATCGCTTCCGGCGTCATGAGCGGGGCCATGAGGACAGTCTTGCCCGCCAACGCATAGTCGCCTTCCTTGGCCACGTCTTTGTAGAGTTCCAGCAGGCTTTCCAGTTCCTTCTCGTTGGGCGTCCGTGAGAGTATCGCCTGGTACTGTTGATTTAGTGCCTTCACCAATTCCTCGCGATTCGCCGCCACCTTGGGATGCATCAGCGCGGCAATGACTCCGTTGCCGCGCACTCGATCGCCCTTCTCAAGATGCTTGCGTTCCTCGGGGGTCGCCGTCTTGATACGCCCCTCGTTCGGCCAAAGCGACTCTTTGGCGGCCTCGGGCTTTTGGACGAGGTTGACGAGGGAATACGGCCGAATCTGGGCCAGCACGATCAACTCCGCATTGGTCAGAAGCAGGCTCGTGGCGCCTTCATCGGGCGAGTAAAGGGCGGAGAAATCTCGGAACCCGGCCTCCTGAATCAGGCCAAACGGTTGCTGCAAGCCGTTTACATTGAAGTTGCCGAGCGATTTGGAGTAAGCGGACGGAGACAATCGCCAGAGCCGCGGTGCAGGGGGCACGCTCGGACCCCGTTGGCCGCCGAAGAGAATCGCGTGGGGCAAGCGGTTGCCATCCACAGGCTTTTCCTTGACTGCATAGTGGGTCGCCGGCCCCTTGAAAGGCGTGTCGAGCTGCGCCGAAATCCATTGAACGGCGCCTGCGGACTTCGCGGGATCGGGCCGATCTTTAACGGACGGCGGCATGTCGCCAGCACGAAGCCGTTCCAGGATCGACGCATACGCAACCCGGCCGGCGATGTTGTCGAAGGTCAGCGCGTCCATCGAAAAATCGCCTTCCTTGCGTTTGCCGCTGTGGCAACTCATGCAGTTGGCTTCAAGGAAGGTGACGACGAACTTCGCGTCGGCCGCTTGCGGCTTAGTGATTGCGGACCTTGCCCGATGATTTTCTGGCAACACTATCTTGGGATTTCCCTTCAACACCAGAAACGCTTCGTCCGTGAGCGGCATCAAACCAGAGAGCGAGACGACACCTTGATGTTTTGCCAATGATTTCGCTGCATCTTCGGAGAGCGAAGTCAGGCCATCGAGAGACAGCCAATCCCCTTTGTGTTTTGCCAGCGCCGCCGCAGCATCCTTGGACAGAGTGGCGAGGCCGTTGAGCGACAAGCGACCATCGTGCTGGGCGAACACGGCAGCCGCGTTGTCCGATAGATCCTTCAGGCCATTGAGCGAGAGCGTGCCTGCTTGATGCTTGGCAAGTTCTCTCGCCGCCTCATCGGCTAGCTTTGTTAGACCGTTGAGAGAGAGATTGCCTTGGCGCAGTGCCAATGCCTTGGCAACTGCAGGCTCGATCGCTTTGATCGAAGGAAGAGTGCCATTCCAATTGCGCGACGATGCCAAGGCGAGGGCCGACTTCTCGGAGAGCGTTGTCAATGCGGGAAGTTCGCCACACCATTTCGGCCACGCCGCCAGGATCGCGGTCCCTTCCTTAGAGAGAGTCGTCAATCCCTTGAGATGAACGACAGGCCGGCTATTCCCTCCTGCCTTGTGCTCGGCAAGAGCTTTGAGAGTGTCGTTAGAGATCGTCGTAAGGCCGTTGAGGTGCAGGTCGCCGTTTCGTTGGGAGATATCTTTCGCCACGACAGGGGTCAGCGTGGTCAAGCCGTTGAGATGCAGATTGCCGGAACTGTTCTTACCGCCAATCACCACGGCGATGTCATCGGGCAGTGTTGTGAGGCCATCGAGAACCAGTGCGCGATTCGATCCGACGATCGCTTTGGCCGACTCGACGGTGAGCGAAGTCAGGCGTGGCAGATTGCCTCCCAGTTTTCCTCCCACCGCCTTGGCCGACTCATCCGAAAGCGAGGTCAGCCCTTCCAGGGAAAGTCCCCCCCGTTTGGCCAGCGCCCTGGCCACATCCTCGGGAATGGTCTTCATGGCGGGCAGTCTCCCATCCCAGTTATGGCCATGTGATTCCGCCAACGCCTCGGCCGCTTGAGCGGTAAGTGATTCCACGCCGTCGAGGCAAACCTTGTTGGAAGGTCCGCCCCCCTTGCGTTGCGCCAGCGCCTTGCCCACGTCCGTCGAAAGAATCTTCACGCCGTTCAGGTACAGCCGGCCTCCGGTATGTTTTGCCAGAGCAGCGCCGGCTTCATTGGATAACGAAGTCAAACCCTTCAAGGATAATTCGCCGTTGTGCCGGGCCAGCGACTTCGCCGCCTCTTCCGAGAGTTTCGTAAGCCCGTCAAGGTGCAGGTGCCCTTTGTGTTGGCCGAGCGATTCGGCAACTTCATTCGACAGAGACGTAAGGCCGTTGAGAGAGAGCCAACCCTCGTGCCTCGCCAGCTCCTTGGCCGGATCTAGTGAGAGGGTGGTCAGACCGTTCAGCAACAGCCTGCCGCTCTTGTCCTGTGCCAATCGTCTGGCGTCCTCGGCGCTGAGTTCCTTGAGATTGGTCGTGTCCTGTGCGCGGCCAAAGTTCAAGGCCATTATCGAAAGAAACAAAAAGCTAAAGATTGCGCGTCGCATGGTGAATCTCGGAAGAAACTTGCGGGGGTGGAGGCCGTTGCGTTTACGGCTCGATTAATCCATCTTCATGGTTCGGATTCTTCGAATCAATACGAGCGGCTTAGGGAAAAAGCATACTCCCTCCACCGCTCGATATGCAGGAACAAACGGTTACGCCATGATCTCCGCCAGCGGCCCGTTTTGTTCGGCTTCGTTCATGTTCGGATCGCGTTCGCCGAAGCGTTCGCGGCGATCGCCGACGGCGTGCAGAAGCGACAGATAGAAGTTCGCGATCGTGCGATTGCCGGCGGTTTCATAGTTCGGATACTGGAGGAATCGCCCGGCTGTCCGCAATCGACCCGCCAGGCCGCCGATTAACACTAACGGCCATTCCGAACAGAAGCCGTGGTGTTCTTCGCCGGAATCGCTCATCCAGATAATGAGTGTATTGTCGAGCATCGTGCCGTTGCCTTCGCGCACGGCATCGAGACGGCGAGCTAGATCGGCGACTCGCTCGGCATGGAAGCGGCGAATCGGAAGGGCATGTGGTTCGCGTTCGGGGCGACCGGCCATGTGGCCGATCGAATGGTCGTCAAGCGTGATGCCGAGGTCGGTCCAGGTGTAGTATCCGCTGGCATCAATCGTCACGACGTTCGTCAGTCCGGAGGTGATGGCGGACGCGGCGATCGCACATTGCGCTTCGAAACGCTGCGTCAATCGCCGGCTATCAAAACGATCGAGGGAGGGCAGATTGGCCCGGATACGTTCGCGGTTTTCGTTGATGCGGTCTTGGCGAGCACGCATCTGTTCGAAGGTGTCGAGGTAGATGTCGAGTTGTTCGCGGTCCATGGCCGGCAATTCGCTGCGGACACGACGGATGTCGGAGCGAGCCCAGTCGAGCAAACGATTTCGCGCCTGAAACGCCCGCCCTGCGCTCCCTTCCGCTGCGCTGCCGAAGAGCATTTGGAAAGCGAGGTCGGGCTGGCAGACGATCGGCGTCGGCCGGCGCGCGGCGCTGGCCGAGAGGGAGTTAATGAAAACGGCACCGGGATTGATGCCGAGGCCAACCACCGGAATGATACTTGGCTGAGCGGCACCCAAGGCGTGATCAATGGTCTGACTCGCGGCTCCGCGGCGCCAGTTGAAACACCCGAGTGCGCCGTAATGTTTGCCGTGGTCGCCGGGCCCGGAGATCTTGTGCGACAGCTTCTGGATGATCGCCATGCGGTTCTTGAACGGCGTCAGCGGCGCGATCTGTTCCGGCAGTTCGAGGTCGGCGAGGTTCCGATCGATGAGCCGATTCGTGCCGCGCGGCGGCGCCTGCAAGTTGCGCGGCTGAACGTGGTGAGGCCAAAGGCCGTTGCCTTGCATGAAGAAGATGAACCGCTTCGGCGGCGCCTGCCCTGCCGGCTCGGCCGCGAGCCGCTGCAAGAACGGTTGGAGCACGACGGCCCCGGCGCCGAGCGTGATGCCCTTGAGCACCGTCCGGCGATCGAGCTGGTCCGGGGTAACCATCTTGAGTGCATTATTAACGATGTTCATTTGGACTCCTTGGTGATGGAAGGTACGGTTCGATAGAGGAAGGATTCCGAGGACAACAGTGACACGATCAGCGCCTTGAAGCTGCCGCCGCTTTCGATGTAGGCCCGGTCGGCCTCTTGCAAGGTAGACGCGTCGCCGGGGGTTTCATTGCGGCCAAGGTAGTAACGGAAGGCATGACGGATGAAAACCTGCCGCACGCGGTCCGAGTCGGCGAGACGGCGCAGCATTTCCGGGGCGTCTTTGACGGGGCCGTCGAGCTTCGGGTCGCCGCTGTTGTAGATGAAACCGGTGGTGTCGAGCGGAGAGTCGCGGTAGATCTTGGCTTTCTTATCCTTGACCGACTTCAACGCTTCGAGATCGATCACCGGTTCGGTTGTGCGTGCGAATCCATAATG